>NZ_CP040910.1:332200-508545 GCF_013394085.1 Limosilactobacillus fermentum
TTGTACTTTGAAAACTAAATAATATCAATTTCTAATAAAATCAAGAAAACCGAGAACACCGCGTTATTTGAGTTTTTAACGAATTATAATCGCATACTCAACTAACTTGACTGATCTACGATCAGTAAGGTTAAGTTATGAAGGGCGCATGGTGAATGCCTTGGTACTAGGAGCCGATGAAGGACGGGACTAACACCGATATGCTTCGGGGAGCGGTAAGTACGCTTTGATCCGGAGATTTCCGAATGGGGAAACCCAATCATCTTAGTCGATGATTACTTGAGCAGTGAATTCATAGCTGCCAAGAGGTAGACGCAGTGAACTGAAACATCTTAGTAGCTGCAGGAAGAGAAAGAAAATTCGATTCCCTGAGTAGCGGCGAGCGAAACGGGAAGAGCCCAAACCACTGAGCTTGCTCAGTGGGGTTGTAGGACTGAACTTTGGAGTTACCAAAGAATCAGGTAGTCGAAGTGGCTGGGAAGCCACACCAGAGATGGTGATAGTCCAGTAGACGAAACCTGGTTCTCTCCGTTCAGGATCCTGAGTACGGCGGGACACGTGAAACCCCGTCGGAATCCGCGAGGACCATCTCGCAAGGCTAAATACTCCCTAGTGACCGATAGTGAACCAGTACCGTGAGGGAAAGGTGAAAAGCACCCCGGGAGGGGAGTGAAATAGTTCCTGAAACCATGTGCCTACAAGCTGTCGGAGCCCGTTAATGGGTGACGGCGTGCCTCTTGCAGAATGAACCGGCGAGTCATGATTACGTGCAAGGTTAAGGTGGAAAAACCGGAGCCGCAGCGAAAGCGAGTCTGAAATGGGCGTATGAAGTACGTAGTTATGTACCCGAAACCAGGTGACCTACCCATGTCCAGGGTGAAGGTGCGGTAAAACGCACTGGAGGCCCGAACCCGTGTCTGTTGAAAAAGGCTGGGATGAGGTGTGGGTAGCGGTGAAATTCCAAACGAACTTGGAGATAGCTGGTTCTCTCCGAAATCTCTTTAGGGGGAGCCTCGGAATCGAGAATCTTGGAGGTAGAGCACTGTTTGGACGAGGGGCCCGTCATGGGTTACCGACTTCAGATAAACTCCGAATGCCAATGATTTATGTCCGGGAGTCAGACGATGAGTGATAAGATCCACCGTCGAAAGGGGAACAGCCCAGATCACCAGTTAAGGTCCCTAAATATATGCTAAGTGGAAAAGGATGTGGAGTTGCATAGACAACTAGGATGTTGGCTCAGAAGCAGCCATCATTTAAAGAGTGCGTAATAGCTCACTAGTCGAGTGATTCTGCGCCGAAAATGTACCGGGGCTAAGCATATTACCGAAACTGTGGATGTGTCCTTTTGGACACGTGATAGGAGAGCGTTCTAAGGGCGACGAAGTTAGACCGTGAGGACTAGTGGAGCGCTTAGAAGTGAGAATGCCGGTATGAGTAGCGAAAGACAGGTGAGAATCCTGTCCACCGAATGACTAAGGTTTCCTGGGGAAGGCTCGTCCTCCCAGGGTAAGTCGGGACCTAAGGCGAGGCCGAGAGGCGTAGTCGATGGATAACAGGTTGAGATTCCTGTACCAGTTAAATGCGTTTGAATGATGGAGGGACGCAGGAGGCTAAGCAAACCAGACGATTGGAAGTGTCTGGCCAAGCAGTAAGTCAGGTTTAGAGTCAAATGCTTTAAGCCGGGTTGACAAGCTGTGATGGGGAGCGAAATTAAAGTAGCGAAGTTGCCGATGTCACACTGCCGAGAAAAGCTTCTAGTGAGTATTTAACTGCCCGTACCGCAAACCGACACAGGTAGTCGAGGAGAGAATCCTAAGGTGAGCGAGTGAACTCTCGTTAAGGAACTCGGCAAAATGACCCCGTAACTTCGGGAGAAGGGGTGCTGGTCGCAAGACCAGCCGCAGTGAAAAGGCCCAGGCGACTGTTTATCAAAAACACAGGTTTCTGCAAAATCGTAAGATGAAGTATAGGGGCTGACGCCTGCCCGGTGCTGGAAGGTTAAAAGGAAGAGTTAGCTTCGGCGAAGCCCTGAATTGAAGCCCCAGTAAACGGCGGCCGTAACTATAACGGTCCTAAGGTAGCGAAATTCCTTGTCGGGTAAGTTCCGACCCGCACGAAAGGCGTAACGATCTGGGCACTGTCTCAACGAGAGACTCGGTGAAATTGAATTGCCTGTGAAGATGCAGGCTACCCGCGACAGGACGGAAAGACCCCATGGAGCTTTACTGTAGCTTGATATTGAGTGTTTGTACTACTTGTACAGGATAGGTAGGAGCCGTAGAAACCGGGACGCTAGTTTCGGTGGAGGCATTGGTGGGATACTACCCTTGTATTATGACCACTCTAACCCGCACCACTGATCGTGGTGGGAGACAGTGTCAGGTGGGCAGTTTGACTGGGGCGGTCGCCTCCCAAAAGGTAACGGAGGCGCCCAAAGGTTCGCTCAGAATGGTTGGAAATCATTCGCAGAGTGTAAAGGCACAAGCGAGCTTGACTGCGAGACAGACAGGTCGAGCAGGGACGAAAGTCGGGCTTAGTGATCCGGTGGTTCCGCATGGAAGGGCCATCGCTCAACGGATAAAAGCTACCCTGGGGATAACAGGCTTATCTCCCCCAAGAGTCCACATCGACGGGGAGGTTTGGCACCTCGATGTCGGCTCATCGCATCCTGGGGCTGTAGTCGGTCCCAAGGGTTGGGCTGTTCGCCCATTAAAGCGGTACGCGAGCTGGGTTCAGAACGTCGTGAGACAGTTCGGTCCCTATCCGTCGCGGGCGTAGGAAATTTGAGAGGACCTGTCCTTAGTACGAGAGGACCGGGATGGACATACCGCTGGTGTACCAGTTGTTCCGCCAGGAGCATCGCTGGGTAGCTATGTATGGATGAGATA
This sequence comes from Limosilactobacillus fermentum, assembly GCF_013394085.1. NCBI lineage: Bacteria > Bacillati > Bacillota > Bacilli > Lactobacillales > Lactobacillaceae > Limosilactobacillus > Limosilactobacillus fermentum. Next base: position 335,092 of record NZ_CP040910.1, read on the forward strand.
AACGCTGAAAGCATCTAAGTGTGAAACTCGCCTCAAGATGAGATTTCCCATTCCTTTGGAAGTAAGACCCCACAGAGATGATGTGGTAGATAGGATGGAAGTGGAAGTGCGGTGACGCATGGAGCGGACCATTACTAATCGGTCGAGGACTTAACCAAGTCAGGTGTGAGGATTCTTGATGAGAAAAGATATTGTTTAGTTTTGAAAGCACAAGCTTTCAAAGTGTGGTGATGATGGCCTGAAGGATACACCTGTTCCCATGCCGAACACAGAAGTTAAGCTTCAGCACGCCAAAAGTAGTTGGGGGATCGCCCCCTGCGAGGATAGGACGTTGCCACGCGTTATTCCGGATTAGCTCAGTCGGTAGAGCACCTGACTGTTAATCAGGCTGTCGCCAGTTCGAGTCTGGCATCCGGAGTTCTTCAGATGGTGTTGGTGCGAATCAGCATCAGCGCCATCTTTTTTGCCAACTTAGCTCAGCTGGTAGAGCATCTCCCTCGTAAAGAGAAGGTCGGAGGTTCGACTCCTCTAGTTGGCATTTTTTAATTCGCCGTCATTTTCAGGGGTGTTTAAAACCTTGATATGACGGCGTTTCTGTTTCTTATTAAACATTAGTAAACATAGTTTTAACCCCAAATTGGGGTCAAAATCCAGGAAGAAAAGTTTGTGAAATAAGGGAAGGGCGCAATGTGGGCTATCTGATATAGATAGCTCTTTTTTATTTGGTCAACTTCGACGGTGTAAAGGTGACCTACTCCAAGAAATAAGGGTCCGTGTTTGGCTCTTANGCTAATTTCTAACCAGCATCCGCCACCCGCCCCACCAGGCGATCACTTGATGGGGCTAGGGAGCTGTCANGCGGTCTAATCCGGGACTGTTTGCCACGTTCTCCGTTTTAGCGACAACATGCGTCGTTAGTAACTGCGACGGTCTACCCCCCGTACCCAAAAAGTTTTGAAAGCTCGTTATCGTGTAAGGCGACGGCTATGTGTGCGCTCTACCTTTTTAGGCGGTAGGGCGGGGGGGTGCTTTTTCGCCACCCTCTATATTTCGCCTCTCTGGTCCGTTTTAAGCCGTTATAACTGCGTGATGGATAAAATTTCCACTATTTACTATTTAAAACGCCTGTACGACTGTTTATCCATAATTGGCGAGAATACCCCCACTTCGACAAGTGGGGGATGAATCTCCTCCTTAAAGCACGATAGTGCTTTTTCTTTTGCGCTATGGTATATTTAGTATATGTTAAAGGATCGTGGTGATAACAATAGAATTAGATAGAAATCAGCACTCAGTATATTTACTCAATTATCATTTAGTAATGGTTGTTAAATATCGGCGTAAAGTCATTAACGATGAAATATCTGAGTATCTGAAACATCGTTTTGTAGTAGTTGGTCAGTCTTATGGTATTAATCTTCAAGAGTGGAACCATGATATTGACCATGTTCATGTCTTGTTCCGCGCAACACCGCATACGGAGATGGCTAAGTTCCTGAACGCTTATAAATCATCAAGTTCTCGAATGGTTAAGAAACTATTTCCAGAAATTAAGCGTCAGTTGTGGAAATCCGCTTTTTGGACCCAAAGCTATTGTTTAATTAGTACTGGTGGTGCACCGTTAGAAGTAGTAAAAAAGTACATTGAAAGTCAAGGGAGAAAGTAATGGTTCTTAAAGCCGTGAAAATGCGTATATATCCTAATTCCGAGCAACGTGACCGTTTAATGCAAACCTTCGGTTGCGCTCGTTTTGTGTGGAATCAGATGCTTAATATGCAAATTGAGCGGCGAAAGAACAATCCAGACGCCAAGTTTGTCAATGCCTTTGGCATGAACAATCTTCTAAAACGATTAAAAGAAGAATATCCCTGGTTGAAGCAAGCAGAATCAACATCCTTGCAAAGTGCTAATCGCAATCTAGCCGACGCCTTTCAGCGTTTTTTTAAAGGGCAAAATAAATTTCCACACTTTAAGTCACGAAAGTATGCACAGAGCTATAACTCGAAATGTGTTAACCACAACATTAAAGTGATTGATAATCACCATATTAAGTTGCCTAAATTAGGGGTAGTTTACTTTCGATCAGGACGTTTACCACAAGGCAAAATCAAGAACGTTACTGTTCGCCTAACTGTTGCTAATCAATACTACATTACCGTTTTAACTGAATGCGAAAACCAAACATTAGCTAAGACTGGTAAGAGCGTTGGTGGTGATTTAGGATTAAAATCATTACTTAATCTATCCGACGGTTACAAAGAGCCAATTCACCATTTTGAAGATAAGTATCGTAAGAAGCTACACCATTGGGAAAAGTTGCGCAGTCGACGCTACTTATTAGCTAAACAAGCCATTGCTTGGGATTATCACGATAAGGTCTTAGCTCCACGGCAATTAGACGACTTCAAAAATTACCAAAAAGCTCGTGTCATGGTTGCTAAATATCGTCAAAAAATCGCCAACCAACGGTTGGATCAGTTACAAAAGTTCACAACCAAGTTAGTTAAACAATATGATATCATTGTGCTAGAGAAACTTAACATTAAGGGTATGTTGAAAAATCATAAACTAGCTCGAGCGATTACCAACGCTAGTTGGTCTAAGCTAGTTAGTATCTTGCAGTATAAATGTGATTGGTACGGTAAAAAACTCATTCAGGTTAATCCAGCTTATACTAGTCAAATCTGTATTAACTGTGGGAAAAACAACCATCGGTTAGGTTTAGATAAATCGGAATGGCTAGACGTTCGTGAATGGGATTGTCCCAACTGCGGGACCCGCCTAGATCGCGATATCAATGCAGCTCAAGTAATTCTGAAAAAGGGGTTAGCTACCCAATAATTAAGCTATTTAGGCCTGGGACGGGCCTTGGTCAATAGTCGTAACCTCTGCTCGAAAGTTCACTTAGAACCGGTAGAGTAAGTATGCGATGTTCCCAGAATCTCCCACTTCAAGCGTCAAGCCGTAGGCTTAGCTAAGTGGGAGTAGTTCAACGTATAATAATTGCTAACTTAGCATTGAAAATAGCATCAGGAGACTACGACATGAATAAGAAGAAAATGATTCGCCTGACGGCCTTAGTAGGGGTCGCCACGGCAACGGGGGTAGTTGCGGAGGCTAATCAAGCTCACGCAGCTACCACCACAACTACCGAGACTACTAACCAAACCACCAACGCTAGCGTTGAAAGTACCCAAGCGGCTGTCGATGCTGCCCAAAGTACGTTTGATACTGCCCAGACTAGTGTGGATAGCGCCCAAGCTAACGTCACGAGCGCCTCTAACAACGTAACGTCTGCGTCGGCAGCCCTCTCGTCCGCAATTGCCAATAAGGAAGCCGCTACCTCGGAAAACATTGCGTCGGCAACTAGTGCCGTTTCCTCGCAAGCCGTTGTAGTGGCATCGGCCTCTCAGGCGGTCAGTGAGCAGGCGGGGGTAGTTAGCGCGGCTGCTAGCGTTCAAGCTAGTGCCCAAGCAGAGGCGACTAGTGCTTCAGCTAGCCTTTCTTCTTCCTCGGCCAACGTCGCTAGTGCTACTAGTGCTCTGAGTGCTGCTGAAGCTGCTTTGACTAGTGACCAGTCAACCGCCGCTAATAACCTATCAGCCGCTGAGAGTGCGGCCTCATCCGCCAGTGCGGCGGTCTCTTCTGGTCAGGCAGCAGTTGACAATGCTCAAGCGGCCGTGGCTAGTGCTCAGGCCATTGTGGACGCAGTTGCTGAAGTGCAGTCAAGCGATGTAATCAACATGTCAGTGGCCTACATCACCGCTTTAAAGAACTACTTAGCGAACCCAAGTTCCGCAAACGCAGCCGCCTTACAGGAAGTGGCGAAGGGTGCTGATTATGTAAAAGAGTTACAACAAAAGTTCAAATCAGATGCATCCTTAGACGTGGTGGTGGACCCAAGTGACCCAACGGTTCAAGAAGCCCTGTCCGTTTACGCGGTTAATTTAATCAATCATCTGCGTAATCAGTACGGGTTGACGACCGCCTTTGGTGCCAGTGCCAACGCTAACGTAGCGGCGATAGACTTTGTCAAAAAGTACTACGATGACGAAGACTGGAACATCTTCGGCACCACCGGTAGCGATGGCAAAGGCCACAACAAAAATGGATTAGACGCCTATGCTGATCAGCTCAATACTAGCATTGCCGAAGATGCGGGTTCAGGGCTGACGACCTGGGTCAACGGTAAGGCAACGATGGCCACCACCACGCTGCACAACTTACTTTACGCTGTCTACTCCGACATCGCCACAATGCTCTTTGACGACGGGGGCACCAACAATTGGAGCCACGCCCAGTCAATCTTTGAAGACGGGACGATCCTAGGAACTGGCGGCTTTAACAACGTATACCTAGGGGTGGCCTTTGATAAGTACGGGTACGCCCACTACGAACTTTACAACGCTACGGAAGGGAACCAATTAGGTAACAATGCCTACAGCTTAGACGTTCAGACGGCCGCCCAAGCCCTGCTAACCAACGCCCAGGCTAGCCTAGCGTCCGCTAAAGCGTCCCTCCAGAGGATGACCACCAATTTGATGGTGGCGAAGGCGGCGGTGGTCGCCGCCCAAAACCAGTTAGCGGCTTTGGAAAATAGTTCAGCCAACGATTTAGTAGCCGTGACGAAGGCGCGGACGCAATTAGCTAGCGCTGAGACCAGTTACCAAACCGCCCTGGCTACCTACAAGCAAAAGGAGGAGGCCCTAAAAAAGGCTGGCGATAACTTGGCGGCTGCCCAAGCGTCACTGGAAGCTGATCAAGCAACCTTAGCAACCGCCAAGGCCAAGTTAGCCGAGTTAGAAGAAACGGTGGCTAACTTAACCAACGCCGATCAGTTACTGGCAGCCGCCCAAGCCGCCTACGAGCAAGCGGTTGCTAATTTGACGACTGCGACGGGGAATTTGGGGGCTGCTCAAGTTGACTTAGCTAAGGCCGAGTCACAACTGGCCCTGGCCGAAGACACAGCTGAACAGGCGAAGGTCCGGGCCGCAATTGCCGCTCAAGTTGATCAACAGCTTAATGGGTCTACCGCAAACGACCGCCAGTCGGCGGGGCAAGATGCAACAAGTTTAAAGACTAACGGGCGGGCGCTGACGGCAACGGTCGCAACGGCTAGCGCTGCAAAACAGAAGCAGGGCGCCAATCAAGGTCGCCTACCGCAAACTGGTAATGACGACCAGGAAGCCTCCGCAATGGCCCTTGTTGGGTTAGGAATGTTGGGGCTCACGACCGGCTTATATGGTTACAAGAAGAAGATAACTGAATAGCCACTTAATTTAATAATGAAAATCCCGGTAGATACTTAATTATTTATCGGGGTTTTTTATCGACTTGAAAATAAAATGAGATTATTTGCCATAAATTGGCGAGAATTTAAAATTTAGTCTATAATGTTAAGTGTTACTTTAAAAGTTAATGAGATCACTTTAACTTTGGATGCGAATTCATTTCTAAATCAAACCGATTGCCGGTTGAATCTACAAAATGGGAGGGAAATGGATGAATAAGCAAAAAAATACCGACAAGGCCTTCTTCGGGCAACCCCGGGGTCTGTCGACGCTGTTCTTTACGGAAATGTGGGAACGGTTCAGTTACTACGGGATGCGTGCCATCCTGTTGTTCTACATGTACTTCGCCGTTACCAAGGGTGGTCTGGGTATGGACCAAACCACGGCGGCATCGATCATGTCGATCTATGGTTCCTTAGTTTACTTATCCGGGGTGGTCGGCGGTTGGCTGTCTGACCGGGTTTGGGGTTCACGCAAGACCGTCTTTTACGGTGGGATCTTGATCATGTTTGGGCACATCGCCCTCTCCTTACCATTTGGCGCACCGGCCCTGTACGCTTCAATCCTCTTGATTGTTTGCGGGACTGGGCTGTTGAAGCCAAACGTTTCCGAAATGGTCGGGAGCCTTTACTCAGAAGACGATAAGCGGCGTGACGCCGGGTTCTCGATGTTTGTCTTCGGGATTAACCTGGGGGCCGCCGTGGCACCGTGGGCCGTTCCGTGGGCGGCCAGTGGCTTCGGACTTAACCTCTTCGGGAGTGAACAAAACTTCCACGCCGGGTTCTCCCTAGCCGCGATCGGGATGTTCTTTGGGTTAATGCAGTACTACTTCGACGGGAAGAAGTACCTGTCCAAGGACAGCCTGTACCCGGACGACCCGATTGACAAGGAAAGCCTGCGCCCAATCATCAACTGGACGATTATCGGCCTGGTAGCCTTAGCAGTCATCCTCGGCTTGATGGCGGCGATGGGACAACTCAACGTTACTAACATCATTAACCTGATCACCTTTGTAGCCATCATCTTGCCGATCATCTACTTTATCATGATGATTTCCAGCAAGAAGGTAACCAAGGTGGAACGTTCCCGGGTGATTGCGTACATGCCGCTGTTCGTTGCGGCCGCCATCTTCTGGGGGATTGAAGAATCCGGTTCCGTGGTCTTGGCCCTGTTTGCCGAACAACGGACGGTGCTCCACATTGGGGGCTGGCACTTTGCCGCCGCTAACTTCCAGACCTTAAACCCAGTGTTCATCATGATTTTAACGCCATTCTTCGTTTGGCTGTGGGACCGTTGGAAGAACCAACCAAGTGCCCCTGGTAAGTTCACCGCCGGGCTGATCATCGCCGGGTTATCCTACGTTTGGATGGCGATTCCGGGGATGCTGTACGGCACTGATGGCCGGGTTTCCCCGTTCTGGCTGGTCGGTTCTTGGTTCATCGTTGAAATCGCCGAAATGCTGATTTCACCAATTGGGCTGTCCGTAACGACTAAGCTGGCCCCGAAGGCCTTCAAGTCACAAATGATGTCAATGTGGTTCCTGGCTGACTCCGCTGGGCAAGCCGTCAACGCCCAAATCGTTAAGTACTACTCGTCAGCAACCGAAGTTCCGTACTTCTTAGCCGTTGGGTTAGTCTCGATTGTCTTTGGGCTCATCCTCTTCTTCTTCATCAAGCGGATCCATGGCTTGATGGAAGGGGTCGACTAAATAACATAAAAAGCGCTCTCCAGGTGGGGGCGCTTTTTGCTTGTCTAAAAAGGCGGCAGCGCCCATAATAAAGTCGTTTAAAGGAGCGAAACGATGAAAATTGCCATTAGCAGCGATAACCACTTAGACGTTAACCGGGTGGACGTAGCCGCCATCATGGAGGCCCAGGCCGCCTGGTTGAAACAACAAGAAGTCGCCCACTATTTTTTCTTGGGGGATTTATTTAACGACTTCACCCGGACCCAGTCCTACTTTAAAGAACTAGCGGACCAACTACCGGGCGTGGGGATTCATTACCTAGCTGGTAACCACGATATGATTAAGGGGGCGAGCTTTGCAGAAATCGAAGAGAATGACGATCCGTGCTACTTTCACCGCCGCTACCTCGATTTGGGTGCTAACTGGCGGGTGGTGGGCAATAACGGTTGGTACAACTATGACTTTTCCGTTTACCACGACCAGCCCGCGGAGGTCGCCAAGTGGAAGCGGGTTTACTGGCTGGATTCAACAATCGACCAACCAATCAGTGACCAAGCACGCGAGGATTTGGTGCTAGGGCAAGTCGCCAGTCAACTTACGGCAGCCAAGCGGGTCGGCAAACAGGTTCTCTTTTTAACCCACTTTGCCCCCCGCCACCAGGCTCTGATGGTTAGGCCAACCAAGGTCAAGGGACCGCGAATGGAGCGCTCCTTTCAAATGATTCGGGCCCTGATGGGGGCTGATCAGTTGGGCGACTTACTCGAAGCGAGCGGGGTGGTACAAACGGCTTATTACGGCCACCTCCACGGCCTGCATCCGACCTTTACCCACGGCGGGGTGACCTACGTCAACCCCGCGGTCGGCGTCAACAAGAAGCGGATGAACGAGTGGCAACGGCCGGCATTTATGGAACAATGGGCCTGGCGAACTAAAATTGTCGATCTGGACAAAAAAGTTTGAAAAAGGTCTTGCAATTATCCGGAAGGTTCGGTAATATAATATTCGTTGATTGTTACCAAACAGTCATGACCTTTTCGGAGGAGTAGCGAAGTCTGGTTAAACGCGACGGTCTGTAAAACCGTTCCTTTTGGTTCGGTGGTTCGAATCCACTCTCCTCCATTTTATTATTGGGCTATAGCCAAGTGGTAAGGCAACGGTTTTTGGTACCGTCATGCGCTGGTTCGAACCCAGCTAGCCCAACTAATTAACCGTTCCGGGATTCCGGAGCGGTTTTTTGTTTCCAAAGGGGGATTTTGATGCCAAAGCAAGGAAAAGTAGCTAAAGCCAGTCGCCAGGTGCGAATTAAAAACGGCGGGGGGAAGGTCAAGCGACAGGGGCGCTTGATTGACCCGGATCAGTTAGAGAATTTTTTGCTGGTTCGCTACGCCCTGACCGCCCGGCGTCACATTAATCCTAGTGAGCGGGAGAGTTGCCAACGCTTCCTCCAGGAAGTAGCGAGCCGCCTGAACGGGGGCAACGTGGTGATGGACCAATTCAGCGCCCGGCTTGTCGGTGACTTATTGCCCCAGCTGCCCTGGCAGTTCTTTATGCAAGTAGCCAACAACTGGCCAACGTTGCGCCAATTCCTCGGCCGGGAGTTGCCGGCCGTGCCACTACGAGACAGGCTCCGGGTGGCATCCTTACCGACCGAAGCGGAGTTTAACGAACTGCTAGTTGCCAAGTTGACCCGCCAAATTGCGGCGCTGACCCTGTTAAACAAGGCTAACAGTGCCGACCAGCGGGAGATGCTGGCGACCGCGATGCAACAAACCCTGTATCAAAACGGGCAAATTAGCTGGGCCCAGGTGCGGGTGCTGTATGCCCCGCTAGGCTATACGGTGCCAGAAAACGTTGATGACGGCACTAGGCAGTGGCTTTTAGACTTAGTTAAGGTTTAACCGTTCCCGTTTACGGATCCGCGGGGGCTTGTTATCATAGACACAATACACGAATTGATGAGTAGAAAGGATGGCACTTGCCATGCAAAAGTTCTTTACCGTACTTGGTGGGATGGGGACCCTGGCCACCGAAAGTTACATGCGGATTTTAGACCAACGGACGCCAACTAATTGTGACCAGGATTACCTCGATTACATCGTAGTTAACCACGCCACGGTACCGGATCGGACCAGTTGGATTTTAGATCACGATCAAGAAAGTCCGGTGCCGGTTTTAGTCGAAGACGTCAAGCAACAGAGCTTACTGCAACCAGAGTTCTTTGTTTTGATCTGTAACACCGCCCACTACTTTTTTAAGGACTTGCAAGCGGCAACCGAAATTCCGATCTTAAACATGCTAGAAGAAACGGTTAAGGAGATCAAAAAGATTAAGCCGGATGCTAAAAAGGTGGGGCTGTTAGCCACGCCGGGGACGGTGGAATCCGGGATTTACGACCACTACATCCAAGCGGCCGGCTACGAAGAGTTGAAGCCGACCCAAGAGATTTTAGACGCAACCGAAGACCTGATCTACCATGACATCAAGGAGGCGGGGCATTCCGATGGTGCCAAGTACCACGAGTTAGTCCGTAAGATGGTGGAAGAACAAGGGGCCGACGTCGTCATTTTGGGCTGCACGGAACTATCCTACGCTGAGGAGCTGAACCCGGAAACGACCTACCCGGTGGCCGATTCGCAATCCATCATTGCGGACCGGACCTTAGAGTTGGCCCTCAAGTCGCAAAAGGGGCGTTAAAACGAGATTAATCAACGGGTAATGGGGAACCGACCACGAAAACGTGAATTTCGGGGCCCCGTTACCCCTTTTTGTTGCCAAATGTTTGGTAGCCCATATTGACAGTGTTAAAATGAACATATTGAATTGATTAGCGTAGTAAGGGGGAGCAAGCATGGGATCACCGGTATACATTCAAATTCATAACCAACTACGGGAAAACATTGAAGGCGGTAAGTGGCAAGTCGGCGAAAAGATTCCGGCCGAGCGGGAACTGGCGGCCGAGTTTGGGGTCAGCCGCATGACCCTGCGCCAGGCGATTCAAACCCTTGTTGACGAAGGGGTGTTGGAGCGTCGGGTCGGGTCCGGGACCTTCGTGGCCAGCCGCAAGGTTCAAGAGAAAATGGCCGGCGTCACCTCCTTTACCGACCTGATGGAGGGGATGGGCAAGGTGCCGTCTAGTAAGACCATTTCCTATCACCTGACCATTCCGTCGCAAAGTGAGATGGAAAAGTTACAGTTAAAGGGTGACGAGCAGGTCTTACGGATGGAGCGAATTCGCTACGGGAACGGGATTCCGATCTGCTACGAGGTGGCAACGATTCCCGCTCAACTAGTGGCGGACTTTTCAAAAGAGGAAGTGACGACGTCTTATTACCGGACCCTGGCTGAGCGCTCGCACCTCTACCCGGGGCACGCCATTCAGAACGTTTCGGCAACCAACGCCACCGAAAAGATCGCTGAGTACCTGGATATCAAGCGCGGTGACGCCCTCTTGCGAATGACGCAGATTTCTTATTTGCAGGATGGGCGCCCCTTTGAATACGTCCACACCCAGTACGTGGGCAGTCGCTTTGAATTTGTCTTGGAAAAATAAGGCCAGACTTTAATTTGTGAGGAAAAACAAATGGATTACAACTATCCTGATGATAGCTATACGCTACATACCGACGCATACGAACTCTCGATGATGCAGACCTACTATAAAAAGGGGTTGGCCAACCGGAAGGCGGTCTTTGAAGCCTTTTTCCGGAAGATGCCCTTTGAAAATGGGTACGCCGTTTTCGCCGGTTTGGAACACATCATCACCTACCTAAAGAACCTCCGCTTTTCAAAGACGGACATTGACTACCTGAAGACGACCGGGCAGTTTGATGATGACTTTTTGGACTACCTGGCTAACTTCCGGTTTCAAGGGACCCTGCGCTCGGTAGTTGAAGGGGAGTTGGTCTTTAATCACGAGCCACTCTTACAAGTTGAAGGTACGATTATGGAGGGGACGTTGGTAGAAACGGCCCTGTTAAACATCATCAACTACCAAATCATGATTGCTACGAAGGCCGCCCGAATTAAGTCGATCGTCGGCGACCAAACGGTAATGGAGTTTGGCTCGCGGCGGGCCCAGGAATTTGACGCAGCCCTGTGGGGAACCCGGGCAGCCTACATTGGCGGGTTTGATTCCACCAGTAACGTCCGGGCCGGTAAGCTCTTTGGCATTCCGATTTCCGGGACCCACGCCCACGCCCTGGTGCAGACCTACCGGGATGAATACGAAGCCTTCAAGGCCTACGCCGAAACTCACCACGACTGCACCTTCTTGGTTGATACCTTTGACACCCTGCGTTCCGGGGTGCCGAATGCCATCCGGGTGGCCAAGGAATTTGGCGACCGGATCAACTTCCAGGGGATCCGGATTGACTCCGGGGACATGGCTTACCTGTCCAAGAAGGCCCGGAAAATGCTGGATGAGGCGGGCTTTAAGGACGCCAAGATTGTCTGCTCCAACGGCCTCGACGAAAAGACAATCCAAAACCTCCAGATGCAGGGGGCAAAAATTGACGTCTGGGGGATTGGCACCAAGCTGATCACCGCTTACGACCAACCAACCCTGGGGGCGGTTTACAAGCTTACTCTAGTGGAAGACGAAACCGGTAAGATGGTTAACACCATGAAGTTATCCAACAACGTTTCCAAGATGTCCACGCCGGGTAAGCACCAGGTGTGGCGAATCACCGACCGGGTGGACGGCAAAAGCGAGGGCGATTACGTCACCTTAAGTGGCGAAGATCCGCGCCAACTGGACTCCTTATACATGTTTGACCCGAACTATACTTTCTTGCACAAGACGGTTAAGGATTTCGTGGCCCGACCGCTCTTGCAAGACATCTTCGTTGATGGCCAGCTGGTTTACGAGCAGCCAGACTTGGAGACGATCCGGGCTTCCCGGGCCACCCACTTGGATCGTCTCTGGGACGAATACAAGCGGGACTTAAACCCCGAAGTTTACCCCGTCGACCTCTCCCAAAAGTGCTACGACAACAAGATGGCAATGATTCAAGAAATCCACGATTACGTCGATAAGATTTAAGAGGAGTAAAGCAAAAATGCGTCAATTGCAAGAACAAATTATTGAAGACCTCAAGGTGATCCCCACCATTGATCCGCAGGTTGAGGTACGACGCCGGATCGACTTTTTAAAGGACTACCTCAAGCAAACTAAGATGGCAACCCTGGTGCTGGGGATTTCCGGGGGGCAAGATTCCGCCTTGGCGGGGCGCTTGGCCCAACTGGCGGTCGAAGAACTGCGCAAGGAGTCGGGGAGCGAAGACTACCAGTTCATCGCCGTTCGCCTGCCCTATGGGGAACAAGCCGACGAATCCGACGCCATGATGGCGATTGACGATTTCATCCACCCGGACCGTGTGGTTAAGGTCAACATTAAGCCGGCCACTGACGCGATGGTAATGACACTGGAAGCCGCCGGGACTAAGATTTCCGATTTTAACAAGGGGAACATTAAGGCCCGCGAACGGATGATTGTCCAGTACGCAATTGCCGGGGAATACCACGGGGCGGTAGTCGGGACCGACCACGCCGCCGAAGCCGTAACCGGGTTTTACACCAAGTACGGGGATGGGGGTGCCGACGTGACGCCGCTCTCCCAACTCGATAAGCGCCAGGGGCGGGCCCTGTTAGAGTACCTCGGGGCGCCGGAAAAGCTTTACCAAAAGACCCCAACGGCCGACCTAGAAGAAGACCGGCCGGCCTTACCGGACGAACAAGCCCTGGGGGTAACCTACAAGGATATCGATGACTTCTTGGAGGGCCGGGAGGTTGACCAAGCCGCGGCCGAAAAGATCGAGGCCTGGTACCAACGGACTGGCCACAAGCGTCACATGCCGGTTGCTCCCTTAGACACGTGGTGGAAGGATTAAAGAGTGGAAACAGAAGTACTAACCCGGGTGCAGGCTAAGCTCACCCAATTCAAGGGCGCCCAAGTGCGGGTGGCCCTTGATTTATTAAACGATGGCAACACGATCCCCTTTGTCGCTCGGTACCGCAAGGAGGCGACGGGGGCGTTAGACGAAGTGGCCCTACAAACGATTCAAGAACAGGCTAAAAAAGAGCAGGAACTCTTTGACCGCAAAAACGCCGTGATTAAGTTGATCGAGGCGGCGGGGAAGTTAACGGCACCGCTACAAGAAAAAATTCAGGGCGCCGATGACTTAGCCACCGTTGAAGACCTGTACTTACCGTACAAGCAAAAACGGCGGACCAAGGCCCAAGTGGCTAAGGAAAACGGTTTGATGCCGTTAGCCAACTGGCTGCTCAAGTATGAGACCGCGGACCCGAAAACAGAAGCGGCGCACTACGTTAATCAAGAGGTGCCAGACGCTGAGGCGGCCCTGGCCGGCGCGCACGAAATTCTCGCCGAGGGGATTGCCGAAATGGCGACGGTGCGCAGCTGGTTGCGTAATTACACCACTGAGCACGGCCGGTTAGAAGTCGCCGTCAAAAAGGACGGGGAGCAACTTGATGAGCGAGGCGTTTACGAGCAGTACTATGACTTTAGCGAGCAGGTTAGCCAGCTTAGCTCCTACCAGATCCTAGCGATCAACCGGGGGGAAAAGGAGAAAATCCTGCGGGTTAAGGTGGTGGCCGACCCAACCACGGTAATCAACTACCTGAACTTCCGCCTGGTACGTGGCCACCAGCCAAACGCCGCGACCGAGTTGGTGGAAGCGGCGGCCAAAGACGCCTACAAGCGCTTTTTGGGACCGGCGATTGAGCGGGAGGTGCGCGCTAAGTTAACCGAAGGGGCCAGCGCCCGGGCAATCAAGGTCTTTGGGCAAAACCTCTACCACCTTTTGATGCAAGCGCCGTTAAAGGGCCGGGTGGTGTTAGGTTTTGACCCCGCCTACCGGACCGGGTGCAAGTTGGCGGTGTTAGATCCCCACGGGAAGGTGGAACAAATTGCCGTCATCTACCCCCACAAACCCGCCCCGGAAGCTAAGCGGGCCCAGGCCGAAGCGGAGTTTTTGGACCTGGTGGAACGCTACCAGGTTTCGACGGTCGCAATCGGGAACGGGACGGCCAGCCGTGAATCCGAGCAGTTTGTGGCTACGGCCCTGCAAAAGCTTAGCCGGCCAGTCTACTACGTAATTGTCAATGAAGCCGGGGCGTCGGTCTACTCGGCCTCGCCAGCCGCCAGAGAAGAATTCCCGGACCTGACGGTGGAAAAGCGGAGCGCCATTTCAATTGGGCGCCGCCTCCAGGATCCGTTGGCGGAACTGGTTAAGATTGATCCGCAAGCCATTGGGGTCGGCCAGTACCAACACGACCTCCCGGAAAAGGAGTTAGCGAGTGAGCTCGACGCCGTTGTTGAACGGGCCGTTAACCGGGTGGGGGTTAATTTGAACACCGCTTCCTACCAGCTACTAACCCGGATTTCGGGGTTGACCAAGACGATTGCCCAAAACATCGTTGCTTACCGCAATGATAACGGCGCCTACACGAACCGGAATCAGTTAAAAAAGGTTCCCCGCCTCGGGCCCAAGGCCTTTCAACAAGCGGTCGGCTTTTTACGGATCGTCGGTGGGCAAAACCCGCTCGATAACACCGATGTCCACCCGGAAAGCTACCCGGTGGCCAAGTCAATTTTGGCGGCGGCCGACGTAACGGTGACCGAGCTGGGCACCGAGCAGGCCAACGCCCGGCTGGCTAAGCTTCAGCCAGCGGACTTCGTGTCCGAAACGGTCGGCTTAGCAACGGTAAAAGACGTGCTAGAGGCCCTGCAAAAGCCGGGGCGGGACCTACGCGACGGGATGCCGGCGCCGTTACTGCGTCAGGACGTAATGACGATGGATGACTTAAAGCCCGGCATGCAACTAGAGGGAACGGTGCGCAACGTCGTCGACTTCGGTGCCTTTGTTGACATCGGGGTTAAACACGATGGCTTAGTCCACCTATCGCGGATGGCTAAGAAGTACCCGAAGGATCCGCACAGCCTACTGGCGGTTGGCGACATCGTCACCGTTTGGGTGCACGCCGTTGATAAACAGCGTGACCGGATTCAGTTGACCATGTTGCCACCAAAGAAGGGTGACAATGACTAACCAAGAGCTCCAGAACCTAGTGGAACGGTGGTCGCAAGAAAGCTTTGGGCGCCCCTTTTTGCACCAAGCGGTCTTTAACCGGCGCTTGAAAACAACCGGGGGCCGCTACCACTTGGGTGACCACCACATTGACATCAACCCCTTGATGCTAGAGGAGTACGACCTAGCAACCCTCAAGCAGGTGGTTCTCCATGAGCTATGTCATTACCATCTCCACTTAACGGGACGGGGGTTTGGTCACCGCGATCGCGACTTTAAGGCCTTGCTAATGCAGGTAGGGGGGAGCCGGTACGCCCCGCCGACTTCCAAGGCCCGGCGCCCGGGGGGAGTGGTAGTTCGTTACCGCTACCGGTGCACGGGCTGCGGTCTGATCATCGGGCGCAACCGGCGCTTTAACCTGGCCTGCTTCGTCTGCCGCCGTTGCGGACACCGCTTTGAAGAAATTTAAAAAAGTTCTTGCTAACAAGTAGTATCTTTGGTAAGATATTATTTGTTGATGCGGCGGTGGCGGAACTGGCAGACGCGCAAGATTAAGGATCTTGTGGTCATTGAGACCGTGGAGGTTCGAGTCCTCTTCGCCGCACTACTTAAGGCTCTCGGCAGATGCTGAGGGCTTTTTTGTTTGCCTAACTAATTAAGCTAATAATATTTACTAAACTTTTACCAAAAACCCTTTTAAGTTCTTGCTGAAACCGTTATCATTAATGGTAACGAACTTAAGGAGGGTTATTTTTATGGAAGCAGAGCTGAAATGGTTGGACGACCCAGAAGTTTTTCGGGTCAATCAACTGCCGGCCCACAGCGATCATCGCTTTTACCGGGACCAAGAAGAAGCCGCTTTGGAAAAGAGTAGCTACGTTCAGAATTTAAATGGGCGTTGGGGCTTTAAGTTCTCCAAGAACCCAATGGAGCGCCCCGTCGACTTTTACAAGCTTGATTTTGATCGTAACGACTTTGGTGAGATTGAAGTGCCAAGTGAAATCGAGCTGAGTAACTTTGCCCAGATCAACTACACCAACATCACGATGCCTTGGACTGGGAAAATTTACCGCCGGCCTGCCTACACCCTGGGGGATAACAAGGAAGAGGGTTCCTTTAGCCAGGGGCAAGACAATACGGTGGGGTCTTACGTGCGCCACTTCACCCTAGCAGAGGGTCTCAAAAACCACGACGTTCACGTGGTCTTTGAAGGGGTTGAACGGGCGATGTACGTGTGGTTAAACGGCCACTTTATCGGTTACGCCGAGGATTCCTTTACCCCGTCCGAATTTGATTTAACGCCGTACTTAGTAGATGGCGATAACCTCTTAGCCGTTGAGGTTTACAAGCACGCTACCTCTTCTTGGATTGAAGACCAAGACATGTTCCGCTTCTCCGGGATCTTCCGCGACGTCAACTTGGTGGCCCAACCAAGCATCCACGTCCAAGACTTAAAGATCGACGCCCGGGTGGCCGATGACATGAAGACCGGGAGCCTAGGGCTGGTGTTGAAGATGGTTGGCCAACCGGGGAGCGTTCAGGTTGAAGTCGCCGATCAAACCGGGGCCGCCGTGCTCAACCGCCAGTTAAACGCCGATGGCAACTGGACAATGGCACCAGTCCAACTGGTGGGGATTCACCTGTGGGATAACCACCATCCGTACCTTTACCAATTAACCCTGACGGTTCGTGACGCTACGGGCCGGGTCGTCGAAGTAATCCCATATCAGTTTGGCTTCCGCCGGGTTGAAATCGACCAAGACAAGGTGCTGCGTTTAAACGGTAAGCGCCTCATCATCAACGGGGTCAACCGCCACGAGTGGAATTGCCACCGGGGCCGGGCGGTGACCATAGAAGACATGCACACCGATTTGGGCATCTTCAAGGAAAATAACATCAACGCCGTGCGGACCAGCCACTACCCAGACCAAATTTCGTGGTATTACCTGTGTGACCGGGAAGGCATCTACATGATGGCGGAAAACAACTTGGAAAGCCACGCTACTTGGCAAAAATTTGGCCAAGACGAGCCGTCATATAACGTGCCAGGGTCGCTTCCCCAGTGGAAAGAGGCCGTTGTCGACCGGGCCCGCAGTAACTACGAAACCTTTAAGAACCACACCGCCATCCTCTTCTGGTCGGTGGGGAACGAATCCTATGCCGGTGAAGACATTTTAGCCATGAATAACTACTACAAAGAAGTTGATGATACCCGGCCAGTTCACTACGAAGGGGTCGTGCACACCAAGGAATACCGTGACCAAATTTCCGACTTTGAAAGCTGGATGTACCTACCGCCAAAGGAAGTTGAAGCCTACCTGAAAAAGAACCCGGACAAACCATTTATCGAGTGTGAGTACATGCACTCGATGGGGAACTCCGTTGGGGGAATGGGTTCATACATCAAACTCTTGGATAAGTACCCGCAGTACTGTGGGGGCTTTATTTGGGACTTCGTTGACCAAGCCATTGAAGTGGTCGACCCAGTAACCGGGCAAAAGTCGATGCGCTACGGGGGCGACTTTGATGACCACCACGCTGACAATGAATTCTCAGGTGACGGGATTTGCTTTGCTGACCGGACCCCGAAGCCGGCCATGCAGGAGGTGAAATACTACTATGGATTACACAAATAAGCTGCACGTCGTTTACGACGACAACATCTTAGGACTGGACGGCAAGGACTTTCAGTACCTCTTCTCCTATGAACAAGGGGGGCCGGAATCCTTTAAGATTAAGGGTAAGGAGTGGCTTTACCGGAGCCCGCGCCCCACTTTTTGGCGGGCAACGACCGATAACGACCGCGGGAACGGCTTCAACGTCTCGTCGGTTCAATGGTTAGCGGCCGACTATGTTTTGCCGTGCCAAGACATCGCCTTACAAGTCGACGGTAAGGATAAGAAGCTACCGCTAGCACCAAAAACCAACCGCTATTCTAACCAAGAATTTGCCAAGAAGGTCAAAATCACCTTTACCTACCAGACCCAGACGGTACCGGCGACGACGGTCCAAGTTTCCTACACGGTCAAGGCTAGTGGTAAGATCAAGGTCAACGTTCACTACACCGGGGCCCAGTTACCAAGCCTGCCGGTATTGGGTTGGCGGATGATCATGCCGACGCCGGCCACTAGCTTTGATTACGAAGGGCTATCCGGGGAAACCTACCCGGACCGGATGGCCGGGGGGATCGAGGGAACCTACCACGTGGAAGGGTTGCCGGTGACCCCATACTTGGTTCCGCAAGAAAACGGGATGCACATGGCCAATAAGTGGGTTCAAATTACCCGCGCCACCACCTTGAACAACGCCGACCCGGATGCGGCACCGTTCCGCTTGAAGTTTGAGGCCCCTAAGAAGGGAAAGTTAAACTTCTCGTGCTTGCCGTACACCAGCGCGGAATTGGAAAACGCCACCCACCCAGAGGAATTACCAGCTGCCCACCGGACGGTACTGGTGATTGCCGGTGAAGTGCGGGGGGTCGGGGGGATTGACTCCTGGGGCGCCGACGTGGAAGAAAAGTACCACATTGACGCCACGGTGGATCACGACTTCTCCTTTAAGATCGTGCCCGAGCTTAACTAAATTCAATAACGGAGCCCGTCGTTTACTAAGAAAAGCGGCGGGGCTTTTTATTGTTTTAATCGGATTTTAATATTTGATCAGCAGTGGCCGGGATTTGGGTGTAAAATTTAAGGCATGTTGATAAAGGAGCGTTAATTAACCATGCTGACAATCTTTTGGGAAAGCCTGTCCGGGGTGTTGGTGATCTTGATCATGGTGGTGTGCGGATTTGTGATGAACGAACGCCACTGGTTTAGCCCCCAATCCCCGCAAATCATCTCTAAGGTGGTAACCCAGGTCGCCTTGCCGACCTACATGATCGCCACCATTACCAAGCAGTTTACGACCGACCAGTTAAAAACCCTCTTGCCGGACCTCCGTTATCCGGTGATTTCAATGCTGATCCTTTTTGCCCTCTCCTTTGCCGTTGCCCGTGCCTTGGCCATCCAAAAGAGCCACCTCGGCCTTTTTTCGTCGATGTTTTTCAACTCCAACACCGTCTTCATTGGCCTACCAATTAACATGGCTCTCTTCGGGGCGCCCTCGGTTCCTTACGTGCTGGTTTACTACATGGCCAACACGACCTTCTTTTGGACGCTTGGGGTGTGGTTGATTCAGCGCGACGGGGTGCACGAAGCCAAAATCAACGTTAAACAGGCCGTGCAAAAGATTTTCTCGCCGCCCTTACTAGGCTTCATTGGTGGGGTTTTGCTGGTGGTCTTTAAGATTCACTTACCCAAGTTTATCAGCCAAACCTGTACCTACTTGGGGAGCTTGACGATCCCTTTGTCGATGCTCTTCATTGGGATTGCGGTTTCCAACGCGGGACTCTCCCGCATCCGCTTTGACCACGACGCCTGGGGGATTTTACTAGGGCGCTTTTTGTTTGCCCCGTGCTTGATGGCCCTGCTGGTCTTGCCGAGCCACTCGATGTCACCGTTAATGAAGCAGGTCTTTATCTTACAAGCGGCGATGCCGGTGATGACCAACGCTCCGGTCGTTTCGCGACTGTACCATGCCGACTCGTCTTACGCCGCCATTATGGTGACGGAAACGACGGTCCTGTCGATTATCGTGATCCCAATTTTGATGGTGCTGATCAAAACTTTTGTCTACTAGTGTTACGGTGAGTGGGAAAGATTAAGGGAGGCTGGAAAAGCGGGGGGTAACAGCCTCCCCTTGCAGTTACGAAGGTTAGACTGGAAACGGGGCCAATAACCGCGGGTCTAATACCTAAGTAGGCCGAAGAACGCCGCGTTCCGCATCAACCGTTCGTCCGTTCTTACATACGACCTACTCCGGAAGTTGCTCACTTTCGTAATGATTAACCAGTATTTCCCGGGAAATTAGCAAGAAATTGGGGGGCGTTTGCGTTATCATGGATAGGGTAAGAGAGGGGGAAATAGGATGACAAAACTGGTGATGGTGCGTCATGGGCAGAGTCAGGCCAACCTAGACAATCGTTTCACGGGGTGGAGCGATGTACCACTGACGGCCAAAGGGATTGCCCAGGGTAAGGAGGTGGGGGCGGAACTAGCCGCCCGCGAGTTCACCTTTACCGACGTTCACACGTCCTACATGAAGCGGGCGATCATGACCGCCGATTACATTTTGGAGGCCCTGGATCAGTTATACCTGCCGATCCACAAAACGTGGCGGCTGAATGAACGCCATTACGGCGCCCTAAGTGGCCTCAACAAGGAGGCGGTTAAACGAGAAGTTGGCGAACAGCAGTTACACGCTTGGCGCCGGGGCTTCTTTGCCGTCCCGCCCCAACTTGCTCACCCCGCTCACGACCGGCGCTACGATCGGTTAGGGGTAAAAGAGCCACTGGCCGAAAGCCTGGAAATGTGCCTAGAGCGGATCCTTCCCTACTGGCAAGACCAGGTGGCGCCCCGCCTCCTTGCCGGCCACGATCAGTTAATCGTGGCCCACGGGAGTACCCTGCGCGCTTTGGTCAAGTACATTGAGGGGATCAGCGATGACCAAATTGACCAGGTGGAGGTCTTAAACGGGCAACCGATTATTTACCAATTTGACGACCACCTCGTCCCCGTACACAAGGAAATTTTAATGGAGGAATAACTAATGGCGATTCACGAGTTAAACAATAACCCCACCTTAGCCGGTCAGGTCCGCTTAATTGAAAACGTAGTCTATGGCGCGGCGGATGGTGAGGCCCAGCAAATGTCTTTGTTGACCCCCTGGGCCCAGCGTTATCAGGCCGCACAGTTACCCGCCCGACCATTAATCGTTTTTGTCCAGGGGAGCTCTTGGTGCCTACCAACCCTGGGGGAAGAAATTCCCCAACTGGTCCAGTTTGTTCACCAGGGCTACGTGGTGGCGACGGTTCAACACCGGAATTCACTTGATGGCCACGCCTTTCCGGCCTTTTTGACCGACGTTAAGGCCGCCATTCGTTACCTCCGGGCCCACGCAACGGAATATGCCATCGACCCGGCGCGTGTGTCGGTCTGGGGGACGTCTTCGGGAGCCAACGCCGCCATGTTGGTGGGGTTGACCGGTGACGATCCTAAATACAAAACGGCTGCCGATGCCGACCAGTCGGATGCGGTTAACGCAGTGGTAGCCTGCTTCGGTCCTACCGATGTGGTGGCGACCTTTGAACATAGCCAAACCGTCCCCGGTAGCGATGTCTTGCAGTATTCCCTGTTTGGCACCGATCGGACTAAGTGGGACCAACTCAAGCGGGAAATGAGCCCCCTTTACCAAATCAAGGAGGGAAAATCCTACCCACCGTTTCTGCTCTTACACGGGGATGCCGATCAAATCGTGCCCTACCAACAAATGGAGCAAATGTATGACGCCCTGTTAGCCCACCACGTTCAAGTCGACGGGGTACGGGTACACGGTGCTAACCACGAACGGGATTTTTGGAGTCAAGCGATCTACGATTACGTAGCGAACTTCTTGAAGCCAATTAACCAACCGGTGGCCGATTAAAGACGTTTGACCACGCTTTTTAACATTGATTATAAAAATAAAAGAGGCCGGGAAAAACGGAGTTTTACCCGGCCTCTTGCTATATATCCGAAGGCTAGACAGAAAACGTGGTCAATAAACCGCAGGCCGTATGCCTAAGTACGGCCGAAGAACGGTGCGTTTCGCATCAACCGTTCGTCCGAGCTTACATGCGACCTGCCGAGGAGATTATTTCCCACTCTCATAGTCCCTGAGGCCATGGACGACCTTAGCTCCATCTGTTAGGGTAACAAAAAAGTTCAGAACGAGTAATTTTCGTCCTGAACTAATCTTAGGTTTAGGCCAAAGTTCCCATTGGGTCCCACGGCTTTAAAACGACTGGTTCCTTTGCTTGGGCGGCTAAGAGGTCGTCGCTCAAGTAAGCCTTGTTGATGACCACTTGGTAGCAGTACTTATCCATCCAAGCGTCGGACATGACAAAGTAGCCCTTTTCGCCGACCTTGCTTCCCCAGGAGTTTTCAACCTTCCACTTGGTTGGCTGGCCGTCAACGATGTCGACCCCGGTCAAAACCATGGCGTGGTTCATCATTGATTCGCCATAGTCTAAGGAGTCGGCCTTTGACATGGCTAGTTCGGTGTCGAAGAGGTCTTCGTAGGCGTAAGTGTTTAAAGCCATCAAGCCTAGCTTGGTTTCGGAATACTTAGAAACGTCGGAGCCGAACCAAACGCTCTCACCGTTTTCGAGTTGCTTAACCGCCAAGGCCTTAAATTCATCCATTGGTAGGTTTAAGTGCTTGATTGGCCGGCCCCCGACCACGTTACCCAACATGTCAATCGTGTAGGTTTGGTGGTAGGACTTGTCTTTAGTCGGGGCCTGAATGATGGAAACGTAGTCGTCCAAGTTCCAGCCAACGTACTTTTGGAAGAATTCGGTCGGCGTTAAGTTAGCGTCACGGTGGAACTCGTGGTCCTTTTTGGTCCGGTACTCAAAATCAAAGGTAGTTACTGGTTCGCCAAAGGCATATGACAGCATCCGGTAGACGTTGTTGAGCATCGACCGGCGCTCTTCGTCGATCCGGGTGGGGGCGTAGTTTTGTTGGACCAGTTGCCGTAAAATAACGGCGTCGTGGCGCAGCTGGTTATTTAAAACGGCGTTAATTTCGCGTGATTGAGAGGAGTTGTAGCTTTCCGGCATTGCGCTTTGCGGAACGACCCCGTACTTTTCGATCAGGGCGCACAACATGTCCCACTGACCCCCGTCTTGTTGCGGGGTTTCCATCAGCCAAGCCACCTTCCGATCATCGTGAGGAAGGTTGGCGGTCTGGATGACGTTTTCGTAGAAGTAGTTGGCCTTTTCGAACTTGTCCCAGAAGAATTGGTAGGATTGGGAAAGCTCAAAGTCTTCGGGCAGGTTGAACTTTTGTTGCATGTCGTGGCGCATCGTGTTTAAGGCCGCAAACATCCAGCAGCGTCCGGATTGCTTTTGGTCGGCAACGTTACCGGTGGAAAGGTCAATCGAAAAGTGTTGGTCGTTGTCGGCCTTGGAGTGCCAATCAAAGCTAGCGGCCTTGACCCCGTTCTTGGTGACGGCTCGCTCTAAAACGGCGCTGTCCTTACGACCGGCATAGTCTTCGTGAAAGGCCGCTAAGTCGGCGGCAGAAATTGAAAAACTCATCTAAAAATACGCTCCTTTGTTGATTTAGGACCCATTATAATACGAAATCGGGCGGCGGGGTGGTTAGTAGGGAAAGTTCTCTAAGCGATCGGCGGCCGAGATTATCCGGACAACCCGGCCGGGGACACCAACCACCAGGGCGTCTTTAGGAACGTCCTTGGTGACCACGCTACCGGCGCCAATCACGGCGCCGTCATCAATTGTGACCCCGCCCAAGACGGTTACGTTGGCCCCCAGCCAGCAGTTGTTACCGATTGTGATCGGGGCGCCCAGTTCGTAGTCGAATAGTTCGCCGTCTTCATTAACCCGGGCGTTACGTTGCTGGTAGCGTAAGGGGTGACTAGCCGTGGTCAGGGTAACGTTGGGCCCGAACATCACGTTATCGCCGATCGTCACCGGGCAGGTGTCTAAAACGGTTAAGTTGAAGTTGGCGTAAAAATTGTCACCAATCGTAGTGAAGCGCCCATAGTCGAACTGGATGGGTCCTTGCAAACAACAGTTGTGACCGTGCTGGGGTACCAACTGTTGGAGCAGGGACGCCCGTTTTCCGGTCTCGGTTTCTAGGGTTTGGTTGTAGGCGGCACACAGCCGGTGTCCCTCGGTGCGAAAGGCGGTTAGTTCCGCACTTTGCGGGGTGTAGGGAAGGCCTTGTAGCATGTTGTTAGTGTTTTCTTCCATTGTAACCATCCTTTCGAAATGAAGGGCTTAGGGAGCGGTGAGGGTGGTAATCCCGGCCTCATTACCGACGATCACTTGGTTGACCCGGTTTAAGAAGAGACCGTGTTCAACCACCCCAACCGTGTTAATGAGATCTTCAGCCAGGGCCAGCGGGTCGGTTAACGGCCCCAGTTTGAGGTCGATGATGTAGTTGTTTTCATCAGTCCGGTATAATTGACCCGCTTCGTCCGTTCGCCATTGTGGCTGGTAACCCTGGTGCTCAAACTTCGCAAAGACCTTGCTTGCACCAAACGGGATCACTTCCACCGGGACCCCGAAGGCGCCAATCCGGTCAACCACCTTGGATTGGTCAACAATCCACACGTTATTGGTTGAGGCGTCGTTGACGATCTTTTCCCACAAGAGGGCACCCCCGCCCCCCTTGATACCATAAAAGTCTCGGTCGACTTCATCGGCGCCGTCAATCGTCAGGTCAACGTGGTCGACGTCATCGAGGTCAACGATTTTGATCCCCAGGGAAGTGGCCTGGGCGGTCGTCCGGTTGGAGGTGGTGACCCCAGTAATTGCTAGGCCCTCTTCTTGGACCCGTTTGCCTAGGGCGTCAACTAAAAAACGAACGGTGGAGCCGGTGCCCAGCCCAACGATCATGCCGTTTTTAACGAGCTTGGCGGCAGTTTGGCCAACCAATTGTTTTAAAATGTCTTGTTGGTTCATAAAAATTCCTTTTAATCGGTAAAAGTGGTGGGGAAGCGATCTTCTGGCAAGAGGACCTTTTGGTATTCGGGGTGGCGCTTGAACTGAGCCACGGCGTATGGGCACATTAGTTTAATCACCCAGCCCTCCTCTTTAGCGTGTTCTACGAAGGTCTTGACTAGGTCGCTAGCCACCCCGGTGCCCCGGTAAGTGGAAGCGACGAAGACCCGTTCGATAGCGTAACGGTTGTCGTAATCAGGGATGGCCGGGTAGTCAAGTTCGCCGACGTATTCGCCCTGATCGTTAGTCACGGTTAAAACGTTATTTTCGTATTTGTAGTGCATCGTTTTACCTCCTTGTAAAACAAGCGTTAGACGCCTTTGCCTAAATTGTGCCCGCTTTAAATTCAAATGTCAACTCAGGAGCGAAACCCCTTCCATACCGAACCAAGCTGGGTCTTGAATTTTGATGGTCGTTTAGGGAGTAACCAAGTCTGAAACCATGGTACAATCGAATAACAAAATTGATTTTGAGGTGAACGAAATGAAACGTGGGTTCCAAGTGGTCTCTACTTATCAAGAGGCGGGGTTAACCCTTCCTAAGCGGCAAACAAAGCAGGCGGCTGGTTACGACTTTGCGGCGGCAACGGACTTTACCCTTCCTTCAATTTGGAAGGGTAACTTCATTAGGGCCCTGTACAAGCTTCGCCAAGCTAAGCGCTACTTGACGACAGAAGAGCTTGACCGGGCCGATAAGTCACTAAAGCCGTACTTAGTGCCGACCGGAATCAAGGCTTATATGCAACCAGATGAGGTCTTAATCTTAGTCAACCGGTCCAGTGGCCCCCTAAAGCGGCGGTTGATTTTACCAAACGGGGTTGGCATCATCGACGCCGATTACTACGATAACCCCGCCAACGAAGGGGAAATCTTTGTTCAGCTGGTCAATTACGGCCTGCGCGATTATCACATTAAAAAGGGCGAACGCATCGCCCAGGGAATCTTTGTCCCTTACCTGGTGGCCGACCAAGAGGAGGTTCCACAGGCAAAGAGAAGCGGGGGCTTTGGTTCCACGAAACAATAGGGAGGAACCAGGATGGCAAAAGCCAAAACACACTTTGTCTGCCAAAACTGCGGTTACAATTCACCGCGCTATTTAGGGCGGTGTCCCAATTGTGGCCAGTGGAGTACCTTAGTTGAAGAAGTCGAGCAGGCAAGTACCCCGGCGGCTAAAAACGCTACGGCAACCTTAACCGGGATTGTGGCCCGGCCCCAGCGAATCCAAGAAATTGACACCAAAAAAACGCCCCGGGTTAAGACCCGCTTAAATGAGTTAAACCGGGTGCTAGGTGGCGGAATTGTACCCGGCTCGTTGGTCTTAATTGGTGGGGATCCCGGGATCGGAAAGTCCACCCTGCTCTTACAAGTGTCGGGGCAACTGAGCGTGGAACACCACAAGGTTCTTTACGTTTCCGGGGAAGAATCAGCCTCCCAAATTAAATTGCGGGCCCAACGCTTAGACGTTTCCGGCGAGGACTTTTATATCTACCCGGAAACCAACATGGAAGCCATCCGGGCGACGATTGATTCCATTCAGCCCGAGTTTGTAATCATTGACTCGGTTCAGACGATGCAGGCGGCCGACGTGACCTCGGCGATTGGGTCGGTCTCCCAAATCCGGGCGGTCACCGCCCAGTTGATGCAGATTGCCAAGGGGCAAAACATCACGGTCTTCGTGGTTGGTCACGTCACCAAGGGTGGGGTCTTAGCCGGGCCCAAGATCTTGGAACACATGGTTGACACGGTGCTGTACTTTGAAGGGGACCTCCACCACACCTACCGGATTTTACGGTCGGTCAAAAACCGGTTTGGGTCCACCAATGAGTTAGGGATCTTCGAAATGAATACCCGCGGTTTGACCGAGGTCGCAAACCCCTCGGAAATCTTTTTGGAAGAGCGGCTTAAGGATGCCACCGGGTCGGCCGTGGTCGTATCCCTGGAGGGAACCCGACCGATCCTGGTTGAAATCCAGGCCTTGATCACGCCAACCGTCTTTGGAAACGCCCAAAGAACGGCGACAGGTTTAAACCGCAACCGGGTTTCCTTGATCATGGCGGTCCTAGAAAAACGGGCGAACCTGCTCTTACAAAACCAGGATGCCTACTTGAAGGCGGCCGGGGGCGTTAAGTTAGACGAGCCGGCCATCGACCTTGCGATCGCGGTGGCAATTGCTTCTTCTTACCGGGATAAGGGGACCCGGCCGACCGACGCCTTCGTCGGTGAAGTTGGCTTAACCGGGGAGATCCGTCGGGTGAGCCGAATTGAACAGCGGGTGGCCGAAGCCGCTAAACTAGGCTTTAAGCGGATTTTAGTGCCCAAAAACAATTTAGCGGGTTGGAACCCGCCGCAAGACATCGAAGTCGTGGGGGTAACGACCCTTGGCGAAGCACTTAAAATTGCCCTTGGATAGGGGTAAAATTGGTAGCGAAGGGGGGTGTAATAATGAAAAAACGGATAATTCGGTTAGCCTTCACGATTGTGGGGGCGGCGATTGGCTTTTACTACCTGCCACTGTTGTGGGCGGCAATTGGCTTTAAGCTGGCCACTTCGTTGTTGGCAATTGTGGACATGGTAATCGGGGCGGTGCTCTTTTTCTTATTATCGTTATCCCTAGCCGACTGGGTCGCCAGCCTGATGAAACGAACCGAACAAGCCCTAGCTAAGCAGAACCCGATTTACCTAATCTTTGGGGCGCTGGCCACCATTGTCGGCCTTATTTTAGCAATTTTAATTTCCATTCCTCTCTGGCGCACGCGAGTACCGGTGGTGAATAATATTTTGCCCCTTTTGTTAATGGTGGTCTTTTCTTATTGGGGGTTTCGGATCGGGACGACCCGGCTCGATGATTGGCGAAACCTCTTAGGTATGCGGCGCGATCTCGATAAGGATACGCAGAGTCAAGTTATTAAACGTCAAGACGATAACTACCACCACTATAAGATTTTAGATACCAACATCTTGATTGACGGACGGATTTACGACCTAGTTAAGACCGGCTTTTTGGAAGGAACGCTGTTGGTCCCTAACTTTGTCTTGTATGAATTACAATACATCGCCGATTCCGGGGACTCGATCAAGCGGGTCCGGGGCCGGCGGGGCTTGGACATTTTAAATAAGCTTCAAGAAGAACGGATTGCCCCCGTTGAAATGTACGAGGGCGACTTTGATGACATCGACGAGGTCGACTCCAAGTTGATTGCCCTGGCCAAAAAGGTGGATGGGGTAATTGTGACTAACGACTGGAACTTAAACAAGGTCATCCAGTTTCAAAACATTCAGGTTTTAAACATCAACAACCTGGCCAAGTCCCTTCGTCCGCGGGTAATCCCGGGTGAACACTTAACGGTAACGGTGGTCAAAAAGGGGACCGAGCGCCAGCAAGGGGTGGCGTACTTAGATGATGGCACAATGGTGGTGGTCGAAGACGGTCGCTACTTCATGAACGAACGGATTGAAGTGGAGGTTACCTCGGCGTTGCAAACCGACGCCGGGCGGATGATATTTGCCCGTCCCCTGCATTCCACCAAGGGAATTGATGGTCATCACCACGGTCAAAAGGAACAATCCAAGAAATAGCCTTTTCTTTTTAAGGGGGGAAGGCTACACTAGTTAGGAAACACTTATTTTTACGAAAGAGGCGGAAATCTTGTCAAAGAATGAAATTCGCGTTCGTTACGCTCCTAGTCCGACCGGACACCTACACATTGGGAACGCACGGACCGCATTGTTCAACTACTTATTTGCCCGGCACAACCACGGAAAGTTTATCATCCGGATTGAAGACACCGACACCAAGCGCAACATTGCGGACGGGGAACGCAGCCAGCTCGACAACCTGAAGTGGATGGGGCTGGACTGGGATGAAGGTCCGGATAAGGGCGGCGACTTTGGTCCTTACCGCCAATCCGAACGTAAGGACATCTAT
The DNA here is from genome assembly GCF_013394085.1 of Limosilactobacillus fermentum. Classification (NCBI taxonomy): domain Bacteria; kingdom Bacillati; phylum Bacillota; class Bacilli; order Lactobacillales; family Lactobacillaceae; genus Limosilactobacillus; species Limosilactobacillus fermentum. The sequence goes on from NZ_CP040910.1 coordinate 363,652, forward strand.
GCCCAATACATTCAAGAATTAATGGATAAGGGCCTGGCTTACAAGTCCTACATGACCGAAGAGGAACTGGAGGCCCAACGGGAAGCCCAAAAGGCGGCCCACCAAATGCCACACTATGAATACGAATATGCCGGCATGAGCGATGACCAAATCAAGGCGGCCCAAGAAGCAGCCGAAGAAAAGGGATTAAAGCCGGTCATCCGGTTCCGGGTACCTAAGGATGAAGTCTTTGAATGGGAAGACCTGGTTAAGGGACCCATGTCGTTTGAGGCCCAATCAATTGGGGGCGACTTTGTCATCCAAAAGCGCGACGGGATGCCAACGTACAACTTTGCCGTTGTCATTGACGACCACCTGATGAAGATCAGCCACGTGTTCCGCGGCGATGACCACGTTTCTAACACGCCAAAGCAAATGGCCATCTACCAAGCCCTGGGCTGGAAGGTACCGGAATTTGGCCACATGTCCTTGATCATCAATAACGAAACCGGTAAGAAGCTTTCCAAGCGGGACGAATCGGTGCTCCAATTCATCGAGCAATACCGCGACCTGGGGTACCTGCCGGAAGCAATGGATAACTTCATCATCCTCTTGGGCTGGTCCCCGGTTGGGGAAGACGAAATCTTCTCCTTAAAGGAATTCGTTAAGATGTACGATGAAAAGCGGCTGTCCAAGTCACCAGCCGCCTTTGACCGCAAGAAGCTCCAGTGGATCAACAACCAGTACATGAAACTTTCGTCAGCCGATGAGGTCTTCCACGTGGCCATGCCACAGCTGTTGGACGCTGGTTTGATTGAAAAGAACGCCAACCCATACAAGATGGAATGGATGCGGCGGTTAGTGGAACTCTTCAAGCGCGAAATTTCTTACGCAAGAGAAATTGTCGACTACGTTAAGCCGTTTGTGAACGGCCCGGAAGACATTTCTGAAGAAGCGAAGGCCGAAATGCAAGAAGACACCGCCCTGGTAGTGATTAAGGCCTTCCGGGACCGGGTCGCCGCCATGGACTTCATGGACGCAACCGGTGTCTTAGCCGCCATTAAGGACGTGCAAAAGAGTACCAAGGTGAAGGGGCGCAAGCTCTGGATGCCACTGCGGATCGCCGTAACCCACGAAACGCACGGGCCGGAGTTACCGGAAAGCATCGAACTTTTTGGGCAGGAAAAGACCTTGGCCCACTTGGATGAGATGATTGCCCAGTTAGAAGAAAACAAGTAAGCACATTGAAAAACCGTCCCTTAGCAAGCCAGCAAAGGGACGGTTTTTGTTCCAAAAGAGGGAGCCTATGGAGTCACTAAATCAAATTAAAGCGGCCACCCAAACCGGGGTGACGGAGTTATTAGAAGCCGCCCACTTAAAGCGTGGCGACCTGTTTGTCTTGGGGCTGAGCACCAGTGAGGTGCAGGGTGAACACATCGGCCAAGATTCCAACATTGAGATTGGAAGGACGGTCGTTAAAGCGATCGTGGAATTATTGGCACCGAGGGGGATTAACCTGGCCGTGCAGGGGTGTGAACATCTTAACCGGGCCCTGGTGGTGGAACGGGCGGTGGCAGAACAACGGGGCTTGGAGATCGTGACCGTTTACCCGCAGCTGCACGCTGGTGGGGCCGGACAGGTGGCGGCCTTTGAACTCTTTGATGATCCCGTTGAAGTTGAACACGTGGTGGCCGAGGCCGGCATTGACATTGGCGACACCAGTATCGGCATGCAGGTTAAGTTTGTCCAGATTCCGGTGCGGACCAGCGTCAAAGAAATTGGCCAGGCCCACGTTACTTACTTACGTTCCCGGCCCAAGTTAATTGGTGGGGCGCGGGCCAAGTACGAATGGGACCCGTTTGATCAAAAGAAATAACAAACGCCCAGTGGGGTTCGGTTTAACGAAGCTCACTGGGCGTTATTTTTGGCAATAAAAAAGCGGTGGCTTGGGAGGACCACCGCAGAGGAGTATTACGATATCTTGGGGGAGATTTCGTAAAAGTATATTTTTCGGTTACTATTGGGAGGAGTAATTGAAAAATAATAGGTTTCGGTTAAATGTAGCTCGTTTCCTTGCTACGGTTTATATAGTATCAGTTGGTTGTGAAGAAAATATGACTAAGTGCTTAATAATTATCAAACCCCATTTCTGGGTTCGCCACTGGTCCCGTCCAACTTGTGGTAAGATAGTACTATTCTAGATCGACCACTGGAGGTAATCACATGTTGAAAATATACAACACACTCACCCGGCAAAAAGAAGAATTTCACCCCCAACAAGCAGGGATCGTTAACATGTACGTCTGTGGTCCGACCGTCTACAATTATATTCACATCGGCAACGCCCGGAGCGTGGTCGCCTTTGATACGGTGCGCCGCTACCTAGAGTTTTCTGGCTACCAAGTTAATTACGTCTCCAACTTCACCGATGTTGATGACAAGATGATAAAGGCCGCCAAGGAGCAGGGGATCACGGTGCCAGAGTTGGCGTATAAGTACATCCAAGCCTACATGGAAGACACCGCCGCTTTGAACGTCGAACCCGCCACTACCCACCCCCGGGCAACCGAAAACATTGACGGGATTATTTCCTTTATTGAAGACCTGATTGAAAAGGGCTACGCCTACCAAAGTGGGGGCGACGTGTACTACCGGGCCCGCAAGTTTGCCCACTATGGTCAACTGTCCGGTCAGTCCCTAGACGACCTGGAAGTCGGGGCTAGCGAACACGTTTCAACAGAAGAGGTGGCAAAAAAAAAGGACCCGCTCGATTTCGCCCTCTGGAAGGCGGCCAAGCCCGGCGAGATCAAGTGGGACTCCCCGTGGGGGGCCGGGCGCCCGGGCTGGCATATTGAGTGCTCGGTGATGTCAACCAAGTACCTGGGTGATACCCTAGACATTCACGCCGGTGGTCAGGACCTCGAGTTCCCCCACCACGAAAATGAAATCGCCCAGAGCGAAGCCAAGACGGGCCACCGCTTCGTTAACTACTGGATGCACAACGGCTTTGTAACGATCGGTAGGGACAACGAAAAGATGAGCAAGTCCCTGGGCAACTTCGTCACGGTGCACGACTTAATTAAGGAAGTTGACCCGCAGGTGTTACGGTTCTTCATGTCAACGACCCAGTACCGGCGCCCAATTCAATACAGTCAAGAAAGCTTGGTGGAAGCCCAAGCTAACTTAGAGCACTTAAAAAACACTTACGACAACCTGGCTTACCGGCTCAAAGACGCTACGTCCGGGACCGATGGCGGCGTGCAACGGCAACTAGCGGACTTCCGGGCCCGCTTTGTGGCAGCCATGGATGATGATATTAACGTTCAAAACGGGATTGCCGTGGTTTACGAGTTGATGCGCTTTGCTAACCAGTACGTTGAACAACGCCTGGTGCAGCGCGAACCAATCGTTGCCATTCAATTAATGTTAAAACGGTTAGTAGCGGTCTTTGGGGTTGACCTGGCCGTTTCCGCTACTGAAATTAACGACGAAAAAATTAAGGAACTGATCGAAAAGCGCAACGCCGCCCGGGCGGAAAAAGACTTCGCTTTAAGTGACCAGATCCGCGACCAGTTAAGGGACCAGGGGATCATTTTAGAGGACACCCCCCAGGGGACCCGTTACAGAAAGGAATCAAATTAGTCACCAATGGAACAAGCAGATTATCAGCAATTGAACGGGATCGCCCTGGCCTATTTGGGCGACGCCGTCTATGAGGTGTTCATCCGCCAACACCTGTTAGCCCTCGGGATGAGTAAGCCTAACCGCCTGCAAAAAAAGGCCACTAACTACGTTTCGGCTAAGGCCCAGGCGGCCCTAATCCTCAAGATGCAAGAAGAAGACTACCTGACCGAAGAAGAGTGGGCCTACTACAAACGGGGGCGTAACGCCAACAGTTACACCCACGCCAAAAATACCTCGGTCTTAACTTACCGGCAGTCAACCGGGTTTGAGGCCCTGTTTGGCTACTTGCAACTAGCTGGTCAGCAGGAGCGGGTGGCCGAACTGGCGGCGTGGTGCATCAAGCAAGTTGAACGGGGGAACCTAATCCATGAAGACTAACGAAGAAAACAGCGAATTTATCATTGGGCGCCACCCGGCGATGGCGGCTTTAAAGTCCGACCAAGAAATCAACAAGGTGTTTATCCAAAAGGGATTAAAGACCGACGCTATTGCTCAGCTGGTGAAGTCGGCTAAGGAACGGCACCTGGTCATTTCAAACGTTCCCAAGACGAAGCTGGATCAGATGACGGCCGGGCAAAACCACCAGGGGGTGGCCCTGGCCGTGGCGGCGTACCAATATGCCACCGTGGACGACCTGTTTGAAAACGCGGCCCAAAAGGATGAGGAACCCTTCTTCTTGATTTTGGATGAATTAGCAGACCCGCACAACTTGGGTTCGATTTTACGGACGGCGGATGCGGCCGGGGTTCACGGCATCATTATCCCCAAGCGGCGGTCGGTGGGCCTGACCTCGGTGGTAGCCAAGACGTCAACGGGGGCAATCGAACACGTTCCGGTCGCCCGGGTGACCAACCTGGTTCAGGTAGCTAAAGAGTTGCAAAAAAGCGGTGTTTGGCTGTTTGGCACCGATATGCAAGGAACTGACTACCGGCGCTGGGACGCTAAGGGCGCTGTGGCGCTGGTAATTGGTAACGAGGGAAAGGGAATTTCTCCACTACTGAAAAAAACTTGTGACGAGATGCTAACAATCCCGATGATTGGGCATGTACAAAGTTTAAATGCTTCAGTTGCGGCTAGTTTACTAATTTATCAGGGCTTTGCCACTCGTCACCCGCTCGACTAATCATGACGACATAAAAATAAGCGAAAGCGACCCCCCAGTCCAAGTTGGGCTGGGGGTTTAATTGTTTGTAAGTTGATTAGCGAGAAAGCCAAATTGGCGAAACCAAATTTTCGCAATTTGGCTATGAAAATTTACAAAGTGCTAAAACGCGATTTTCAGTATTTGTAAACGCTTCCGGACTTTGATAACGTAATTTATTGCAAGGGAGGAGAATAATAAATACGGGGGAGGAAAATTCATGGAAGCCTATCAATTAAGTGATGAAGAGCGGGTGGAGTTAGCTTTGATTAATGGTGCGACTAAGGGTGATAATGAGACGTTGGGAGAACTCTTTGACCGCTACCAACCACTGGTGCGTCGGTTGTGGTTAAATTACTCAATCGCCAACCTGGATCGTCAGGACTGGCAACAAGAGGCCTTCTTGGTTTTAGACCGGGCGGTCCACAATTATCGCCAGGAACAAAGGACGCGTTTTTGCTGGTATTACCGCCAGTTACTCACCAACCGCTTGCGCGACTTGTACCGGCAAACCCGGGCGGAAAAGCGGATCCCCGCCCAACTGGTTCAAGACCTCAACGCCGAAAACGACGTGACGATGATCCAAGATCCGGTGCTAACCCCAGAGCAGATCGTAATGTGGCGGGCCAGCTACCAGGAATTTTTGGCCCAGTGTTCGACAAACGAGCGGGAAGCCTACCTACTAGAGAGTGAGGGCCGAGACTTAACGGAAATTGCGCAGGTAATGGGGTGTTCTGAACGGAAGGTGAAAAACGCCCTCCACCGGGCCCGGGCGAAGTTAAAGAAGCACCTTGGCTAGGGGACACCGGTTGATCAAACCGGGTGATTCGTGCTAATCTAGAGCAGATAAGGGAGGCGATGGCATGGTGAAAAAAGTGGCCCTCGAGTGCAGCGAATGCGGGCGCCGGAACTATTCCGTGCCCGCACGTCCTAACCACGAGGAGCGCTTGGAGCTCAAAAAGTTTTGCAAGCACTGCGGAAAAGTGACCGTTCACCGGGAAACACGCTAATTTTGGAGGAAAACATGCACCCATTGAAATTTATCGGAAGCGTTAGGGATGAAATGCACCGGGTGGTGTGGCCAACGGCAAAGGAAAACCGGCGCGATACCACCATCGTTTTATCAATTACGATCTTTTTCATTCTCTTCTTTGCCCTCTTTGGCTGGCTAATTCATCTTCTGATGTTGTTATTCGTCTAGCTAGTCAGCGGGCCAAAAGTTTGCTATACTAATTGATAAGGACAAAAGCTTCGTTTGCGGACGGGGTTTTTTTATTTTGCCAAAAACACTTCTAAAAGGAGAGACATCGTGGAAACAAACGAAAAACGTTGGTATGTTTTGCATACTTACTCCGGTTACGAAAACCGTGTTAAGAGTAACTTGGAATCCCGGGCCCAATCAATGGGGATGGAAGACTACATCTTCCAAGTGGTGGTTCCGGAAGAAACGGTTCGCCAAGTCAAGGACGGCCAAGCAAAAGAGGTCGAAGAAAAGACCTTCCCTGGTTACGTCCTAGTTGAAATGGTGATGACTGACCAAGCCTGGTACGTTGCCCGAAACACCCCTGGCGTAACTGGTTTCTTAGGTTCGCACGGTGGGGGATCCAAGCCGACCCCGCTCCTTCCTGAAGAAGTGGATCGGATCCTAGTACGGATGGGCCAAGATGTTGCCCGCACCGATATCAACGTTGCAGTTGGTGACAACGTTAAGATCATCGCCGGGGCCTTTGCGGACCTGTCCGGGAAGGTGATCGAAGTCGACCGCGACAAGTTGAAGTTAAAAGTTGAAATTGAAATGTTTGGCCGCTTGACGACGACTGAACTAGACTTCAACCAGATCGATACGGTGGAATAAGACTTGTAATTAGGCGATGGGTGTGCTAGATTAATACGGTATGCTATCGTCATACTGTGGGAGGGGCAAATTTCAATCCCCCATCATTACCACAACACGGACTAAGGAGGTTTTGTCTCGTGGCAAAGAAAGTAGCAAACGTTGTCAAGTTGCAAATTCCTGCCGGTGCAGCTACACCAGCTCCGCCAGTAGGTCCTGCGCTTGGGCAAGCAGGTATTAACATTATGGGCTTCACGAAGGAATTCAACGCCCGGACCGCTGATCAAAAGGGGATGCTGATCCCAGTTGTAATCACGGTTTACGAGGATCGTTCCTTCGACTTCATTACGAAGACGCCGCCTGCTGCGGTATTACTCAAGAAGGCCGCTGGTGTTGAACACGGTTCCGGTGAACCTAACACGAACAAGGTTGCAACTGTAACCAAGGACCAAGTTAAGGAAATCGCCGAAACGAAGATGCAAGATCTAAACGCCGCTGACGTTGAAGCAGCGATGCGCATGATTGAAGGTACTGCTCGGAGCATGGGCTTCGTTGTCGAAGGCTAAGACCCAGCAGTCCGGGTCACACGCTAAAACGTGCTGACCTTACGTGGGAGGTAACTCCGTTCGACCACATATTTGCAAGGAGGAAAACACAAGATGGCTAAAAACCGTGGTAAGAAGTACCAAGACGCCTTAAAGAAGGTTGACAGCAAGAAGGAATACGCTGTTGACGCTGCGGTGGACTTGGTCAAGGAAATCGACTTCGCAAACTTTGACGCAACCGTTGAAGTTGCATTTAACTTAAATGTTGACACTAAGCAAGCTGACCAACAACTTCGGGGTGCCATTGTGCTCCCGAACGGTACTGGTAAGGACCAAACCGTAATCGTTTTTGCCAAGGGTGAAAACGCTAAGGCGGCCCAAGAAGCCGGTGCTGACTTCGTTGGTGACCAAGACTTAGTTGAAAAGATTCAAGATGGCTGGCTCGACTTCGACGTTGCCATCGCCACTCCAGACATGATGCCACAAGTTGGGCGTCTTGGTCGGGTGCTTGGTCCTAAGGGCCTGATGCCAAACCCGAAGACTGGGACGGTGACGATGGACGTGGCTAAGGCCGTTTCTGACGCCAAGGCTGGTCAAGTTACTTACCGGACTGACCGGGACGGAAACGTTGCGGTACCGTTTGGGAAGGTATCCTTTGACACCGCTAAGTTGGTTGAAAACCTGAAGACGATCGAAGACGTTGTTGTTAAGGCACGTCCGGCAGCTGTGCGTGGTACTTACATCAAGCACGCTTCCATCGCTTCAACGTTCGGCCCGAGCGTTACCCTTGACCTGACGACTTTTTAAGTTGTCGTTCAAGTAAAAAAGACGTGGTAACTGTACCACGTCTTTTTTTGTGCCGGGCGAATTTACAATTGAAATGCAACACAAAGTAAAAAAATAAACCCATACCGGGTAGAATATGTTTAACGACCAAATCAAACAATTCGAGGTATCCGGTATGAGCTATAAACATCTTACTATAAAAGAACGTGAAATACTTATGTTTTTACGAGCTAAGGGGTTATCTATCCGGGCTGTCGCGTTACGGCTGGGGCGAAATCCAAGCACTATTTCACGGGAGTTAAAACGTTGTGCAGGTAATTATTCCCCAAGCAAAGCAGATAATGACTATCATCAAAAGCGGCAGAATTGTCACAAGAAGCGGCTATTAGACAGCCATCCACAATTACGCCGTCAAATTGTTCATTACATCTTAGATCTGCACTGGTCACCAGAGCAGATTACCGCTCGCTTTAATAAGGAACATCAATGGTGTGTTAGCTACAACACAATTTACCGTCATATCTATCAACACAATTTAGGTGAAAAGTACTCCTCACGTGGTGATACCGGTATTCAGCGCCATCTCAGACATAAACATCGGACCCGGCATTCAAAGAATACTAGACGACATCGAGAAGTACAGACCGACTATATCTCGATCCATGAGCGCCCTGGTTTTATCAACCAGCGTCAACGTATAGGTGACTGGGAAATTGATACTGTGATTGGTCGAACGGGTCACTCCATCCTTTTAACGGTTGTCGATCGGCTTAGTCGGCTTACGCTTATCAAAAAGGTTGTGCAAAAGGACTCGCAGGAGATAAATAAAGGCTTAGTTGAACTGTTAGGGGCCATTCCTAAAGAATTTGTTCATTCTATTACACCAGATCATGGGACCGAATTTCTTCATCTTGATGAAATCAGCGAAAGGTTAGGTGTTACTGTCTATTGGCCCGATCCATATTCGCCTGAACAGCGTGGAACAAATGAGAATACAAATGGATTAATCCGGGAATATTTTCCCAAGCGAACAGATATTGATAATTATACAGAACAGGACGTTGAACACTGCCAAAAGCAGTTAAATCAACGTCCTCGCAAAGTGTTAAACTATGAAACCCCATATGAAGTATTTTTTGACAAACCGTTGCACTTAGTTTGACAATTCGCCCGTTAAAACGAAAATAGCTGGGGAGCCGTGGTTAAAGCGGCATGCCCCAGCTATTTTTGGTTAAAGTTGTGATTCGGTAATTGATTGTTCCTAGTTATTCATGGCGCCGGTCGATTTTTTTAACCAGGTAGAAAACGGGGAGGCCAACGACCACGATCCCGATAAATAAGAGCACCCCTTCTGGATCGTTAAAGATTTCGCTGATTAAAACGAAGATCCCCCCGGCAATGGCGACCAGCGGAACGAACGGGTACCACGGGGTCGAAAAGGGCCGCTTGACCAGTTTGTTGCGCCGGAGAATGAAGATACCAAAAAAGGCCAGGGTGTAGAAGCAGTAAACCGTAAAGACGCACAGGTCGGACAGGTGATCGGGGTCAAAGAAGAGCATCATAATAGTGGCCAAGACGATGATGAACAGGGTGGCCACCACCGGGCTCTTTGACTTAGGCGTTAGGTAGGAAAGGGGGCGGGAGAAGGGGAGGTCGTGGCGCTTAGCCATGGCGTAAACGATCCGCGGAAAGGTCAGGATCTTACCATTGATCGTCCCCATCATTGAGACGATAATCCCGATTGATAACAGCTTCCCTCCCATTTGGCCAAAGGCGGCCATGGCGAGGTAGGAAGTGGCGTTATCGCCAAGTTTGTGGATCATTATGGCCGGTAAGAAACGCAGCACCCCGACCGTGATCAAGGTGTAGATGACGAGGACGGCGGTGATCCCGATCACGATCGCCTTGGGTAGTAACTTTTGGGGGTTTTTCATTTCCCCACCGAGGTTAGCGATCAAGATCCAGCCGTCGTAACCAAAGAGGGTTGCTAAAACGGCGACCCCGAAGCCGCCCCCGGCCTGGCTAACTTGACCCACGGTTTGCCCAAAGGCATTGTGGTGTCCCCAAAGCAAACCGAAAATGATGATGGCAGCGATCGGGATTAACTTGCCGGCGGTGGTGATAACGGAAAAGGCGGCGCCAACCTTGTTTTCGAGCAGGTTTAAGGCCCCGATAAAAAGGATTGTGATCAGGGCGAGGGGAATTCGCCAGTCGCTGGAGAGGCCAAAGAGGTTGGTCATCATGATTGCCATGAAGCCAGCCACCGAAGCGATGATGGCGGGACCATAAACGATGACTTGCATCCACCCGGCTAAAAAGCCCCAGATTCGGCCATACAGATTTTCGATGTAGACGTACAGCCCCCCGGTGTAGGGCATTTGCGAACCGATTTCGGCGATGGTAAGCCCGGCGGCCAGGGTGATGACGCCACCAAAAATCCAGGCGAAAATAGCCATGGTGGAAGAGCCGGCGGAGTCAAGGACGGCCCCTTGTTTAAAGAAGATCCCGGAGCCGATGATCGTCCCAATCACGATTGAAAGGGCCGACCACAAACCGAGGGATCGCTTAAGCTCTTCTTGTGGTTGTTCTTGCATAACCGATGAACCTCCTTATGCGTAATCTGGAAAAATTGTTAATATTAGATAAATCTATCCTAACAAAGGTCATAGATAAAAACAATCTAGTGTAGATATTTAATAAAGTTCGCCTTTATTTGTTAGTAAAAGTGAAGAAATGAAATTTTCACCGCTAGGAAACGAACTTTGCTGAACAATCAAAAAAGACTTGCAATTAAAGGTGAACCTTGGTATCCTAGGGGAGTTGATTAAATATGACTCTGCCTAAGACTCAGGTGGCGCAAGCCTCAATACCCTGCCGAGGAAGAAATGAAATGTTCCTTCTCTATGTCTGCCAGTCATAGGGAATTTTTTATAAATTCCAATCAAACTAACATGTAGGAGGTGTAATTTCATGAGTGAAGCAGCTATCGCTAAGAAGGCGGAAGAAGTCAAGTCCGTTAACGCCCAACTGTTGGCCGCTGAATCCGCCATCGTGGTTGATTACCGTGGTTTAACTGTTGAAGAAGTCACTGACTTGCGTAAGCAACTCCGTGACGCCAACATCAAGATGAGCGTTATCAAGAACAAGATCTTGGAACGGGCCGTTGAAGGGACTGACTACGAAGACCTGAAGGCTACCTTTGTTGGCCCAACGGCCGTTGCCTTTTCTGATGAAGACCCGATTGCGCCAGCAAAGATCTTGAAGAAGTTTGCTGATGATCACGATGCCCTTGAAATCAAGGGTGGGATCATCGAAAAGAAGGTCCAAACGCTCGACGCCATCAACGAATACGCTACGATGCCTGGTCGCGAAGACTTGCTGTCCATGCTTGCTTCCGCATTGCAAGATCCAATGCGCAAGATCGCACGGGCTGTCAAGGCCGTTGCCGACAAGGGCGACGAAGAAGCCGCCTAAGCGTCATCGTTACGTTATCGTATCGACCATTAACACAATTCATTACCTAAATATTGGAGGAAAATAACATGGCTTTTGATAAGGATGCTATCATCGCTTCCCTCAAGGAAGCTTCTATCTCTGACCTTAACGACCTTGTTAAGGCAATCGAAGAAGAATTCGACGTTTCTGCTGCTGCTCCGGTAGCCGTTGCCGGCGCTGCTGGTGGCGAAGCTGCTGCTAAGGACAGCTTCACTGTAGAACTTACTTCTGCAGGTTCTGCTAAGGTTAAGGTTATCAAGGTGGTTAAGGACATCACTGGTCTTGGCTTGAAGGATGCTAAGGCTCTTGTTGATGGTGCACCTTCTAACGTTAAGGAAGACGTTAAGGAAGACGAAGCCAACGACATCAAGGCTAAGCTTGAAGAAGTTGGTGCTTCCGTTACCCTTAAGTAATCAAGCATCATTTAAAACACTCACTAGCTTTGGTGAGTGTTTTTTTTGTTGCCTAAGAAAAGAGGCTTGGTTTTCCTGATCGGTAATCAAAACCGTCAGTTAATTAGAAATAGTGATGACTACGATGTTAAATGGGTTAGCGGGTAGTAAAGGGGTGTTGTTGAATAGCTAGCTCGTTTTTGTCTAAAAGTGATATTTGATTATCGAATGATCATTAATACAAAAATGAACAAATCGTCCGCTAAACAATAACCGTTTTTATGGTGTCGCTAAGAGAACCTTCAAGGCGTCCCCTTAGCCTTCGTGGTAATTAATTTCGTTATATTATGAAAAAACAGTCGTTGAAATGATTAGTGATCTGGTGTATTCTTTAGTGGAAGAAGCAATTATTATTAACAGGTGATAAGAACTTATCACCGCCTATCATTTGGGGAGGAACTGAAAATGACAATTGTTAGTCTTGCACGTTTCCAGTTCGCGATGACGACGATTTTCCACTATTTCTTCGTTCCGTTTTCAATCGGAACGGTCTTCGTTGTTGCCGTGATGGAAACGCGCTATGTTCAGACCAAGGATCCAGCCTACCGGAAGATGACCAAGTTTTGGGGGAACATTTTCCTCTTGAGCTTTGCCGTTGGGGTGGTTACTGGTTTGATTCAAGAATTCCAGTTCGGGATGAACTGGTCGGATTACTCACGGTTTATGGGGGACATCTTCGGGGCGCCGTTAGCCTTTGAAGCCTTGATGGCCTTCTTCGTGGAATCCACCTTCATTGGACTGTGGATGTTTACTTGGGACCGGGTAAAGAAGGGCTTGCACCTCTTCTTCATCTGGATGGTCTTCATTGGGACGACCGTTTCGGCCCTGTGGATCTTAACTGCCAACTCCTTTATGCAACACCCAGTTGGTTACACGATCAAAAACGGCCGGGCCGAAATGGTTAACTTTGGGGCGCTGCTCGCTAACAAGCAATTATTATTCGAATACGGTCACGTTGTATTAGCAGCCCTTTTAACCGGTGCGACGGTCATTACCGGGTTGGCAGCCTTCCAACTGCTTAAAAAGAAGCGGACGGTTTCCGACGTCAACAAGAAGATCTACCACAAGACGATGCGGATGGGGATGTGGATGATGCTCATCTTCTCGTTGGGGACGATCTTAGTTGGGGACCTTCAAATGAAGTACCTTGTTAAGGAACAACCAATGAAGTTCGCCGCTACCGAAGCGGTTTACACGACGACGGGTAAAAAGGCGCCATGGTCCGTGGTGGCCCTGGTTGACCCGAAGACCCACAAGACGGAAGCAAGCATTGACATTCCGGACATGTTGTCGCTACTGACTTACGGTAAGACGACTGGTTCCGTTACCGGGATGAAGGAAATCAACGCTCAGCTTGAAAAGAAGTACGGCACCAAGATTGGCGGCCAAAAGGTTAGCTACTACGTTCCGGTTAACACCCTGTTCTGGAGTTTCCGGGTGATGGTCGGGTTTGGTAGCTTACTCTTCTTGGTATCGCTTTGTGGACTAATTGCCACCAGAAGGGGCAGGACCGCAATGTACGAGAAGCGTTGGGTAATGTGGCTGTTTGGCCTCTTAACCTTCAGCCCGTTCCTGGCTAACACGACCGGGTGGATGATCACTGAATTTGGTCGTTACCCGTGGACGGTGTACGGGCTCTTCACGATTGCCCAATCCGTTTCGCCAAACGTTTCCGTTACGTCCCTGCTCATTTCTAACATTGTCTACTTCTTACTCTTCACTGGTTTAGCCGCCGTGATGATCGCCTTGGTTTGCCGGGAGCTTCGTCACGACCCGAACGAAGTTGAAGAAGGACAATTAGAAAAGCTTACCGCCGATCCGTTTGCAAAGGGGGCCTTCTAAGATGTCAGCATTACAACTCGTATGGTTCATCTTAATTGCGGTCTTATTCTCCGGCTTCTTTTTCCTTGATGGTTTCGACTACGGGGTCGGAATGGCCGTTAAGACCTTGGCAACCAACGATGAAGAACGTACACAAGTGATTCAAACAATTGGACCCGTCTGGGACGGGAACGAAGTGTGGTTAATTACCGCCGGGGGGGCCATGTTTGCCTCCTTCCCGTACTGGTACGCTTCCCTGTTCTCCGGTTACTACCTGGTGCTCTTGTTCATTTTGGTTGGCCTGATTATTCGGGGGATTTCCTTTGAATTCCGGGCTAAGAGCCCAGCTAAGTACAAGCATGTTTGGGACACCACCTTGGCCTTGGGGAGTTTCATTGTGCCCTTCTTATTCGGGACCCTGTTCATCTCGATGATTAAGGGGATGCCAATTGACGCTCAGGGGAACATGCACGCCACGTTCTTTGACTACTTCAACTGGTTCTCGCTCGTTGGAGGGGTAGCCTTGACACTCTTGACCTACCTACACGGGTTAAACTACCTAACCTTGAAGACGGTGGGACCAATCCACGAACGGTCCAAGAGTTTTGCTAAGTTGCTTTATTGGGTCCTTTACGCGGGTGAAGTGGTCTTCGCCCTGCTGTTGATCTTCCAAACCGACTTTATGAAGCTTCACCCGGCCGGCACTCTGATTTGCCTGGTCTTAATCGTGGCCTTCTCCGTGATCGCCCACGTTGGGGTGATCACCAACCGGCAGGGAATGGCCTTCATTTCCAGCGGGTTGACGATGGTCGCTTTGGTGGTGCTGTTGTTCCAAGGCCTGTACCCACGGCTGATGGTTTCTTCCATCTCCTCTTCGTACGACCTGTTAATTAAGAGTGGTTCCTCGTCGCCGTACACGCTGGTGATCATGACGACGGCTGCGGTAATCTTAGTTCCAATCGTGTTACTTTACACGGCTTGGGCTTACTGGATCTTCCGTAAGCGGATTGAAATGCCAGCCATTGGGGGGAGTAACTAATGATTGATCGTGCCCTGTTTAAATTACCGGGTGCCCGATCAATGATCATGGGGCTTGTGGGACTCGATGTCCTACAAGCTCTTTTGATTATCGGTCAAGCACTCTTCTTGAGTCAGTCAATAACCGGGTTGTGGCAGGGTCACGCCCTAAAGACGGTGGCGGGTCCGATTGCTTACTTTGCACTGTGTTTCATTGGCCGCCAGTTAATTAACTGGTTCAACGCCCGGCGCCTGGACGATTTTGCCGGGTCCGTGGCCAAGGATATGCGCAAACAACTGCTACAAAAAGTCTTCGCACTCGGTCCCGAAGCGGTGGCCAAGAAGGGGACCGGGAGTATGGTTACCGTCACCCTCGATGGGATTTCTAACGTTGAAGATTACCTGCAACTGACCCTGTCTAAGATCGTGACGATGATGATCACTCCTGTCATGATTCTGATTGCAGTAGCCTTTTTAAACTGGCAATCAGCCGCCATCATGTTGGTGATCTACCCACTCATCATCCTCTTTATGATCATCTTAGGTTACGCCGCCCAGACCCGGGCCGACCGGCAGTACGAAAATTTTCAGCGCCTCTCCAACAACTTTATCGACTCCTTGCGGGGAATTGATACCCTAAAGTACTTTGGCTTGTCCAAGCGTTACTCCAACTCGATCTTTAAGTCGAGCGAGTCCTTTCGTAAGTCGACCATGGACGTTTTAAAGGTCGCCATGCTATCGACCTTCGCCCTTGATTTCTTCACCACCCTATCGATTGCCATCGTGGCCGTGTACCTGGGGTTTGGCTTGATTGACGCCGAAATTCCGCTTTTCCCGGCCCTGGCCACCTTGATTTTGGCCCCGGACTACTTTTTACCGATCCGCAACTTCGCCAATGATTACCACGCTACCTTGGACGGGAAGAACTCCTTTCGAGACGTGATGGAAATCGTTGGTCAAAAGCAAGCCCCCGCACCAGAATTTAAGCTGCACGCCTGGCAAGCTGATGACCAGCTAGAAATTAACGACCTGGCCTTCCGTTACCACGAGGGGGGCAAGATCGCCCCGTTGTCCGTTCGGTTGCGTGGCTACCAAAAGGTCGGAATCATCGGGATGTCCGGTTCCGGTAAGACCACCTTAATTAACCTCTTGGCGGGATTTTTAACGCCTGAGCAAGGGGAGATTAAGTTTCAGGGCCAAACTAGTGCGACGATGAACATCGCCGATTGGCAACACCAAATCACCTACATCCCCCAAAGCCCCTACGTTTTCGCCGCTAGCTTACGGGATAACGTCGCCTTTTATACCCCGGGGGTTTCCGATGAAGAAGTGAAGGATGCCATCCACGTCGTTGGTCTCGATGACCTGTTGGCTGACCTACCAGCGGGCTTAGACACCATGATTGGGGGCGGGAAACGAGCCCTTTCCGGTGGCCAAGCCCAGCGGATTGCGTTGGCCCGGGCTTTTTTGGACCACAAGCGGCGGGTGATGATTTTTGACGAACCAACCGCCCACTTGGACATCGAAACCGAGCTAGACTTAAAGGAACGGATGTTACCGTTGATGGAAAACCGCCTGGTCTTCTTTGCCACCCACCGGTTGCACTGGATGAAGAAGATGGACTACATCTTGGTGATGGACCACGGTCAACTGGTCGAGCAGGGGACTTACCAAGAACTGTTGGCCAAGAATGGTTACTTCACCAAGCTGATTCAACAAACGAAGGGAGAGGGGGAGCAAGATGTTCAATAAAGTTCGTCTCTTACGGGATTTGAAAAATGACCAATGGGTGCGCCCCTTTTTGCATTACTACAAAAAGACCCTGTGGCTAGCCCTGACGCTCGGGGTATTAACCTTTGTCTGTGGGGCCGGGTTGATGTTTGACTCCGGTTACCTGATTTCAAAGGCCGCCACCCACCCGGATAACATCCTCTTGATCTACGTACCAATTGTCTTGACCCGGGCCTTTGGGATTGGCCGGCCGGCCCTACGTTACGTGGAACGGCTGGTCAGCCACAACTGGGTGTTAAGGATGACCTCGGCCTTTCGCAAGAAGCTGTATGATTCCTTAGAAGGTGACGCCGTCTTCTTTAACAGTAAGTACCAGCTGGGCGACATCTTGGGGCTCTTGTCCGAAGACGTTTCCCACATCCAAAACCTCTACTTACGGACGGTTTTTCCGATGATCGTTTCCTGGAGCCTGTACGTCATCATCGTGGTGGGGATTGGCTTTTTGTCACCTTTGATGGGGCTATGGGTGCTAATCACCTTTGGCCTAATGATCTTTGCGATTCCACTCTGGTCCGTCATCATTAACGGGGCCCGGCAGGCGGTGGAAAAGAAGACTAAAAATGATCTCTACACCGACCTAACCGATAACGTAATGGGAATCACCGACTGGGTCCTGGCCGAACGGGGGCAGGAATACGTTAACTTGCATAACCAACACGAAGAGCAGTTGATGAAGGTGCAACACCGGATGCACCGGTTTGAATTCTTCCGTAACTTCGTTTTGCAAATGCTATTCATCCTAATCGTGGTCAGCTTGCTCTTGTGGGCCGGGACTTACTTTGGCGGGCAATATGGGGGCCCGGCTAACTGGATCGCCGCCTTCGTCTTAGCGGCCTTTCCACTGGTCGACGCCTTTGCCGGTTTACCGGATGCGGCCCAGGAAACCAACATTTACGCCGATTCCTTGGAACGGTTAAATAACCTGCCTAAGCCACAAGCTACCCCAGAAACCGCCGTGGCCCTGAATGGCCCGTTCACGGTCAAGGTTGAAGACGTCCACTACACCTACCCGCAAACAACGCGCGAGGTCTTAAGTGGTATTGATTTAACAATCACGCCCGGCCAAAAGCTGGCCATTCTTGGTCGGTCGGGGTCTGGGAAGTCCACCCTCGCCGCCCTGTTGCGGGGGGACCGAACACCAACCAAGGGGCAAATCACCTTAAACGGGGTAGCTACGGCCACGTTGGGCGACCAGGTGGCCGATTACGTAGGGGTGATTAACCAGTCACCTCACCTCTTCAATACGACGGTCGCCAATAACGTCCGGATCGGGAATGAGAACGCCAGTGACGAGCAGGTGTGGGACGTGCTCGAACGGGTGGGGTTAGCCGAGATGATCAAGAAGCTTCCCCAGGGGCTGGAGACCCAGGTTGACGAAGCCGGCCTCCGCTTCTCCGGTGGGGAACGCCACCGCCTATCTCTGGCCCGGATCCTGCTAAAAGACGCTCCAATCATCCTATTGGACGAGCCAACGGTCGGGCTGGACCCGGTTACGGAACAGGAGGTCTTAGACACCTTTATGACCCAGTTACAGGGCAAGACCCTAATCTGGATTACTCACCACCTCCAGGGGGTCGCTAAAATGGATCAGGTGGTCTTCATTGAAGATGGTCACCTCGCCATGCAGGGGACCCCGGCAGAATTGGAAGTCAGTTCCGCACGGTACCGTCACCTACTGGCGGCCGACCGGGGTGAGGAGTAAACGAATGAAATGATGGCTGAGCGGTTGGGAAGTACCCTCCTGACAAGATTATAGGTAAGGTCGGACGAAGACTAAGGCGTTACGTACCATTTTTCGGCCTTCTTAGGCACTTGGCTTGCGATTATAACATTCATGAATAAAGTAAGAGGCCGGGAGAAGCCTGTTTTCTCCCGACCTTTTTTATTTTCTTCCGGGAGCTAGGGGCGGCCCAAAGGTATTTGGTGGGTAAAATTAGACCAATATTTTTTGGTCAGTAAACAAATTCAATTATTCACATAATCTTGAAAACGCTTTCTTACTTACAAGACGGGTTAACGATTTTATGTCTTGAAATTTAATTCACAATCAATCCAGTAAAAAGCCATTAGACCTTTTTATATAAGGGAAAAAACCTTGTTGACTAAATCACAAAAATGGATTAATCTTATAACCGTAAACAAGTTAATTTCTTCACAAAACCTGAGGAGGAAGCTTTAAAATGGCGAAGCAAAGTGAACCACAAAAGATGACGAAGACCGAAAAGATGGTGGACGACCTGGTCCAAAAGGCCCACCAAGCGCTCGATATCATGAGCGAATTCGACCAAAAGAAGGTGGACTACATTACCCACCAAATGGTCGAGGCTGGCCAAGATAAGCACATGGAACTGGCGATCGAAGCCGTCAAGGAAACCGGTCGTGGGATCGTGGAAGATAAGGCGATCAAGAATATGTTTGCGACTGAAGAAATTTGGCACAACATTCGCAAGGACCACACCGTTGGGGTAATTGAAGACAACAAGGCCGATGAGTTAATTACGGTTGCCGAACCGCTCGGGGTCTTAGCCGGAATCACGCCGGTTACCAACCCAACCTCAACGACGCTGTTTAAGGCCATCATTGCCATGAAGACCCGCAACCCAATCATCTTCTCCTTCCACCCACAAGCCTTGGAATGCTCCCGTCACGCCGCTCGAATCGTGCGGGATGCCGCCATCGCCGCCGGGGCACCGGAAGGAGCGATCCAATGGATTGACGAACCAAGTCGGGAATCTTCAACCGCATTGATCAACAACCCTGGAATTGCCTGTACCTTAGCTACTGGGGGCCCCGGCATGGTGAGGGCTGCTTACTCCACCGGGAAGCCAGCCCTGGGGGTGGGACCTGGTAACGGTCCGGTTTATATCGAAAAAACCGCTAAGATTGCCCGGGCCGTCAACGACATTGTTTTATCCAAGACTTTTGATAACGGGATGATCTGTGCCACGGAAAACTCTGCCGTTATTGACCACGAAATTTACGATGAAGTGAAGGCCGACTTGAAGGCGAACCGCGTCTACTTCGTTCCCCAAAATGAACACGCTAAGTTGCGCAAGGTAATGTTTAACGAACAAACCGGTGGGGTTAACGGCCCGATCGCCGGTAAGTCCGCTATGCAAATTGCCGAAATGGCCGACATTAAGGTGCCAGAAGACACCCAGGTCCTGGCCGTCGAAGTTAATGCCATTGGTAAGCAAGAACTACTCTCCGGTGAAAAGCTGAGCCCAGTTTTGTCGGTTTACAAGGCCATGGATCAACAAGATGCCTTTGATAAGTGTGAAGCCCTACTTAACTACGGGGGACTGGGCCACACGGCTGCCATTCAAACCCAAAACATGGACCTAGCTCGTGAATTTGGGGTGGCGATGAAGGCCTCACGGATCATCGTTAACTCCCCGTCCGGACTCGGTGGGATTGGGAACATCTACAACCGGATGACCCCATCTTTGACCCTAGGGACTGGTTCATGGGGGGAGAACTCGATTTCCCACAACGTGACCGATTACGATTTGCTAAACGTAAAGACAATTGCCAAGAGGCGGAATAACATGCAATGGATTAAATTACCACGGATCTACTTCGAACGCGATTCTGTTCGTTACCTCAAGGATATGCCAGGGATCAAGCGGGTCTTCATCGTTACTGGCCCATCAATTCAAGCCCACGGCTACGTTGATGTGGTGACCGACCAATTGAGGCTGCGGGAAAACGATGTCCAATACCTGGTCTTCTCCGATGTCGAAGCCGATCCATCCACGACGACGGTTGAAAAAGGGGTCGCCCTGATGAAGAGCTTCAAGCCGGACACGATTATCGCTTTGGGTGGGGGTTCGCCGCTGGACGCCGCCAAGGGGATGTGGATGTTCTACGAGGACGAAAATGCTTCCTTCTTCGGGGCAAAGCAAAAGTTCTTGAACATCCGTAAGCGGGCCTACCGCTTCGACAAGCCGAAGAAGGCCCAAATGGTGGCGATCCCAACCACTTCCGGGACCGGGTCCGAAGTAACGCCGTTCGCCGTGATTACGGACGCCAAGACCCACGTGAAGTACCCACTGGCCGATTACGCTTTGACGCCGGACGTGGCCATCGTTGACCCCCAGTTTGTGGACACGGTACCAAAGGGCAACATCGCCGCTTCCGGTTTGGACGTCTTGTGCCACTCGATTGAATCCTACGTTTCCAGCATGGCCTCCGATTACACCCGGCCGCTGTCCTTGCAAGCCATCAAGTTAGTCTTTGACAACTTAACCGCTTCGTACAATGGGGATGAAGAAGCCCGGGCTGCCATGCACAACGCTTCGACCTTAGCCGGGATGGCCTTTGGGAACGCCTTCTTAGGGATCAACCACTCAATCGCCCACAAGCTGGGTGGTGAGTTTGGCCTGACCCACGGGATCGCCATCGCCATCACGATGCCACACGTCATCAAGTTTAACGCCACCCTGCCAAAGAAGTTTAGCACGTGGCCGAAGTACGAAGCCTTCCGGGCCGCCGATGACTACGCAACGATCGCCCGCACGATCGGTTTGACCGGCGACTCCAACGAAGAGTTGATCAACAAGCTCTGCGACAAGATCAAGGACTTGGCCCACTCGCTGGGCGTAACCCTGAGCTTGAAGGCCTGGGGCGTCGACAAGGCTCACTTCGACAAGGTGGTTGACCACCTAGCCGTCTTAGCCTACGAAGATCAATGTACGACGGCTAACCCGCAAGAACCACTGATTGCCGACCTGAAGCAAATCATGATCGACGAATACGACGGGAAGGGCGTCGAAACCAAGTAAGTACGAAAAGTGGGGAATAATCTCTTGGGCCTGCTTAGACACTAGGCCGTTACCACAATTTCTGTCTAACATTCGGGAATACAGCAAGGGGCCGGGAAAACAGAGCTTTTTCCGGCCCCTTTAGGTTAAAGGACTCTAATTTGCTGATTGACATAGCGGCGCCCCTCCGTTATTCTAGAAATAAGTTAACAACGAAAGAAACACGGTGAACAGGAGAGTAACTCCCGTTATAAACCAGTAAGCGAGCCCCGTTGAGTGGAAGGGGGTCTGGTTTGAAGGGAGCGAAAGTAGCCTGGGAGTGGTCGATGCGAAGTTTGAGTGTCGAACGGGTGCGCCCGTAATCGCGCCGGCGTATTCCGCGGAGTACGCGTTGAGGCGGGGCCAGCGATGGTGCCGTAAATCAAGGGTGGTAACACGCTTAGGCGTCCCTTCAGGTTAATGACCTGAGGGGGCGCCTTTTTTCTTTCGTTGGGATCTGAACTTAGCTAAGTTCTCTGACGTAAGCATTTATAAGGAGGACCAACTCATGAAACAAACATTATCAATTCGCAAATACCTATTAATCGGCTCGTTAATTTTCGGGATGCTGTTTGGGGCGGGAAACTTGATCTTTCCGGTTCACCTGGGCCAAATGGCGGGGGCCTACTGGTTGGCGGCTACTGGGGGCTTTTTGTTCTCCGGGGTGTTGCTACCGCTGATGGCGCTCCTGGCGATTTCCATTACCCGTGCTAAGGGGATTTACGACCTCGCCCGGCCCAACGGACACTGGTACGCCTTGCTCTTTTTAATCCTGGTGCACGCCACCCTGGGGCCGCTCTTTGCCACCCCGCGGACGGCCACCGTTCCGTACACGATCGGCTTTGCCTCCCATATCCCAGCGAACCTAAACTGGGTGGGTCTGTTGATCTATTCGGCAATCTTTTTTGGCCTGGTTTACTACTTCTCCTCAAAGGAAACCAGCATTACGACCATCATTGGTAAGGTCTTAAACCCGCTCTTCTTGCTAATGCTGCTGGCCATTTTCTTACTCGCCGACATCAGCCCACTGGGGAAGGCGTCCACCACCACGATCACGGCGGCTTACCAACACGCGGCCTGGACGAACGGCTTCTTGCAGGGCTACAACACGATGGACGCCTTGGCCGCACTGGCCTTTGGGGTGACGGTGATCACCGCGATCCGGTCCTTTAAGCTTAAAAACGATCGTCAAGTTGCGATTGCCACGGCCAAGGGTGGGGCCGTTGGGATCATCGGGATTGCCCTGATTTACATCGGCCTGATTTACTTAGGAGCGACTAGCTTACATCACTTTACAATGGCCGAAAACGGGGGGATCACCCTGGCGCAGATCGCTCACTTTTACCTGGGGACCTTTGGCGACGCCCTGTTAGCCACCCTAGCCACGGTTGGCTGTTTGACGACGGCGATGGGGCTGGTGGTGGCCTTTGCCCAGGACTTCCACAAGCGCTTCCCTAAGGTTTCCTACCAGCGTTTTTTACTCTTTAACTGTGGCCTGTCCTTTGTGGTGGCCAACCTCGGTTTGAACCGGATCATCACCTGGTCGACGCCGGTGTTGATGTTCCTCTACCCGTTAGCAATCACGCTGATTATCTTGGGAATTGCCTCGCCACTCTTTAATAATGACCGCTTGGTTTACCGGCTGACCACTGGGTTAACCCTGATCCCGGCCTTCTTCGACATGGTGAACAACTTACCAGCCATCTTACGGGCAACCGCATCAGCTCAATGGTTGATCAACCTAGCCAGTCACTTCTTGCCGTTTTTCAACCTCGGCTTTGGCTGGCTGACCTTTGGGATTGCCGGCTTCGGGTTGGGCCTGGCCGGCCACTTCCTGTTGAACCGGCAAGCTAGTACGGCGCCGACGATGCAGGGGGAACGAGACTAGGTGGGATCCAATTCATTTAACCATAATAAAACACCCGTCATGGCCGTGACCATGGCGGGTGTTTTTACTTGAAATTAGTCCTTAGCGTTAATGTCCTTGCCGGCGTTCGGGTCGGCCACGTGGTAGTCGCTGTCGCTCATTGCTTCAACGGCCCCCAAGCGGTAACCATTCCCAACTTGGCTGAAGAAGTCGTGGTTGGACGTGGTCGTGGAGATCCCGTTCATGACCACTGGGTTGACATCGGAAGCCGTGTCAGGGAAGAGTGGGTCTTGACCAAGGTTCATTAAGGCCTTGTTAGCGTTGTAGCGGATGAAGACCAAGACGTCATCGGTCCAGCCGATTTGGTCGTATAAGACGTGAGTGTACTTCTCTTCGTTGTCGTAAAGTTCGTACAAGAAGTCGTACATCCAACGCTTCATGTCTTGTTGTTGCTTTTCGGTCAGTTGGTTCATGCCAACTTGGAACTTGTAGCCAATGTAAGTGCCGTGGACGGATTCGTCCCGCAAAATCAACTTGATGATTTCAGCAACGTTGTTAAGCTTGTTGTGCCCCAAGTAGTACAGCGGGGTGTAGAAGCCGGAGTAGAATAAGAAGGTTTCCAAAAAGACGTTAGCCACCTTTTTCTTCAGCGGGTCTTCTTGGGCGTCCAAGTAGAGGTTACCAATTTTAACGGCCTTGTTTTGCAGGTATTCTTCACTATCGGACCATGAGAAGATTTCATCGATTTCGTCTGGCGTGTTTAAGGTGGAGAAAATCGTTGAGTAAGACTTGGCGTGAACGGATTCCATGAATTGGATGTTGTTTAAGACCGCCGTTTCGTGAGGGGTCTTAACGTCTTGTTTCAAAGCGGTCAGCCCAGCTTCTGATTGCAAGGTATCCAGCAGGGTCAAGCCACCGAAGACGTGGCCAACCGTCCACTTGTGGTCGTCGTCTAATTCGCGCCAGTCATCCAGGTCGTTTGAAACCGGGATCCGGGTGTCTAGCCAGAATTGTTCCGTCAACTTCTCCCAGGTCGCCTTGTCAATCATATCGGACACTTGGTTCCAATTGATTGCTTTATAATTCTTAATTGCCATTCGATTAATCTCCCTATCAATTAATTTGTTAATGTGAACGATTTAATTATGACTGATCAGCTTAAATTACGCAAGATTCACATTGGTTGGCGCCGACTTCTTCGTTATCATCCGTGAAGGTCCGGATGTAGTAAATCGACTTAATGCCCTTTTGGTGGGCGTAGTGACGAAGGATGTTTAGGTCGCGGGTGGTCATCTTTTCCGTCCGCCCGTCCTTCCATTCGTACATGCCGGCTGGAATGGTCGAGCGCATGAACAGGGTCATCGACAGGGACTGGTCGACGTGTTCCTGGGCGGCGGCGTAGGTATCAATGACGCTACGCATGTCCGTATCGTAAGCGGAGCGGTAGTACGGCATCGTGTCGTTGGATAGGTATGGGGCCGGGTAGTAGACCTTACCAATCATCTTTTCTTGCCGTTCTTCGATCCGGTTGATGATGGGGTGTAGGCTAGACGTGGAGTCCCCAATGTAAGAGGTCGAGCCGTTCGGTGCCACGGCGAGGCGGTAGGCATTGTAGAGACCGGATTCTTGAACCCGTTGCTTGAGTTCTTGCCAGTCGTCTGGGGTTGGGATAAAGAAGCCGGCAAAGAGTTCCTTAACGGCGGCGGACTTTGGCCCCCAGTCCTTAGTCAGGTACTTGTCAAAGTAGGAACCGTCAGCGTAGGCAGACCGTTCGAAGTTGGCAAAGTTTTCACCCTTTTCCTGGGCGATTTCGTTAGAAGCCACTAAGGTCCAGTAGTTTAAAAGCATGAAGTAAACGCTGGTGAACTCAAGGGCAACCGGAGAACCGTACATGATGTGGTGCTTAGCTAAGAAGCCGTGTAGCCCCATCGCTCCTAACCCAACCGAGTGGAAAAGGTCGTTGCCGTGCTTGATGGATGGGACTACGGTTAAGCTTTCAGCATCGGAAATGTGGGTCAGACCACGCATCATCGCCCGAACGGAGCGTCCGAGGTCTGGTGTTTCCATCAGGTTAGCGATGTTTGTGGAACCGAGGTTACAAGAAACGTCGGTGCCGAGGGTTTCGTAGGTTTGGTCATCGTTGACCCGGGACGGAATCTGAACTTGGGCAATTTCGGAACAGAGGTTAGACATTACGATTGTTCCTTCAATTGGGTTGGCCTTGTTAACCGTATCGACGTTAACAATGTATGGGTAGCCAGATTCTTGTTGTAACTTGGAGATTTCGTCTTCCAACTCACGGGCGTTGACCTTCTTCTTGGTGATTTCAGGGTTAGCAACCAGGTTGTCGTATTCCTTGGTGATGTCAACGTAAGAGAAGGGCTTACCGTAGATTCGTTCCACGTCGTACGGGGAGAAGAGGTACATTGGGGCGTCTTCTTCCACTAACTGGTAGAACTTGTCCGGCACCGTTACCCCCAGGGAAAGGGTCTTTAAGCGAACCTTTTCGTCGGCGTTTTCCTTTTTGGCCCCCAAAAAGTCAATGATGTCGGGGTGGAAGACGGAGAGGTAAACAACCCCCGCTCCTTGGCGCTGCCCCAGTTGGTTGGAGTATGAAAAGGCGTCTTCTAAGAGCTTCATGACCGGGACAACCCCGGAAGCGGCCCCCTTGATCTTCTTGATTGGGGCGCCGGCTTCGCGGAGGTTATTTAAGTTGATGCCGACCCCGCCACCGATCTTGGATAGTTGCAAAGCGGAGTTGATCGTCTGCCCGATCGTGTTCATGTCATCGGTAGCTTGGATTTCAAAGCAGGAAACGAATTCCCCGCGCCGCTTGCGACCAACGTTTAAGAAGGTTGGCGTGGCCGGTTGGTAGCGTTGGTGGATTAACTCATCAGCCAGGTCCATGGCCAGTTGTTCGTCCCCGTTGGCTAGGTACAAGGCGTTCATAGCCACCCGGTCGATGTAGTTTTCCAGGTAGTATTCCTTGTCGTTGGTCCGCATGGCGTATTGGGCGTAAAATTTGTAGGCGGCCATAAAGGAGTGGAAGTGGAAGTCTTGTTCCTTTAAGTATTGGTAGAGTCGATCTAAAAAGGCGGGCGTATATTGGCGAATAAAGTCTTCTTCGAGGTAGTCGTTTTCGATTAACCAGTTTAGCCGTTCCATTACGGAGGAGAACTTCTTGGTGTTTGGTTCCACGTTTTCCTTAATAAAGTCGTCTAGGGCTTCTTGATCGAGGTTCAACTGGATTTGACCATCCTTGGGGATGTTGATCTCGTTGTTTAGGTCGAAGTACTTCACCTTGGTCATATCAATTTCTGAAAGAGCCATTGATCACGTTCCTACTTTCTTTTATACCTGAGTTAATAACAATAAAAAGGGCGGGCACCTAGAACAGGTGTCGCCGCCCGTAAAATTTTTGCAGCGCCCTTAGGCCAAGGCTGAAAGGCGATCCGGTCGAAAACCGGTGAAGGCGTTACCGTCGGGAAGTTTAACGACGGGGGTTGCCAAAAAGCCTTCTGCCTTTAAGTTTTCGATGAATTCAGGTTGTTCATCGATGTTGTGTTCAATGAACGCTACATTGTGTTCCTCTAAGAAACGCTTGGTCATTTTGCATTGAATGCAATTATTCTTGGAAAAGACGGTTACCATGAGCATTTCCTCCCTTACCAATATTTGATGTTTTCTAGTATAGCCGATCAATCATAAAAAGACCACCATATCTCGTGCTGGTCGAAAACGATAACACAAGATATGGTGGTTGATGGGACGTGGTTAGGACCGAATCAAAAAAAGTTGAAAAATTTTTAGCCGATGATTGAACAGTCATATCGACAGATTTGAAAGTAACTAAGAGCATATTGTACACTGAAGAGCGATAAAAAACTAGCCAAAAGGGGGGCAAAGAATGGAAGAAAAAATAACGGAGCGTGGTTATATGAAGGAGGCCTTCAAGGAGGCTAACCAAGCGGCCTTGCTGGGCGAAGTTCCAATTGGGGCGGTCGTCGTTTATAAGGGGAAAATTATCGGACGAGGACACAACATGCGGGAAAAATTCCAAGATGCCACCTACCACGCCGAAGTATTAGCAATCATGGAGGCCTGCCAAGCGTTGGGTTCGTGGCGACTAGAAGAATGTGATCTTTACGTCACCCTTGAACCGTGCATCATGTGTTCCGGGGCGATCATCAATTCACGGATTAAACGAGTCTTTTTTGCGGCCCCGGATGAAAAGGCGGGGGCGGTATCCTCCCTTTACCACCTATTAGAAGATACCCGCTTGAACCACCAAGTTGAAGTTCACCAGGGCCTAATGCAAGAAGAAGCCAGTCAAATGCTCAAGGAGTTCTTTCGGGCGATCCGTAAGCGGCAAAAGACGGCGAAGAAAAAACGGCGCCAGGAAGAAAATGCGGCTCAAAAGGCTGGTCAGTGACCGAAAAATAGTGTATGATTGTTTTTGCCGTTAGGCCTTAGGGCAAGGGCGTCCTTACGAACCGTGTCAGGCCTGGAAGGGAGCAGCACTAAGTTTGCGATTTCTTGTGCCCTAAGTTTGAATGAAATTAACCAGGAGGCTGGGAGAAACATTGTTTTCTCCCAGCCTCTTTGAATTTTGAGATATCTCTTTTGGTAGATGATTAAAAGCTAGTATAATGGATAAAGATATCTTCAAAAGCAGGGAGGAACAGAGATGAGTTATCAGGCGCTCTACCGGGTTTGGCGACCCCAGCGGTTTAGTGACCTCGTTGGTCAGCAGATCGTTTCGACCACCTTAAAAAACGCCATCATCACCAAAAAAATTAGTCACGCCTACCTCTTTGCCGGTCCACGGGGAACGGGGAAGACATCGGCGGCGAAAATTTTTGCCAAGGCGGTAAACTGCCACCACCAAACGGATGGGGAACCCTGCAACGAGTGCGAACTCTGCCAAGCAATCACGGCGGGGCAACTAAATGACGTAATTGAAATCGACGCCGCTTCCAATAACGGGGTTGAGCAGATCCGTGACATTAGAGATAAGGTCAAGTACGCCCCCACCCAGGCTGACTATAAGGTTTATATCATTGACGAAGTCCACATGTTATCGACCGGGGCCTTCAACGCCCTCTTGAAAACCTTGGAGGAACCGCCAGCCAACGTGATCTTTATTTTGGCTACTACGGAACCGCACAAGATCCCGCTGACGATCATTTCCCGGGTTCAGCGCTTTGATTTTAGACGAATTAGCGCAAAGGACGCCTTTGAGCGGATGAAATACATCCTGGATCAAAAAAAGGTCGCCTACCAAGAGGACGCCCTATGGGTGATTGCCAACGCCGCTGAGGGGGGGATGCGGGACGCCTTAAGTATTCTCGACCAGGCACTGTCCTTTGGCGATGAGCAGGTGACCATTGATGACGCCTTATTGGTGACCGGGAGTGTGACCAAGCAGCTGGTGCAGGAATATTTCCTGCAAGTAGCCAAGGGTGATAGCGCCCCGGCCTTAGAGACCCTTACTAAGATCACCGGGGCGGGCAAGGACGGTCAGCGTTTCATTGAGGACCTGATCTCCTTTATTCGCGACGTCCTCTTGTACCAGGAATCACCAAGTTTGATTGACCTGCCGGCGACGGGCCTGCGTAAGGAAGATTTTGATCAACTGAGCGGCGCCGCAGGTTCGACGGCTCTGTATCAAATGATCGATACCCTAAACGATATCCAACAGGAGATGCGCTTTACGACGCACCCGGACGTCTACCTAGAAGTGTTAACCGTCCGGTTGTGCCAGATTAGAGGGGACGAAAGAACCCAGCCAGGTGCTGACCAAGCGGAACTTACGCAGCTTCGCCAGGCGGTAGCTGCCTTACAACAAGAGGTTAATCAGCTACGCCAAACCCCACCAGCAGAGGTGAAAACACCGGCGCCAAGGCCGAGCCGGTCGACTAGCAATAAACAGGCGTTGCGGATTAACTTAGCCCAGGTTAACTTGATCTTGACCAACGCAACCCGGCCTGAGTTAGAGAATTTAAAGGGCCTGTGGGGAGACATGCTTTCCTTATTAGATAACGCTCAGAGCTCGTTGATCAATAATTCTGAGCCGGTGGCTGCCAGTCCGGCGGGGGTCGTGGTATCCTTTGATAATAACTTCCTCTTTGAACAGGCCAACGGGGGCAACCTAGGTAACGCAATGGGGGCGGCCCTACAACAGTTGACCGGTAGCGAACGCCAAGTGGTCTTCGTGCCTAAGGACAAGTGGCCCCAAATGCGCCAAGACTTCTTAGTGGAAAATGGTTACTTAAAAAAGGGAACCGCTAAAAAGGAGGCCCCCAAGGCAACTGATCCGGTAGTCAGTCAGGCCGAAAAGTTGTTTGGCCCGGACGCAATTGAAGTAAAAAACGATTAATAATAAAGGATGGTAATGAATTATGATGCGCGGAATGAACATGCAAAAGATGATGAAGCAAGCCCAAAAAATGCAAAAGCAAATGATGGCCGAACAAGAAGAATTAGCGGCCATGGAATTTGTTGGCCAAGCGCCGGACGAAATGGTAACGGCGACTTTAACCGGGGACAAGAAGCTCAAGGATTTGAAGATTAACCCAGAGGCGGTGGACCCAGATGACGTGGATATGTTAAGCGACTTAATCGTAGCGGCGGTTAACGATGGCTTAGACAAGGTTGAACAGGCCACCCAAGCTAAGATGGGTAAGTACACCCGCGGGTTAGGAATGTAAGGTTTAGGTGAGCAAATGCAGTACCCAGAACCGATTGCCCGTTTAATCGATAGCTACATGAAGCTGCCGGGAATCGGGGAGAAATCTGCCACCCGGCTCGCCTTTTACACCTTGGGCATGTCCGATGCGGACGTGGATAACTTTGCCAAGTCGTTAAGGGCCGTTAAGCGCGACTTGCACTACTGCAGCGTGTGCGGGAACATTACCGAAGACGACCCGTGTCCCATTTGTAAGGATAAGACCCGTGACCAAAGCCGGGTCTTGGTGGTGGAACGGTCCAGAGACATTATGGCCATGGAACGGATGAAGGAATACCACGGCCTTTACCACGTCTTACACGGGACGATATCGCCAAGCGAAGGGACGGGCCCCCAAGACATTAACTTGGAGAGCCTCTTAAAGCGCCTTGAAGCGCATAAGGAAATCCAAGAGGTGATCGTGGCCACCAACGCTTCTTTAGACGGGGAAACCACCGCCCAGTACTTGGCCCACTTGATTAAGCCAGCTGGGATCAAAGTAACCCGCTTAGCCCATGGTTTATCAGCGGGGGCGGACATTGATTACACTGATGAAGTGACCCTCTTCCGGGCGGTTCAAGGGCGAACGGAGATGTAAGATGTTTTTCAAACGACCACAACATCAAGTTGAACAGGAAGGTAACCAACGCTTGTTAAACTTGATTTACCAAACCAAGGCCAGCTGGGATCACGCAAAGGAAACGGAGCAAGCTGTTTACGAAAGCCATGTTAATAACGAGCTCAAGGAGCGAACTAAGCTGCAAGAGCGTAAGTACTTATACTTGTACGAACGGGCACGTAAGCGAGGCTTGCACGGTAAGACCAACGCTGGTGTAATTATGCAATAAGATAGGGGCGCACCAAGAGATGAGCGGACGATTTATTAGTTTTGAGGGGCCAGACGGGGCCGGGAAGACAAGTGTCTTAACCGCGATCCGGACGGGCCTAGTTAACCAGTTGGGTGATCAAGTTGTCTATACCCGTGAACCCGGGGGAAACCCAATCGCCGAACAAGTACGGGCGGTCTTGTTAGATAAGCAAAACGGGGCGATGGATGACTGGACGGAGGCCTTATTATACGCGGCTTCCCGGCGCCAACACGTGGTTGAAACCCTTAAACCGGCACTTGAAGCGGGGAAGCTAATTTTGTGCGACCGCTACTTGGATAGTTCAATTGCCTACCAGGGTGGGGGACGTGAGTTAGGGATCGACCGAATCTGGGAGTTAAACCAGTACGCCATTGACGGTCTCTTGCCGGACCTAACCATTTTTTTGGACCTCCCCGTGGAAACCGGGTTAGCCCGGATTGAAAAGGGACGGGCGGAGACAATTAACCGCTTGGATGAGCAAACCACCAACTTCCACCGGCGGGTCCGTCAGGCCTACTTAACCCTGGCCGAGCGCTTCCCAGAACGAATTGTGAAGGTAAACGCCGATCAGGAATTAGCGCGGGTAATTGAAGACGTACGAAGCGCAATTCACGCACGTTACGCAGACCTATTTACCAACTAAGGAGGAACCGTCATGAAGATGATTATGGCCATTGTGCAACCAAAAGACAGCAACCGCCTTCGCGACGCCTTTAACGACGCCAAGATTGGCGCCACCAAACTTTCGAGTACCGGGGGCTTTTTGCGGGAAGGGAACACGACCTTTTTGATTGGGGTCGCCGACGATCGTGTTGACGATGTCTTAGAGATCATCAAGAAAAACGCCGAGTCCCGGGAGCAATACATGACGCCGCCTACCCACATGGATAACGGGGCGGGCGCCATGCCAATTAACGTGCAAGTCGGGGGCGCGACCGTCTTCGTCTTACCGGTTGAGCAGTTCTTACACTTCTAGGACGGAGGGAAGAGAACATGGAGCGTGAGCTAACCGCCACCGCACTACAACCTGAAATCACGGCGCGCTTTGCCAGCCTAATTGAGCGGGGGACGCTGGCTCACGCCTACCTCCTAGTGGGCAACGTCAACATGGGAACGGTCGCGTTAGCAACGGAGGTCGCATTACGCTTGTTTTGCCCCCATCAAGACGACCAGGGGCATCCCGATCGGACGTGCCCAGAGTGCCAGCGGGTTCTTTCGGGGAACCACCCGGACGTGGTGGTTGCCCGTCCCGAGGGGCGTCAGATTAAGGTTGATCAGGTCCGCTATCTAAAGGCTGAATTTTCCAAAACCGGGGTTGAAGGGGAGAAAAAGGTGTTCATCATCGAGGGGGCCGAAACCTTAACCGGCTCGGCTGCTAACTCCTTATTGAAATTTATCGAAGAACCCGGACCGGGGGTCTACATCTTTTTGTTAACTCCTAACAAAAATGCCGTTTTGCAGACGGTTCAATCCCGGTGCCAAGTAATCGAATTACGCCCCTTGCCAAGTGAAATGGTTAAAGAGCAGCTGCAAGAGGCGGGGGTACCAGAATACCTGGGCCCCCTGGCCGCGGGGCTGGGACTAAGCGCCAAGCAGGGGGCCTCTTTGATGGAAGACGACTGGCTCCCCACCAGCGTGAAACTAGTTTTCGACTGGTTTAAGGAGGTAGCTAGTGGCGATCCGCTCAGCTTTGTGGACGTCCAAACTGGTTTTTTAAAGCAGGGTAGCGACCGGGCAAAGCAACTAGTCTTGTTGGACCTAGTGACGATGGTTTGGCGCGACGCCCTCTTGTTAAAGAACCGGGTGACCGAACCAGAGCGGCTTCACTTTCGTCAGTGGCAAGCAGAAGTGGCCCAACTGATCATGCCAAGTTCGGCCCAGCAAGTTCTCGTGGCCAGTGAACTAACCTTAGAGGGGCGCCACTTGCTTGATCAAAACATAAGCTTTCAAAATGTGGTGGAGCAATTAACGCTCCGCCTCCTCTTGGTGATGAAGGGTGACTTTAGTGAGGAAAGGGGCAGCAACCGTGAGTGAACACCTTGATAAGGGCAACCTGTATGATCGCTTGAACCAGGCCATTCAGCAGACCAGGGAACTAGTGGTCAGCATGGAGGGGTTGCAAAAGATGATGACGCAGGTATTAGAAGAAAACGCCGCCTTGTCAATTGAAAATGACCACCTAAGGCGCCTATTGGAATCACAGAGCCAAAAGGATGCCGGTGGGCTGACGGCTTCACAAAAGAAGCTCCAAAAGATCTACGAGGAGGGCTTTCACATCTGTCACGAATACTACGGAAAGCGTCGCGATGATGAGTGCCTCTTTTGTCAATCGGCGTTAAACCCGCGTAAGAAAGGAAAATAGGGATGCAAAGACAGGCAAGTTTTCAAGCAACCGAAACGGGGCGGCTGTACTTAGTACCCACTCCCATTGGTAACTTAGACGACATGACCTTCCGGGCGATTAAGGTGCTAAAAGAGGTTGACCTGATTTGTGCCGAGGATACCCGCCACACCCGGCAGCTACTAAACCACTTTGAGATTACCACCAAGGCGATTAGCTTTCACGAACACAACACTGAACAGCGGCTGCCAGAGCTGGTGGCCCGCTTAAAGCAAGGGGAAAACTTGGCCCAGTGCAGTGACGCTGGGATGCCATCGATTTCAGACCCCGGCAAGGAGCTAGTGGCGGCCTGCGTTAAAGAAGGGATTCCGGTGGTCCCCCTCCCCGGGGCCAACGCCGCGCTCACCGCTTTGATTGCTTCAGGACTTTCCCCCCAGCCCTTCTACTTTTACGGTTTCTTGGAGCGCAAGCACCAGCAACAGGTGACAGAATTAACGGCCTTAAGGAACCGGGGCGAGACGATGATTTTTTACGAGGCGCCCCACCGGTTGGCTAAAACCTTAACCACGATGGCTGAGGTTTTTGGAGAGGAGCGCCAAGCCGTTTTGGCCCGGGAATTGACCAAGCGCTACGAAGAGTTTGAGCGGGGCAGCCTAGCGGAACTCGTGGCGTGGGCAAAAGAAGGGGTCCGGGGCGAGTTTGTGGTGATGGTGGCCGGCAATGACCACCCCCAAGAAGATGAACAACGCCCCTCGGGAACGCCCTTAGAACAAATTCAATCCGCCGTGGATGGCGGTCAAAGTCCTAACGCCGCGATTAAGCAGGTCGCCAAACGGCTCGGCTTGAACCGTCAGGACTTGTATAAGCAGTACCACCAATTATAGGAAGGATCGAACGAGCAGGATGGCAACGGAATTTGAAATGCACCACCACGTTAAGTACTACGAATGTGACACCAGTGGTCACCCCACCCTGGCCATGATCGTTGCAATGCTGATCCTCGCTTCCGAAGCCGATAACAAGGAAAACGGGGTCGGCCTAAAGCGGGCGGGCCAGTACGGTGGTGGCTGGGTGATCATCAACTACGAAGGAACCCTAGCTGAAAAGCAACCGGTGAAGGGTGAAGAGGTAATCTTAGGGACTCGGGTCCGGGCGTACAACCGCTTCTTTGTGATTCGTGACTTTTGGGTCAAGGATTTAGCGGGCAACTACTACGCTAAGGTGAGTGGGACCTTTGTCTTCATGAACCTGGCCAAGCGTAAGATTATGACGATTCCCCAGGAGATGATTGATACCTTCCAGATGGACGAAACCAAGCGCTTACCACGCCTGGAAAAACCCAGCCTGCCAGAAGACCAAGCCGGCTGGGCGAAACGGGACTACCGTGTTCGTTACTTTGACATCGATGGTAACCAACACGTCAATAACGCCCACTACTTTGAGTGGATGATGGACGTCTTGGACGGCGACTTTTTGCGCACCCACCAGGTAGTTAAGATGCAGACCGAGTTTGCCCACGAAGTTCGCTACGGGCAAACGGTTACGAGCACCGGGTCGACCCCGGTTGAAAAAGAGGGGCTAATGGTGACCCATCACCAAATCACCTGCCAAGGACAAGAGAGCGCCCGGGCGACCTTTTACTGGCAACCACGGAATTAAATGAAACGGGATCAGACCTTACGGGAGTCGGAAACGACTTTGGGGGCTGATCCCGTTTTTGATCAACAGAAAAGTAATAATCGTGCTATCCTAAAGGAAGAACTTAATTATGATGGGGAGTGGTGAACGTGGCAAAGCAACGGTACGGTGGGATCATGTTTTTGGAGCCCGATCAAGTGGGACTCCGGATCATTGATCGCCAGGAGAAACGACCGGTGACAACCGTCGAATCGGGGAACCTAAACGTGGGGACTAGCATGGTGGCCAACTATGCCGAAAATATGGATGCGATTGTCGACAACCTGATTGGGTTTCAACGGGTCCTCAAGGAGTACCAAGTAGACGAGGTGGAATTTTACGGGGCCCTAGAGGACCTAGATGAGGTAACGGCCCGTTACGTGGCCGATCAATTAAGCGTCCGCTGCGGGCTGGAAGTTAACTGGCTTAGTGACAACCAGCTTATCGCTCGGACCTTAGTTGCAATTAAGCATCAGCACAAACGCCAAGGGATCAAAGAAGGGGCGGACACCTTTGTTCTGTTAGTGGGACTATCGACTAGTACCCTCGCTTACTTTAAAAAGGGCGTCTTTGAGACCTCTTGGAACATCGACTTAGGGAAGGCCAAAATCAGTCAACTCGCCGAGAACCTACGGCAGACCACGGCCACGCCGAGTGACATCATATTCGACTACATTAGTAGCAAGGTCGAATACCTAGTGGGGGAACTGGGCGACGTTGAAAACGCCACGCTGATCGTCCAGGGGGTCTCGGTGTTAGCGGACGCCTACTTGGAGCGTGGGCAATTCCTAGGGGAAGTGGCCTTGGATGACTTTGACACCAGCTACCGACGGATTACCGACTCGACCGACCAGTACGTTATCAACCACTACCAAGTGGATGAACAAAGCGTGGGTTGGGTGTTACCAAGCTTTTTAATTATCTCCCAAACGTTGCGGCTCCTACACGCTAAGCAGCTTTACGTAACTGGGGTGACCCCCTTTGAAGGCTTAATCGCCGTCCGTGAAGGGCAGGAATCCCAAATTAGCCAGATGATTCGGACGTCGGCGGACAACATTGCCCGTCGCTACGGGGTCAAATTGGCCCACCGCGCTTTTGTAACCAAGGTGACCTTGGAACTGTTTGACGCTCTCGCCCCGATCCACCGCTTGGACGAGCACTACCGCTTGTTAGTTGAGATCGCCAGCAAGGTTGATGACATCGGTAACTTCATCAGCCCCCAGGGGCACTACCGGCACTCCGCTTACATTTTAGAGGCCAACCCCCTGATCGGCCTTTCGGATCAAGATAACCGGGTGATTGCGGAGGTTTCTCGCTACCACTCGTCGGAAAGCCCGGACGTTGATGAACACCACTACCGGAACATGGATGACGAAATTCAGCTACCGGTGGCCAAGTTGGCGGCTATTTTACGGGTGGCCGATTCGCTAGACGACTCCCGCCAGCAAAAGATTAGTAAGTTAGAACTCGCTTTGGAAGGCAACCGCCTCTTGATTTATGCCCACGCTAGCGATGACTTGGTGCTAGAAAAGTGGGCCTTCCAACGTAAAAATAAGTTATTCACCGACGTTTATGGTTTGCAACCGGAGTTAATTGCAAAGGGGGACAACTAAATGGACTACAGGGATTTTTACCAACCAGAAAATTACGTGAACCGGGAACTATCCTGGATTGACTTTAATGGGCGGGTGTTAGAAGAAGCCGCCAGCCCAACCAACCCCCTGTTGGAACGGGCCAATTTTTTGGGGATTACCCAAAGTAACGTCGATGAATTCTTCATGGTGCGGGTGGCTTCTTTGAGTAAGTTAGCCGCCGCTGGGGTAACGACAACGGACGCCTCCGGGATGACCCCGGCAGCACAACTGACGGCGGTCAACGAAAAGGAGCACCAGATGGTGGCCCGGCGCTACCAGGTGTATAAGGACGTCTTACTTCCGGCCTTGGAAGCTAAAGACATCCACCTGGTAGCCGTTAAGGACTTGGATCAACACCAACACGACTACTTGCAGCGTTACTTTAACGATGAATTATTACCGGTCCTAACCCCGATGGCCGACGACTCATCGCGGCCCTTCCCCTTTATCTCTAATAACTCCTTAAACGTGGCCGTTAAGCTGATTCGTACGGCTCCGGCAACGACCGCTAAGGAAGTGCTCGAGGGCGATCAGGAAGTGGTGACCACCATTTCCCAGCCCCACGAAAAAAAGGAACAAGACGGTAAGTACGAAGAGGAATTCGCCACCGTCCGGGTTCCCGAGGTCTATAAGCGGTTGGTTAAGATGCCGTCATCCAACATCTTTGTCCTCTTAGACGACGTGATCAAGACCTTTATCAGCGTCCTCTTCCCGGGCTACGCCGTGCAAGCAACTGGTACTTACCGGGTCGTGCGGGACATGGACCTGGACGTGGCCGAAGAAGACACCTCCGACTTGTTGCGGGCGGTTCAGCACCAGTTGCGGGAACGCGAGCACGGTCACGTTATTCGCCTAGAAGTGGAGCAGGGGATGGACGATTGGCTGGCGGCCCACCTGATTGATAACCTTAAGGTCGGCGAAGAAGGGGTTTACCGCATTGCGGGCCCGATTGACTTAACCTTTTTAAAGAAGCTCTCCGGCATGGTTTCCGACCACGAAGAAGACCGCTACAGCAAGTTTACCCCGTACCTAGCCCCGGAATTGGATATGGAACACAACTTATTTGACGCCATTCGGGAAAAGGATCACCTGATGCAACACCCCTACGATGATTTCCAAGCCGTCGTTAACTTTATTCACCAGGCGGCCACCGACCCCAAGACCCTAGCGATCAAGATGACCCTCTACCGGGTATCCGGAAATTCTCCAATCATCAAGTACTTGGGGATGGCAGCCCAGCAGGGCAAACAGGTAACGGTGCTGGTGGAAGTTAAGGCCCGGTTCGATGAACAAAACAACGTTCACTGGGCTCGTCGGCTAGAGCGGATGGGTTGCCACGTAATTTACGGGTTAGTGGGGCTCAAGACCCACTGTAAGCTCGCCTTGGTCATTCGCCGCGATGAAGACGGAATTCGCCGCTACATGCACCTGGGAACCGGGAATTACAATGACGTGACCGCCAACTTCTACACCGATATGGGGTTGTTTACCTGTGATTACGAACTCGGGGTCGACTTAACCAACCTCTTTAACATGCTGTCCGGTTTCGCCCGGCCACGGTACTTCCACAAGTTGCGGGTTTCACCGGGTGGGATTCGCAACTTCATTAACGAAAAGATCGATGAACAAATTGAGGTGGCCAACAAGGGACTGCCGGCCAAGATCCGGATGAAAATGAATTCCCTGTCGGATAAACAAATTATCGCCCACCTATACGCTGCTGCTGCGGCCGGGGTGAAGGTGGAGCTATTGATCCGGGGGATTACGTGCCTGAGAAACGATTTACCGTTCTTACACGGTAACATCACGGTCCACTCAATTGTCGGGCGCTTTTTGGAACACTCGCGGATTTACTACTTTGAGGCCAACGGGCACTCGGAGATCTACTTAGCCTCGGCCGACATGATGACCAGAAACCTTAACCGGCGGGTTGAAGAGCTCTTCCCGGTCACCCAAGAAGATACCAAGGCACGGGCGATCGAAATTTTTGATACAATGTGGCAAGACGACGTCAAGACCCGGGTTCTAAAGGGCGACCGGTACACCCCGCTGCCGTTCAGCGGTCAGGTCGATTGCCAAGAGATCTTCGTTGATCAGGTTAAACAACAAGAACGAGGGCAGCGCCAAGAACAAAAGAACCGGCGCCACTTAAACAACGTCTTTGAAACCCTTAGTCGTCACGTCAATAACCTACGCCTCAAGAAGTAAAAGGGGGAGGAAAATGTCAACCAACTTAAAGGTGATTGATTTGGGATCTAACTCGGTGCGTCTGCGGATCACCAAAATTTTAGATGATGGCCAAACGGAACTACTGCGCTACGAAAAAGAGTACGTGCGCCTGTCAGAAAACATGGGTCCGGAGCGGACGCTAAAAGAGGAGCCTATGGCCAGGACCCTGAAGGCTTTAAAGGACTTTAAGGAGATTTACGACCAGTTTGACGGTGAGATCATCGCCGTGGCCACCGCCGCCGTTCGCCAAGCTACCAACCAACGGGACTTTCTGGAGCGCGTTGAACAAGAGGTGGGCCTGACGATTCAAGTGATCTCCGGCAAACGGGAGGCCTACCTTGATTACCTAGGGGTTTCCCGGACCCTACCACTGGAAAACGGGATCATCATTGATACCGGTGGGGCCTCAATGGAACTAATCTTAGTTGACCAGGGCCAGGCCGAGGAGACGGTTTCCTTGCCGATCGGTTCGGTCCTGTTGTCCCAACGTTACCACCTTGGCGACCAAGTAAGCGCCGCCAACCTGTACGACGCCGTAATCAAAGTCGATGAGGTTCTCTCTAGTCAACGCTGGTTGAGTCGGGCCCGCCACACCCGGGTGGTGGCCCTTGGGGGCTCTAACCGGGCCTTAGCTAAGATGTACCGGTGGCGCCTATCGGACGGGGAGGACGTTCCCTTGCCGGTCCACGGGTTAACCATGCAGACGGTTGACGCCTACGAAATGATGGACGACCTGCTGCGGATGGACCGGGAGCAGCGGGGCAAGGTACGGGGGGTATCGACGGCCCGGGCCGACGTGATTATCGGGGGACTGTTGCCGATCATGGCCCTCTTGCGCCAGTTAAATATGAAGCAAGTGATGTTTTCTAGCAACGGGCTACGGGAGGGGCTCTTGTTTGAATACATTGACCAAAAGTTTGGGGGTTTTCGTACCGACCAGGCTTAATTAAAGATTGAAAGCGCTTTTTATCGACGAGTGTGGTACAATCTGGTTGTAGTAAAAGTTTTAGTAAAAATCGAAAGGATGGTAACAGCATGGCAATCTTAGTCGCTGGTGGGGCGGGATACATTGGTTCCCACATGGTAAAGGACTTACTCGCAAACGGGGAGGAGGTTGTGGTTGCCGATAACCTCTCAACCGGTCACCGCAAGGCTGTGGACCCGCGGGCCAAGTTCTACATTGGTGACATTCGCGACCGGGCCTTTTTAGACCAAATTTTCATTAACGAAGACATCAAGGCGGTGGTCCACTTTGCCGCCTTCTCCATCGTGCCGGAATCAATGAGTGAACCCCTCAAGTACTTTGATAACAATACGGGGGGCATGATCACCCTGCTCGAGGCAATGCGCGACTTTAAGGTTAAATACATTGTCTTCTCCTCAACGGCGGCCACTTACGGGGTGCCGGAACACATGCCGATTAAGGAAACCGATCCGCAAAAGCCGATCAACCCATACGGTCTGTCCAAGCTAATGATGGAACACATGATGGCCTGGGCCGATTCGGCTTACGGGGTTAAGTTTGTCGCCCTGCGTTACTTCAACGTGGCCGGGGCAGCGCCGGATGGTTCGATTGGTGAAGACCACGGCCCAGAAACCCACCTGGTTCCTATCATCATGCAAGTCGCCCAGGGCAAGCGCGCTGAACTGTCCATCTTTGGTGATGATTACAACACCCCGGATGGTACCAACGTCCGTGACTACGTTCACGTAATGGATCTGGCTGACGCCCACCTCCTAGCACTTAAGTACCTCTTTGCCGGGAATGAATCCAACGCCTTTAACCTCGGTTCTTCGACCGGCTTTTCCAACAAGCAAATGCTAGAAGCGGCCCGGGAAGTCACTGGCAAACCAATCCCGGCTAAGATGGCCCCACGCCGCCCGGGAGATCCGGATTCGTTAGTGGCCGCCTCTGACAAGGCCCGCAACGTCTTAGGTTGGAAGCCCAAGTACGATGACGTTCACGACATCATTGCCACCGCTTGGAAGTGGCACGAAAGCCACCCCCAAGGCTACAACGATCGTAACTAAATAAAGGGACCACTGCAGTCCTGAAACCAAAGAGGCAAGGAGAAAACCGTGTTTTCTCCTTGCCTCTTGCCGTATATTCGAATGTTCAACGGAAAACGTGGGAAATAGCCGCAGGCCTAGTTTCTAAGCAGGCCGAAGAACGGTGCGTGCCGCACCAAACCGTTCGTCCGATCTTACATACGACCTGCATCGAAGGTTATTTCCCACTTTCCTCCTACGCTTAGTCAACTTCCTGGTCGCGGGCGGATTCTTGGAGCAAACCGTCGAAGAAGCGTTGGATTGACACCTGGCCCCGCCGGACGTCTTGGTGGTGGAGGTGCTGGATCTCCACGTGGATATTTTGGTACTCAAAGAGGTTGTTGGCGTACTCGAGTAGGATATCATTTTCCGGGTAGTCGATGCACATGGTGGCCAGGTTGGTGATCCCCACCCGCAGGGCCCGCCGGATTCGTTGGTAGGCGATCTTTTTTTCGTGGTCATCAGCGTGGAAGTCGCGCTGGAAATCAATGGAAGAAAAGCTGGCCTTTTGATCGATCATCACCCGGATGATCTTACGGATATCCTCACTCCCCGTCTCGGAGGCAATCCCTAAGAAGCGCAGGACGGTGTCCACGTGATCCATTTGGCGGCGTTGGGCAGCCTGGGGTCGGTTATACGGGGCGATTGAAGAGGAGGAAATTTCGTAAATCCGGTTGACCTGGTTGAGTAAGCGGACGTGGGTGGCGACCTGGCGAATGATGTGGCGCGCTTCGGTGTGGTTGAGAGGGTGAGAAAGGTAAAAGTCACAGCCAGCCCGGTAGGCGGCCTCCTTGGCGGTGGGGGTCGGTGGCCCCACCATGATGAAGTGGGGGTGGTTGTTGACTTGTTGGAGGCGGTAGATTAGCTCAACCCCGTCCATCCCGTGAGGTGGTAGGGGAGGATCATGATGTCGACCCGTAGTTGGAGGAGTTCTCGTAGGCCCGGTTGGGATCGGCGGTTAAGCCGACCAGGGTGTTGTAAAGTCGTTTTCAATTAGGTCACGGAGAAGGGCACTAGTGGCCTGGTCGTCTTGAAGAAGGTAGAAGTTCACGGGTTAGCTCCTTTCGCACGGTGGTTGAAGGTGATTGAAGGGGTGCGCCCCTTTTTTAACGTTAGAATAAAAGCGGTTACTATTTAATGAATAGTACTTTTTATGACTTTTAGCAATAGATTGTACTAAATTAATTGATTTAATGGCGTAATTAAGGTGATGACAACTATACTAGGGGGAGGTTAGGGGGCGCCGCTCGTTGGACCATTTTTGAATCAAGCTGAAGTAGTGCGAAGTTTTTGAAACCCGATTAAGTTGTTTTTTTGCTCACCAAAAGGGAATAGGGGGGGTAAAAAACGCCCGTCCGTTGAAATATAAACATCCAATATACAAAGACTTGAGTTTCCATTCACAACCACAGAGGTGGAAAAGAAAATCGTTCGGATTGGTGATGATTCCGGGCGCTTTGCGATGGTCCTTGAAAGCTCTTGCTATACTAAAAATTGTAAAGAGAACACTGATAGATTAAAGGAGGGCCCGAAAATGGCTTTTAACTTACGTAACCGCAGTTTCTTAACTTTGGCTGACTTAACACTCGTGAAATGGAATACATGCTCGACCTCGCTGAGGATTTGAAGAAGGCTAAGTACGCCGGGACGGAACAACAACACTTAAAGGGTAAGAACATCGCTTTAATCTTTGAAAAGAGCTCCACGCGGACCCGTTGCTCCTTTGAAGTGGGGGCTAAGGATCAAGGGGCGCACGTTACCTACCTCGGCCCATCTGGTTCCCACATCGGCCACAAGGAATCCGTTAAGGACACCGCACGGGTACTCGGGGGGATGTTCGACGGGATCGAATACCGTGGTTTCTCCCAACGTAACGTTGAAATTTTGGCCGATACTCCCGGGGTACCGGTTTGGAACGGGTTAACTGACGAAGACCACCCCACTCAAGTCTTGGCTGACTTCTTGACCGCTCACGAAGTACTGAAGAAGCCATACCAACAAATCAAGTTTGCCTTTGTTGGTGACGGCCGCGACAATGTTTCCAACGCCCTGATGTTAGGGGCGGCCGTAATGGGGATGGAATACCACGTGGTCACGCCAAAGGAACTTGAACCAGAAGCCGAAACCTTGGCAAAGGCTAACGAAATCGCCGCTAAGACCGGGGCTAAGATTGTCGTAACTAACGACGTTAAGGCCGGGGTTAAGGGCATGGACGTAATCTACGCCGACGTATGGGTTTCCATGGGTGAATCCGACGACATGTGGGCAAAGCGGATTGAACTGCTTAAGCCGTACCAAGTTACCAAGGAAGTCATGGAAGCAACCGAAAACCCGAAGGCGATCTTCGAACACTGCTTACCTGCCTTCCACAACACGGAAACGGAAGTCGGCAAGGAAATCGCTGAAAAGTTTGGCCTGACGGAAATGGAAGTTACCGACGAAGTCTTTGAAAGTGAACAATCGGTGGTCTTCCGTGAAGCCGAAAACCGGATGCACACGATCAAGGCCGTAATGGTAGCAACCTTAGGGGACTAAAGAGGAGGAACTGGCATGGCAAAAGTCGTCGTTGCTTTAGGGGGGAATGCCTTGGGTAAATCCCCCGAAGAACAACTGAAGTTAGTTAAAAATACCGCTTCCTCGTTAATTGGACTGATCCAAGCCGGTAACCAGGTGGTGATCAGCCACGGGAACGGGCCGCAAGTTGGTCAAATTAACCTCGGGATGGATTTTGCCGCTCAAAACGGGAAGACCGCGGCGTTTCCGTTCCCAGAGTGTGGGGCGATGAGCCAGGGCTACATTGGTTATCACCTGCAACAAAGTTTGCAAAATGAACTCCACCAGCGGGGAATGGAAAAAGACGTTGTGACGACGGTTACCCAAGTGGTAGTGGACCCTAGTGACCCGGCCTTTGAAAACCCAACTAAGCCAGTCGGTGACTTCTACACCAAGGAACAAGCCGCCCAGATCGAACAAGAGAAGGGCTACACCTTTGTCGAAGACGCTGGTCGTGGTTACCGTCAGGTAGTGCCATCCCCGCTACCAAAGCGGATCGTGGAGTTAAACAGCATTGAAACCTTAATTGAAAACGGGACCTTGGTCATTGCCGCTGGTGGTGGCGGGGTGCCGGTGGTCGAAGAAGGCGGCGCCCTGACCGGAGTGCCGGCCGTCATCGATAAGGACCGCTCTAGTGCCCT
Organism: Limosilactobacillus fermentum; assembly: GCF_013394085.1. NCBI lineage: Bacteria > Bacillati > Bacillota > Bacilli > Lactobacillales > Lactobacillaceae > Limosilactobacillus > Limosilactobacillus fermentum. The sequence goes on from NZ_CP040910.1 coordinate 407,586, forward strand.
CTTGGCGGATAACGTTGACGCCGACCAGCTGATCATTTTAACGGCGGTTGACTACGTTTACATCAACTACAACCAGCCGGACGAACAGAAGCTGACCGAATTAAGTCAAGCACAGGCCCAGGAACTGATCGATGCCGGTCAATTCCCGGCTGGTTCAATGCTACCAAAGATCCAAGCTTGCCTGTCCTTTGTGAAGGGCCACCCAGAACGCAAGGCGATCATCACCTCACTCGCCGGCTTAGACCAGGCCCTAGAAGGCAAGTTAGGAACGGTGATTCACGGTTAATCACCACCCGCTTAATAAAAGAAGCTGGAAACGAAGACTAGATAAGGAGTGCGAGAAACAATGACAAGTCCAATTCAAGTGACCTCCGAAATTGGAAAGCTCAAGACGGTGATGCTTCACCGGCCGGGACGTGAAATTGAAAACATTACGCCCGACTACATGGAGCGCCTCCTCTTTGATGACATTCCGTACTTACCAATTGCCCAAGAAGAACACGACTTTTTTGCCCAAACCTTACGGGACCAGGGGATTGAAGTGCTGTACTTTGAAAAGTTAGCCGCTGAAGCATTGGCAAGTGACGACGTCAGAAAGGAATTTTTAAACCGGATGATCGCCGAATCTGGTTACGTTGCGGGTACCACCCACGACGCCTTATATGACTACCTCTACCAAATGACCCCGCAGGAAATGGTTGACAAGATCATCGAAGGGGTGCGGGGGACTGACATTGACATCGCCCAACCGGATCTGCAATCCGTTTCCGAAAATACGGACTGGCCGTTCTTAATGGACCCAATGCCAAACGCTTACTTCACGCGGGATCCGCAGGCCTCCATTGGTGACGGGATCTCCATTAACAAGATGACTTTCCCGGCCCGTCAACGTGAATCCCTGATCACGGAATACATCATCAACCACCACCCACGGTTTGCGGGGCAAGTTGAGGTATGGCGCGACCGGAACCACGAATCCCACATCGAAGGGGGCGACGAGCTCGTCTTGTCCGACCACGTCTTAGCAATTGGGGTTTCCCAACGGACGACGGCGGACGCCATCGAAGACATCGCTAGAAACCTCTTTAAGGATTCTAACTACGACACCGTGATTGCCATTTCGATCCCACATAACCACGCTATGATGCACTTGGACACGGTCTTCACGATGATCAACCACGATCAGTTTACCGTTCACCCGGCGATCCTAGATGACAAGGGTGAGGTTGACAACTGGGTCTTGCACCCGGGCAAGGATGGTGAAATTACCATCGAGCACCATACTGACATTAAGGCGGTCCTCAAGCAGGCCTTAAACAAGCCGGAAATTGACCTGATTCCAACCGGGAATGGTGACCCAATCGTGGCCCCACGGGAACAATGGAACGACGGCTCCAACACGTTAGCGATTGCACCGGGTGAAGTGGTAACTTACAACCGTAACTACGTTTCAAACGCCCTGCTTAAAGAACACGGGATCTTAGTTCACGAGGTTCGCTCCAGTGAACTATCCCGGGGTCGGGGTGGCCCACGGTGCATGTCTTGCCCAATCGTACGTGAGGACCTCTAAGATAACGAAAATTAGTAACGCATTGAACCAAAGAAGGTGGAGGTGAGTAGTGGTCAGTTCAATACCACGGGCTCACTTGCACCTTTTTTGCGGGTTGAGGAAAAAAGGAGGAAAATCAAGATGGAAAACAAAAACGGAATTGGGCGCATTGGTCTGATTGCCCTGATCGTCAGTTCCTGTATTGGGACGGGGATCTTTGGGATCACCAATGCGGTGGCCGCCGCGGCGGCACCTGGGCCCGCTCTACTAGCATGGCTCTTCGTCGGTTTTGGCTTTTTGATGCTCGTTTTTGCGCTTAACAACCTATCGGAAAAACGGCCGAACCTGGAAGCGGGTATCTTCTCATATGCCGGCGCCGGCTTTGGGCCGATGGGGGAATTTATTTCCGGTTGGGCCTACTGGTTGTCAGCTTGGTTGGGTAACATTGCCTTTGCCACCATGCTGATGAGTGCCTTGGGGACCTTTTTCCCGGTCTTTAGCAACGGGCAGAACCTAATGTCGATCATCGTGGCCATTATCTTCTGTTGGGTTTTGACCCTCCTCGTTAACAGCGGGGTGGAAACGGCGACCTTTATTAACACGATTGGGACCTTCTTTAAGATCATTCCACTGGTATTATTCATCATTATTTCGATTATCTTCTTTAAGGCCGGTATGTTTACGACCGACTTCTGGGGCCACGTCGCTAACAACCTTTCCAAGGGGACGGAAACGGGCTCGGTATACACCCAGATGAAGGGGACCCTGCTGACACTGATCTGGGTCTTCATTGGGGTTGAAGGGGCCTCCGTCATGGGTCACCGGGCCAAGGACCGGACCCAAGCCCAACAAGCGACGATCATCGGGTTCATCCTCTTGTTGATCATTTACGTGATGATTTCGATTATTCCTTACGGGACCCTGACCCGGGCCCAACTGGCCGCCGCTAGTCAACCAGCCCTGGGGAACGACTTGAAGTTGATCGTTGGTTCCTGGGGGGCCACGATTATCAACGTCGGCTTAATTGTTTCGGTAATTATTTCCTGGCTTTCCTGGACGATGCTGCCAGCCGAAACGACGATGCTAGTTGCCGAAGACAAGGCAATGCCAAAGGTGTGGGGTAAACTCAACGCTAAGAAGGCCCCAACGGCCTCGCTGATGATCACCGGGGTTTTGCAAACGATCTTCCTGTTCTCCTTACTCTTCACTGAACAAGCCTACAACTTTGCTTACTCACTGGCCTCCGCCGCCATCCTCTTCTCCTACCTTTTTGTGGGGCTGTACCAAATGAAGTACAGTCAAGAACACCAAGAGTGGGGACAGTGGACGATTGGACTCTTGTTGGTTCTCTTCCAAATTGCCTGCATGTTCTTGGCCGGTTGGCAACAAGTGCTCCTGGTTTCGATTAGCTTTATTCCGGGCTTTATCATCTACTACCAAGGGGTACGTGAAAATAACCGGACGATGAGCGGGGGCGAAAAGGGAACGATGGTTGTAGTCTTAGCCTTTAGTTTAATTGCCATCTTCCTGATCTTTAACGGAACGATTGCCGTTGGGTAGAAAAGAGGTGGCAAACAACTTGCTCGGCCGTACTTAGGCGCTAGGTCTGCGGTTGTTAACCACGTTAGCGATGTAGCGTTTAGAAAACATAAAAGCCACCCGTTACCGATTAGGTAGCAGGTGGCTTTTGTGTTCAGGGGGTGACACGCGTTAGCCCCAAACCGCGTCCGCAATCTCCTTAATGAGCTTAAGCTTGGCCCATTGTTGCTCTTCGGTTAAGATATTGCCTTCTTCCGTGGAGGCAAACCCGCACTGGGGACTTAAGGCTAGGTTAGCTAGTGGCACTTCTTTAGCGGCTTCGTGGATCCGGGCGATGACTTGGTCGGGGTCTTCTAGTTGACCGTCCTTAGAGGTGATTAGCCCCAAGACGATGGTGACCTGGTCGCGCTGATTGAGGATCTTCTTGAGCGGGGCAAAGTTACCGTCGCGTTCTTCGCTGTCGTATTCCAAGAAGAAGCCGTCGTAATTGAGCTGGGCTAAGTAAGGGGCCACCGGGGCGTACCCACCGGAAAAGAGGAAGGTGGACTTGAAGTTCCCCCGGCAAATGTGGGTGGTAATTGTTAGGTCGGCCGGCTTGTCTTTTAAGGCTCCGTTAATTACGGTGACGGCGTCTTGGCACAGTTGGACGTACTTTTGGTGTTCTCCAGGTTGGTCCTTAGTTTCGTTGAGCTTACTGATTAAAAAGGCCCAGGTGGTGTCGTCAATTTGCAGGTAACGGCAGCCGAGTTCGTAAAAGCGGTGGATCGTTTGTCGATAGGCCGTTGCCAGGTCAGTTAAGTAGTCTTGGTAGCGGTCGTAAAAGTCCGGCCAGTGGTCGGAACGGTTATCCCGGAAGAGCATCGTTGGTGACGGGATCGTTTGCTTAGCTAAGACGTCCGGGCCGGCCTGCTGGTTGGTAAATTGGAAGTGCTTGAAGAAGGGGTGGTCAGGGTTGTAGGCCACCTTGCCGACCAGTTCGGCGTTGTCGGTACGGGTTTTGGCACCCTTAAACCGGTAGCTTTGGTGGTAGTTGTAGTGACCAACCCCGGTCAGCCCCCACAAGAAGTCCAGGTGCCACCAGCTCCGCCGAAATTCACCATCGGTCACGGCGTGCAGGCCGACCGCCTTTTCCTTTTCAATTAAATCGGTGATACAGGCGTCTTCCACGGCGGTTAAACCGGCTTGATCCAGTTCGCCCTGCTTGAATTGCTCCCGGGCTTCCTTGAGCTTTTGGGGACGCAAAAAGGAGCCGACGATGTCATTTTTAAAGGGCGCGGTTAAAGTTGTGGTCATAATTAAACATCCTTTCTATCTGAACAATGGTGTGGGAACTAAAAAACGTCCCTAGAAAAGACCATTGTCTTCTCTAGGGACGCATTCAAGTTATCTTAAAAGCGTGTTACCACCCTAATTCGGTTCTCCCTCACGGCAAAACCCTCACGAGGTACGTCCAAACGGAGATACCCGGGGTGATAACGGGCCCAACCGCCACCAGTTAATGAATTCACTGGTCGAACTTGCTCCCAGACCATCTTCACTAGTTAGCCACCCCGTGGTTCTCAGCTCCCCCACTTCTCTGGGTGGGGGCCAACTAGTTACTCATCTGTTCTCAGCAACTTATCATTTAATTTTCATCATTCTAAGCCAGGGGGTGGTAAAATGCAAGTACTAAATTTAATCCGGGCGCCCCTTGTTAAACCCGGTGAAGGCGCGCTAAGATTAAATGAAAATGGTTTTAATAGAAAGGGTGGGACAGATGGTTGAATTAGCACCGTTTGGCGTCGAAGCTTGGTTAAATAAATGGGAAAAAAAGGCCCGCTACGATATTTCACAAAGCACAATTGCCTCCTTATCGATGGCGGACCTACGGGAGTTGGACGATGATCCCAATACCCTAGACAAATTACTCTTTGACGCTAAGCTTAATTACGGTTTGATTGAAGGTTCACCAGCCTTTAAAGAGGCGGTAGCGCAACTGTACGAGCACGTCGACCCCGACCAGGTTCTGCAAACTAACGGGGCCACTGGTGCTAACCTAGCCGTCCTCTACGCACTGGTTGAGCCCGGAGATCAAGTGATTGCGGAGTACCCTTCTTACCAACAGTTATTTGACATTCCACGCTCGCTAGGAGCGACGGTTGATTACTGGCGCCTACGCGAAGAGGAAGGGTGGCAGCCGCGGTTGGCTGAGTTAGCTAACTTGGTCACCGAAAAAACCAAGCTCATTTGCTTAAATAACGCTAATAACCCCACTGGTACGGTACTAGACAGGGAGACGTTAAGTCGGGTAGCTGAGATTGCCCGTGAAGTAGGGGCTTACGTTTTGGTTGACGAGGTTTACCACCCACTAATGAAAAACGGGACGGCTTGTTCGATCGTCGACCTCTACGAACGGGGGATTGCGACCGATTCCCTGTCAAAGACCTACTCGGTACCGGGACTACGGATTGGCTGGACGGTGACGAACCGGGAAGTGGCCGACCGTTTGCGAAGCGTCCGGGACTACACCATGATTTGTGGTGGGGTGGTCAACGACCTGTTAGCCACCTACGTCTTAAACCACCGTCACCAGGTTTTGGCGCGCAACCGGGCGTTGGTGGAACAAAACTGGGCCCTGTATCAAGACTGGCTGGCCAAGGAGCCGCTGGTTTCCCTAGTGGCCCCGGCCGGGGTCTCAACCTCCTTTCCCCGCCTGTTAATTGAAGAAGACACGGTTAGTTTTTGTACCCGGTTACTGGAACAAACGGGCGTCTTGTTGGTTCCCGGGGAGGCTTTCGAAACGCCCCACCACGTTCGTTTAGGCTACTGCGCTCCCCAACCGGTTTTAAAGGAAGGGTTACGCCGGTTAAGCACCTTTTTACACGCCCAAAACTAAGGCGAATAGGATGGACAATTGCTGGTGGGGCGAGTATCGTGGGTATGTTAGAAAAAAGTAGAAGGGATCGATGGAATTGAAAATTTTGGCGATTGACACCTCGAATCACCCGATGAGTATTGCCCTGGTGGAAGACGACCGCCTCATGGCCCAAACGACCCTGAACATGGTCCGCAACCACAGCGTTTACGTTTTGCCGACCATTGAACGGTTAATGGATGATTTGGGCTGGACACCAGCGGATTTGAACCGGGTGGTGGTGGCAAACGGTCCGGGTTCGTACACCGGGATCCGGATTGCCACCACGACGGCCAAGGTTTTGGCCACGACGCTGGGGATCGACTTGGTGGCTGAATCAAGCCTGAAGGTCTTGGCGACCAACGTTCTTCCCGATGACAAGCGCTTGATCGTCCCCTTTTTCGACGCCCGGCGTGGCAACGTCTTTGCCGGTGGGTACCAGTACCAAGCGGGAAAGTTAGTGGCGGTGATGGAAGATCAGCACTGCGCCTTTAGCGACTTAATGGTTAGGGTGACCCAACAGCCACAGGGCGTTTTGTTAATTGGGCAAAGCACACCGAAACTGGCCGACGAGCTGGCCAAGTTGCCCACTAACGTAACTTTAGCGCCTGCCGATTTAACCCTGCCGTCAACGTACCACCTGGCCCTGCTGGGAAGAACGGCCATCCCGGTCGCCGATCCGGATGCCCTGGTGCCAGACTACCTACGACTCACCGAAGCCGCCAGCCCAACCAACCCCCTGTTGGAACGGGCCAATTTTTTGGGGATTACCCAAAGTAACGTCGATGAATTCTTCATGGTGCGGGTGGCTTCTTTGAGTAAGTTAGCCGCCGCTGGGGTAACGACAACGGACGCCTCCGGGATGACCCCGGCAGCACAACTGACGGCGGTCAACGAAAAGGAGCACCAGATGGTGGCCCGGCGCTACCAGGTGTATAAGGACGTCTTACTTCCGGCCTTGGAAGCTAAAGACATCCACCTGGTAGCCGTTAAGGACTTGGATCAACACCAACACGACTACTTGCAGCGTTACTTTAACGATGAATTATTACCGGTCCTAACCCCGATGGCCGACGACTCATCGCGGCCCTTCCCCTTTATCTCTAATAACTCCTTAAACGTGGCCGTTAAGCTGATTCGTACGGCTCCGGCAACGACCGCTAAGGAAGTGCTCGAGGGCGATCAGGAAGTGGTGACCACCATTTCCCAGCCCCACGAAAAAAAGGAACAAGACGGTAAGTACGAAGAGGAATTCGCCACCGTCCGGGTTCCCGAGGTCTATAAGCGGTTGGTTAAGATGCCGTCATCCAACATCTTTGTCCTCTTAGACGACGTGATCAAGACCTTTATCAGCGTCCTCTTCCCGGGCTACGCCGTGCAAGCAACTGGTACTTACCGGGTCGTGCGGGACATGGACCTGGACGTGGCCGAAGAAGACACCTCCGACTTGTTGCGGGCGGTTCAGCACCAGTTGCGGGAACGCGAGCACGGTCACGTTATTCGCCTAGAAGTGGAGCAGGGGATGGACGATTGGCTGGCGGCCCACCTGATTGATAACCTTAAGGTCGGCGAAGAAGGGGTTTACCGCATTGCGGGCCCGATTGACTTAACCTTTTTAAAGAAGCTCTCCGGCATGGTTTCCGACCACGAAGAAGACCGCTACAGCAAGTTTACCCCGTACCTAGCCCCGGAATTGGATATGGAACACAACTTATTTGACGCCATTCGGGAAAAGGATCACCTGATGCAACACCCCTACGATGATTTCCAAGCCGTCGTTAACTTTATTCACCAGGCGGCCACCGACCCCAAGACCCTAGCGATCAAGATGACCCTCTACCGGGTATCCGGAAATTCTCCAATCATCAAGTACTTGGGGATGGCAGCCCAGCAGGGCAAACAGGTAACGGTGCTGGTGGAAGTTAAGGCCCGGTTCGATGAACAAAACAACGTTCACTGGGCTCGTCGGCTAGAGCGGATGGGTTGCCACGTAATTTACGGGTTAGTGGGGCTCAAGACCCACTGTAAGCTCGCCTTGGTCATTCGCCGCGATGAAGACGGAATTCGCCGCTACATGCACCTGGGAACCGGGAATTACAATGACGTGACCGCCAACTTCTACACCGATATGGGGTTGTTTACCTGTGATTACGAACTCGGGGTCGACTTAACCAACCTCTTTAACATGCTGTCCGGTTTCGCCCGGCCACGGTACTTCCACAAGTTGCGGGTTTCACCGGGTGGGATTCGCAACTTCATTAACGAAAAGATCGATGAACAAATTGAGGTGGCCAACAAGGGACTGCCGGCCAAGATCCGGATGAAAATGAATTCCCTGTCGGATAAACAAATTATCGCCCACCTATACGCTGCTGCTGCGGCCGGGGTGAAGGTGGAGCTATTGATCCGGGGGATTACGTGCCTGAGAAACGATTTACCGTTCTTACACGGTAACATCACGGTCCACTCAATTGTCGGGCGCTTTTTGGAACACTCGCGGATTTACTACTTTGAGGCCAACGGGCACTCGGAGATCTACTTAGCCTCGGCCGACATGATGACCAGAAACCTTAACCGGCGGGTTGAAGAGCTCTTCCCGGTCACCCAAGAAGATACCAAGGCACGGGCGATCGAAATTTTTGATACAATGTGGCAAGACGACGTCAAGACCCGGGTTCTAAAGGGCGACCGGTACACCCCGCTGCCGTTCAGCGGTCAGGTCGATTGCCAAGAGATCTTCGTTGATCAGGTTAAACAACAAGAACGAGGGCAGCGCCAAGAACAAAAGAACCGGCGCCACTTAAACAACGTCTTTGAAACCCTTAGTCGTCACGTCAATAACCTACGCCTCAAGAAGTAAAAGGGGGAGGAAAATGTCAACCAACTTAAAGGTGATTGATTTGGGATCTAACTCGGTGCGTCTGCGGATCACCAAAATTTTAGATGATGGCCAAACGGAACTACTGCGCTACGAAAAAGAGTACGTGCGCCTGTCAGAAAACATGGGTCCGGAGCGGACGCTAAAAGAGGAGCCTATGGCCAGGACCCTGAAGGCTTTAAAGGACTTTAAGGAGATTTACGACCAGTTTGACGGTGAGATCATCGCCGTGGCCACCGCCGCCGTTCGCCAAGCTACCAACCAACGGGACTTTCTGGAGCGCGTTGAACAAGAGGTGGGCCTGACGATTCAAGTGATCTCCGGCAAACGGGAGGCCTACCTTGATTACCTAGGGGTTTCCCGGACCCTACCACTGGAAAACGGGATCATCATTGATACCGGTGGGGCCTCAATGGAACTAATCTTAGTTGACCAGGGCCAGGCCGAGGAGACGGTTTCCTTGCCGATCGGTTCGGTCCTGTTGTCCCAACGTTACCACCTTGGCGACCAAGTAAGCGCCGCCAACCTGTACGACGCCGTAATCAAAGTCGATGAGGTTCTCTCTAGTCAACGCTGGTTGAGTCGGGCCCGCCACACCCGGGTGGTGGCCCTTGGGGGCTCTAACCGGGCCTTAGCTAAGATGTACCGGTGGCGCCTATCGGACGGGGAGGACGTTCCCTTGCCGGTCCACGGGTTAACCATGCAGACGGTTGACGCCTACGAAATGATGGACGACCTGCTGCGGATGGACCGGGAGCAGCGGGGCAAGGTACGGGGGGTATCGACGGCCCGGGCCGACGTGATTATCGGGGGACTGTTGCCGATCATGGCCCTCTTGCGCCAGTTAAATATGAAGCAAGTGATGTTTTCTAGCAACGGGCTACGGGAGGGGCTCTTGTTTGAATACATTGACCAAAAGTTTGGGGGTTTTCGTACCGACCAGGCTTAATTAAAGATTGAAAGCGCTTTTTATCGACGAGTGTGGTACAATCTGGTTGTAGTAAAAGTTTTAGTAAAAATCGAAAGGATGGTAACAGCATGGCAATCTTAGTCGCTGGTGGGGCGGGATACATTGGTTCCCACATGGTAAAGGACTTACTCGCAAACGGGGAGGAGGTTGTGGTTGCCGATAACCTCTCAACCGGTCACCGCAAGGCTGTGGACCCGCGGGCCAAGTTCTACATTGGTGACATTCGCGACCGGGCCTTTTTAGACCAAATTTTCATTAACGAAGACATCAAGGCGGTGGTCCACTTTGCCGCCTTCTCCATCGTGCCGGAATCAATGAGTGAACCCCTCAAGTACTTTGATAACAATACGGGGGGCATGATCACCCTGCTCGAGGCAATGCGCGACTTTAAGGTTAAATACATTGTCTTCTCCTCAACGGCGGCCACTTACGGGGTGCCGGAACACATGCCGATTAAGGAAACCGATCCGCAAAAGCCGATCAACCCATACGGTCTGTCCAAGCTAATGATGGAACACATGATGGCCTGGGCCGATTCGGCTTACGGGGTTAAGTTTGTCGCCCTGCGTTACTTCAACGTGGCCGGGGCAGCGCCGGATGGTTCGATTGGTGAAGACCACGGCCCAGAAACCCACCTGGTTCCTATCATCATGCAAGTCGCCCAGGGCAAGCGCGCTGAACTGTCCATCTTTGGTGATGATTACAACACCCCGGATGGTACCAACGTCCGTGACTACGTTCACGTAATGGATCTGGCTGACGCCCACCTCCTAGCACTTAAGTACCTCTTTGCCGGGAATGAATCCAACGCCTTTAACCTCGGTTCTTCGACCGGCTTTTCCAACAAGCAAATGCTAGAAGCGGCCCGGGAAGTCACTGGCAAACCAATCCCGGCTAAGATGGCCCCACGCCGCCCGGGAGATCCGGATTCGTTAGTGGCCGCCTCTGACAAGGCCCGCAACGTCTTAGGTTGGAAGCCCAAGTACGATGACGTTCACGACATCATTGCCACCGCTTGGAAGTGGCACGAAAGCCACCCCCAAGGCTACAACGATCGTAACTAAATAAAGGGACCACTGCAGTCCTGAAACCAAAGAGGCAAGGAGAAAACCGTGTTTTCTCCTTGCCTCTTGCCGTATATTCGAATGTTCAACGGAAAACGTGGGAAATAGCCGCAGGCCTAGTTTCTAAGCAGGCCGAAGAACGGTGCGTGCCGCACCAAACCGTTCGTCCGATCTTACATACGACCTGCATCGAAGGTTATTTCCCACTTTCCTCCTACGCTTAGTCAACTTCCTGGTCGCGGGCGGATTCTTGGAGCAAACCGTCGAAGAAGCGTTGGATTGACACCTGGCCCCGCCGGACGTCTTGGTGGTGGAGGTGCTGGATCTCCACGTGGATATTTTGGTACTCAAAGAGGTTGTTGGCGTACTCGAGTAGGATATCATTTTCCGGGTAGTCGATGCACATGGTGGCCAGGTTGGTGATCCCCACCCGCAGGGCCCGCCGGATTCGTTGGTAGGCGATCTTTTTTTCGTGGTCATCAGCGTGGAAGTCGCGCTGGAAATCAATGGAAGAAAAGCTGGCCTTTTGATCGATCATCACCCGGATGATCTTACGGATATCCTCACTCCCCGTCTCGGAGGCAATCCCTAAGAAGCGCAGGACGGTGTCCACGTGATCCATTTGGCGGCGTTGGGCAGCCTGGGGTCGGTTATACGGGGCGATTGAAGAGGAGGAAATTTCGTAAATCCGGTTGACCTGGTTGAGTAAGCGGACGTGGGTGGCGACCTGGCGAATGATGTGGCGCGCTTCGGTGTGGTTGAGAGGGTGAGAAAGGTAAAAGTCACAGCCAGCCCGGTAGGCGGCCTCCTTGGCGGTGGGGGTCGGTGGCCCCACCATGATGAAGTGGGGGTGGTTGTTGACTTGTTGGAGGCGGTAGATTAGCTCAACCCCGTCCATCCCGTGAGGTTGGTAGGGGAGGATCATGATGTCGACCCGTAGTTGGAGGAGTTCTTCGTAGGCCCGGTTGGGATCGGCGGTTAAGCCGACCAGGGTGTTGTCGAAGTCGTTTTCAATTAGGTCACGGAGAAGGGCACTAGTGGCCTGGTCGTCTTGAAGAAGGTAGAAGTTCACGGGTTAGCTCCTTTCGCACGGTGGTTGAAGGTGATTGAAGGGGTGCGCCCCTTTTTTTAACGTTAGAATAAAAGCGGTTACTATTTAATGAATAGTACTTTTTATGACTTTTAGCAATAGATTGTACTAAATTAATTGATTTAATGGCGTAATTAAGGTGATGACAACTATACTAGGGGGAGGTTAGGGGGCGCCGCTCGTTGGACCATTTTTGAATCAAGCTGAAGTAGTGCGAAGTTTTTTGAAACCCGATTAAGTTGTTTTTTTGCTCACCAAAAGGGAATAGGAGGTGGGTAAAAAACGCCCGTCCGTTGAATATAAACATCCAATATACAAAGACTTGAGTTTCCATTCACAACCACAGAGGTGGAAAAAGAAAATCGTTCGGATTTGGTGATGATTCCGGGCGCTTTGCGATGGTCCTTGAAAGCTCTTGCTATACTAAAAATTGTAAAGAGAACACTGATAGATTAAAGGAGGGCCCGAAAATGGCTTTTAACTTACGTAACCGCAGTTTCTTAACTTTGGCTGACTTTAACACTCGTGAAATGGAATACATGCTCGACCTCGCTGAGGATTTGAAGAAGGCTAAGTACGCCGGGACGGAACAACAACACTTAAAGGGTAAGAACATCGCTTTAATCTTTGAAAAGAGCTCCACGCGGACCCGTTGCTCCTTTGAAGTGGGGGCTAAGGATCAAGGGGCGCACGTTACCTACCTCGGCCCATCTGGTTCCCACATCGGCCACAAGGAATCCGTTAAGGACACCGCACGGGTACTCGGGGGGATGTTCGACGGGATCGAATACCGTGGTTTCTCCCAACGTAACGTTGAAATTTTGGCCGAATACTCCGGGGTACCGGTTTGGAACGGGTTAACTGACGAAGACCACCCCACTCAAGTCTTGGCTGACTTCTTGACCGCTCACGAAGTACTGAAGAAGCCATACCAACAAATCAAGTTTGCCTTTGTTGGTGACGGCCGCGACAATGTTTCCAACGCCCTGATGTTAGGGGCGGCCGTAATGGGGATGGAATACCACGTGGTCACGCCAAAGGAACTTGAACCAGAAGCCGAAACCTTGGCAAAGGCTAACGAAATCGCCGCTAAGACCGGGGCTAAGATTGTCGTAACTAACGACGTTAAGGCCGGGGTTAAGGGCATGGACGTAATCTACGCCGACGTATGGGTTTCCATGGGTGAATCCGACGACATGTGGGCAAAGCGGATTGAACTGCTTAAGCCGTACCAAGTTACCAAGGAAGTCATGGAAGCAACCGAAAACCCGAAGGCGATCTTCGAACACTGCTTACCTGCCTTCCACAACACGGAAACGGAAGTCGGCAAGGAAATCGCTGAAAAGTTTGGCCTGACGGAAATGGAAGTTACCGACGAAGTCTTTGAAAGTGAACAATCGGTGGTCTTCCGTGAAGCCGAAAACCGGATGCACACGATCAAGGCCGTAATGGTAGCAACCTTAGGGGACTAAAGAGGAGGAACTGGCATGGCAAAAGTCGTCGTTGCTTTAGGGGGGAATGCCTTGGGTAAATCCCCCGAAGAACAACTGAAGTTAGTTAAAAATACCGCTTCCTCGTTAATTGGACTGATCCAAGCCGGTAACCAGGTGGTGATCAGCCACGGGAACGGGCCGCAAGTTGGTCAAATTAACCTCGGGATGGATTTTGCCGCTCAAAACGGGAAGACCGCGGCGTTTCCGTTCCCAGAGTGTGGGGCGATGAGCCAGGGCTACATTGGTTATCACCTGCAACAAAGTTTGCAAAATGAACTCCACCAGCGGGGAATGGAAAAAGACGTTGTGACGACGGTTACCCAAGTGGTAGTGGACCCTAGTGACCCGGCCTTTGAAAACCCAACTAAGCCAGTCGGTGACTTCTACACCAAGGAACAAGCCGCCCAGATCGAACAAGAGAAGGGCTACACCTTTGTCGAAGACGCTGGTCGTGGTTACCGTCAGGTAGTGCCATCCCCGCTACCAAAGCGGATCGTGGAGTTAAACAGCATTGAAACCTTAATTGAAAACGGGACCTTGGTCATTGCCGCTGGTGGTGGCGGGGTGCCGGTGGTCGAAGAAGGCGGCGCCCTGACCGGAGTGCCGGCCGTCATCGATAAGGACCGCTCTAGTGCCCTCTTGGCGGATAACGTTGACGCCGACCAGCTGATCATTTTAACGGCGGTTGACTACGTTTACATCAACTACAACCAGCCGGACGAACAGAAGCTGACCGAATTAAGTCAAGCACAGGCCCAGGAACTGATCGATGCCGGTCAATTCCCGGCTGGTTCAATGCTACCAAAGATCCAAGCTTGCCTGTCCTTTGTGAAGGGCCACCCAGAACGCAAGGCGATCATCACCTCACTCGCCGGCTTAGACCAGGCCCTAGAAGGCAAGTTAGGAACGGTGATTCACGGTTAATCACCACCCGCTTAATAAAAGAAGCTGGAAACGAAGACTAGATAAGGAGTGCGAGAAACAATGACAAGTCCAATTCAAGTGACCTCCGAAATTGGAAAGCTCAAGACGGTGATGCTTCACCGGCCGGGACGTGAAATTGAAAACATTACGCCCGACTACATGGAGCGCCTCCTCTTTGATGACATTCCGTACTTACCAATTGCCCAAGAAGAACACGACTTTTTTGCCCAAACCTTACGGGACCAGGGGATTGAAGTGCTGTACTTTGAAAAGTTAGCCGCTGAAGCATTGGCAAGTGACGACGTCAGAAAGGAATTTTTAAACCGGATGATCGCCGAATCTGGTTACGTTGCGGGTACCACCCACGACGCCTTATATGACTACCTCTACCAAATGACCCCGCAGGAAATGGTTGACAAGATCATCGAAGGGGTGCGGGGGACTGACATTGACATCGCCCAACCCAACCGGAAATCCGTTTCCGAAAATACGGACTGGCCGTTCTTAATGGACCCAATGCCAAACGCTTACTTCACGCGGGATCCGCAGGCCTCCATTGGTGACGGGATCTCCATTAACAAGATGACTTTCCCGGCCCGTCAACGTGAATCCCTGATCACGGAATACATCATCAACCACCACCCACGGTTTGCGGGGCAAGTTGAGGTATGGCGCGACCGGAACCACGAATCCCACATCGAAGGGGGCGACGAGCTCGTCTTGTCCGACCACGTCTTAGCAATTGGGGTTTCCCAACGGACGACGGCGGACGCCATCGAAGACATCGCTAGAAACCTCTTTAAGGATTCTAACTACGACACCGTGATTGCCATTTCGATCCCACATAACCACGCTATGATGCACTTGGACACGGTCTTCACGATGATCAACCACGATCAGTTTACCGTTCACCCGGCGATCCTAGATGACAAGGGTGAGGTTGACAACTGGGTCTTGCACCCGGGCAAGGATGGTGAAATTACCATCGAGCACCATACTGACATTAAGGCGGTCCTCAAGCAGGCCTTAAACAAGCCGGAAATTGACCTGATTCCAACCGGGGAATGGTGACCCAATCGTGGCCCCACGGGAACAATGGAACGACGGCTCCAACACGTTAGCGATTGCACCGGGTGAAGTGGTAACTTACAACCGTAACTACGTTTCAAACGCCCTGCTTAAAGAACACGGGATCTTAGTTCACGAGGTTCGCTCCAGTGAACTATCCCGGGGTCGGGGTGGCCCACGGTGCATGTCTTGCCCAATCGTACGTGAGGACCTCTAAGATAACGAAAATTAGTAACGCATTGAACCAAAGAAGGTGGAGGTGAGTAGTGGTCAGTTCAATACCACGGGCTCACTTGCACCTTTTTTGCGGGTTGAGGAAAAAAGGAGGAAAATCAAGATGGAAAACAAAAACGGAATTGGGCGCATTGGTCTGATTGCCCTGATCGTCAGTTCCTGTATTGGGACGGGGATCTTTGGGATCACCAATGCGGTGGCCGCCGCGGCGGCACCTGGGCCCGCTCTACTAGCATGGCTCTTCGTCGGTTTTGGCTTTTTGATGCTCGTTTTTGCGCTTAACAACCTATCGGAAAAACGGCCGAACCTGGAAGCGGGTATCTTCTCATATGCCGGCGCCGGCTTTGGGCCGATGGGGGAATTTATTTCCGGTTGGGCCTACTGGTTGTCAGCTTGGTTGGGTAACATTGCCTTTGCCACCATGCTGATGAGTGCCTTGGGGACCTTTTTCCCGGTCTTTAGCAACGGGCAGAACCTAATGTCGATCATCGTGGCCATTATCTTCTGTTGGGTTTTGACCCTCCTCGTTAACAGCGGGGTGGAAACGGCGACCTTTATTAACACGATTGGGACCTTCTTTAAGATCATTCCACTGGTATTATTCATCATTATTTCGATTATCTTCTTTAAGGCCGGTATGTTTACGACCGACTTCTGGGGCCACGTCGCTAACAACCTTTCCAAGGGGACGGAAACGGGCTCGGTATACACCCAGATGAAGGGGACCCTGCTGACACTGATCTGGGTCTTCATTGGGGTTGAAGGGGCCTCCGTCATGGGTCACCGGGCCAAGGACCGGACCCAAGCCCAACAAGCGACGATCATCGGGTTCATCCTCTTGTTGATCATTTACGTGATGATTTCGATTATTCCTTACGGGACCCTGACCCGGGCCCAACTGGCCGCCGCTAGTCAACCAGCCCTGGGGGGCCACGATTATCAACGTCGGCTTAATTGTTTCGGTAATTATTTCCTGGCTTTCCTGGACGATGCTGCCAGCCGAAACGACGATGCTAGTTGCCGAAGACAAGGCAATGCCAAAGGTGTGGGGTAAACTCAACGCTAAGAAGGCCCCAACGGCCTCGCTGATGATCACCGGGGTTTTGCAAACGATCTTCCTGTTCTCCTTACTCTTCACTGAACAAGCCTACAACTTTGCTTACTCACTGGCCTCCGCCGCCATCCTCTTCTCCTACCTTTTTGTGGGGCTGTACCAAATGAAGTACAGTCAAGAACACCAAGAGTGGGGACAGTGGACGATTGGACTCTTGTTGGTTCTCTTCCAAATTGCCTGCATGTTCTTGGCCGGTTGGCAACAAGTGCTCCTGGTTTCGATTAGCTTTATTCCGGGCTTTATCATCTACTACCAAGGGGTACGTGAAAATAACCGGACGATGAGCGGGGGCGAAAAGGGAACGATGGTTGTAGTCTTAGCCTTTAGTTTAATTGCCATCTTCCTGATCTTTAACGGAACGATTGCCGTTGGGTAGAAAAGAGGTGGCAAACAACTTGCTCGGCCGTACTTAGGCGCTAGGTCTGCGGTTGTTAACCACGTTAGCGATGTAGCGTTTAGAAAACATAAAAGCCACCCGTTACCGATTAGGTAGCAGGTGGCTTTTGTGTTCAGGGGGTGACACGCGTTAGCCCCAAACCGCGTCCGCAATCTCCTTAATGAGCTTAAGCTTGGCCCATTGTTGCTCTTCGGTTAAGATATTGCCTTCTTCCGTGGAGGCAAACCCGCACTGGGGACTTAAGGCTAGGTTAGCTAGTGGCACTTCTTTAGCGGCTTCGTGGATCCGGGCGATGACTTGGTCGGGGTCTTCTAGTTGACCGTCCTTAGAGGTGATTAGCCCCAAGACGATGGTGACCTGGTCGCGCTGATTGAGGATCTTCTTGAGCGGGGCAAAGTTACCGTCGCGTTCTTCGCTGTCGTATTCCAAGAAGAAGCCGTCGTAATTGAGCTGGGCTAAGTAAGGGGCCACCGGGGCGTACCCACCGGAAAAGAGGAAGGTGGACTTGAAGTTCCCCCGGCAAATGTGGGTGGTAATTGTTAGGTCGGCCGGCTTGTCTTTTAAGGCTCCGTTAATTACGGTGACGGCGTCTTGGCACAGTTGGACGTACTTTTGGTGTTCTCCAGGTTGGTCCTTAGTTTCGTTGAGCTTACTGATTAAAAAGGCCCAGGTGGTGTCGTCAATTTGCAGGTAACGGCAGCCGAGTTCGTAAAAGCGGTGGATCGTTTGTCGATAGGCCGTTGCCAGGTCAGTTAAGTAGTCTTGGTAGCGGTCGTAAAAGTCCGGCCAGTGGTCGGAACGGTTATCCCGGAAGAGCATCGTTGGTGACGGGATCGTTTGCTTAGCTAAGACGTCCGGGCCGGCCTGCTGGTTGGTAAATTGGAAGTGCTTGAAGAAGGGGTGGTCAGGGTTGTAGGCCACCTTGCCGACCAGTTCGGCGTTGTCGGTACGGGTTTTGGCACCCTTAAACCGGTAGCTTTGGTGGTAGTTGTAGTGACCAACCCCGGTCAGCCCCCACAAGAAGTCCAGGTGCCACCAGCTCCGCCGAAATTCACCATCGGTCACGGCGTGCAGGCCGACCGCCTTTTCCTTTTCAATTAAATCGGTGATACAGGCGTCTTCCACGGCGGTTAAACCGGCTTGATCCAGTTCGCCCTGCTTGAATTGCTCCCGGGCTTCCTTGAGCTTTTGGGGACGCAAAAAGGAGCCGACGATGTCATTTTTAAAGGGCGCGGTTAAAGTTGTGGTCATAATTAAACATCCTTTCTATCTGAACAATGGTGTGGGAACTAAAAAACGTCCCTAGAAAAGACCATTGTCTTCTCTAGGGACGCATTCAAGTTATCTTAAAAGCGTGTTACCACCCTAATTCGGTTCTCCCTCACGGCAAAACCCTCACGAGGTACGTCCAAACGGAGATACCCGGGGTGATAACGGGCCCAACCGCCACCAGTTAATGAATTCACTGGTCGAACTTGCTCCCAGACCATCTTCACTAGTTAGCCACCCCGTGGTTCTCAGCTCCCCCACTTCTCTGGGTGGGGGCCAACTAGTTACTCATCTGTTCTCAGCAACTTATCATTTAATTTTCATCATTCTAAGCCAGGGGGTGGTAAAATGCAAGTACTAAATTTAATCCGGGCGCCCCTTGTTAAACCCGGTGAAGGCGCGCTAAGATTAAATGAAAATGGTTTTAATAGAAAGGGTGGGACAGATGGTTGAATTAGCACCGTTTGGCGTCGAAGCTTGGTTAAATAAATGGGAAAAAAAGGCCCGCTACGATATTTCACAAAGCACAATTGCCTCCTTATCGATGGCGGACCTACGGGAGTTGGACGATGATCCCAATACCCTAGACAAATTACTCTTTGACGCTAAGCTTAATTACGGTTTGATTGAAGGTTCACCAGCCTTTAAAGAGGCGGTAGCGCAACTGTACGAGCACGTCGACCCCGACCAGGTTCTGCAAACTAACGGGGCCACTGGTGCTAACCTAGCCGTCCTCTACGCACTGGTTGAGCCCGGAGATCAAGTGATTGCGGAGTACCCTTCTTACCAACAGTTATTTGACATTCCACGCTCGCTAGGAGCGACGGTTGATTACTGGCGCCTACGCGAAGAGGAAGGGTGGCAGCCGCGGTTGGCTGAGTTAGCTAACTTGGTCACCGAAAAAACCAAGCTCATTTGCTTAAATAACGCTAATAACCCCACTGGTACGGTACTAGACAGGGAGACGTTAAGTCGGGTAGCTGAGATTGCCCGTGAAGTAGGGGCTTACGTTTTGGTTGACGAGGTTTACCACCCACTAATGAAAAACGGGACGGCTTGTTCGATCGTCGACCTCTACGAACGGGGGATTGCGACCGATTCCCTGTCAAAGACCTACTCGGTACCGGGACTACGGATTGGCTGGACGGTGACGAACCGGGAAGTGGCCGACCGTTTGCGAAGCGTCCGGGACTACACCATGATTTGTGGTGGGGTGGTCAACGACCTGTTAGCCACCTACGTCTTAAACCACCGTCACCAGGTTTTGGCGCGCAACCGGGCGTTGGTGGAACAAAACTGGGCCCTGTATCAAGACTGGCTGGCCAAGGAGCCGCTGGTTTCCCTAGTGGCCCCGGCCGGGGTCTCAACCTCCTTTCCCCGCCTGTTAATTGAAGAAGACACGGTTAGTTTTTGTACCCGGTTACTGGAACAAACGGGCGTCTTGTTGGTTCCCGGGGAGGCTTTCGAAACGCCCCACCACGTTCGTTTAGGCTACTGCGCTCCCCAACCGGTTTTAAAGGAAGGGTTACGCCGGTTAAGCACCTTTTTACACGCCCAAAACTAAGGCGAATAGGATGGACAATTGCTGGTGGGGCGAGTATCGTGGGTATGTTAGAAAAAAGTAGAAGGGATCGATGGAATTGAAAATTTTGGCGATTGACACCTCGAATCACCCGATGAGTATTGCCCTGGTGGAAGACGACCGCCTCATGGCCCAAACGACCCTGAACATGGTCCGCAACCACAGCGTTTACGTTTTGCCGACCATTGAACGGTTAATGGATGATTTGGGCTGGACACCAGCGGATTTGAACCGGGTGGTGGTGGCAAACGGTCCGGGTTCGTACACCGGGATCCGGATTGCCACCACGACGGCCAAGGTTTTGGCCACGACGCTGGGGATCGACTTGGTGGCTGAATCAAGCCTGAAGGTCTTGGCGACCAACGTTCTTCCCGATGACAAGCGCTTGATCGTCCCCTTTTTCGACGCCCGGCGTGGCAACGTCTTTGCCGGTGGGTACCAGTACCAAGCGGGAAAGTTAGTGGCGGTGATGGAAGATCAGCACTGCGCCTTTAGCGACTTAATGGTTAGGGTGACCCAACAGCCACAGGGCGTTTTGTTAATTGGGCAAAGCACACCGAAACTGGCCGACGAGCTGGCCAAGTTGCCCACTAACGTAACTTTAGCGCCTGCCGATTTAACCCTGCCGTCAACGTACCACCTGGCCCTGCTGGGAAGAACGGCCATCCCGGTCGCCGATCCGGATGCCCTGGTGCCAGACTACCTACGACTCACCGAAGCCGAGGCCCAGTGGCAAAAGCAACATCCCGGTCAAACGGCCCAGGAGTACGTTCATGAAGTTTAACGACCTATTGCACCGGCTGATGACTAGGGAAGGGGGTAATCCCTCGCTCTGCTTTGCGACACGGCGGGTGATGATTGCGGGGGACCCGTACATTCTGCGCCAAGCAACGGTCGAAGACGCCCCCACCTTGGTCGAAATTGAACGGGTTATCTACGGGGAAGCCCCGTGGAACGCAGCGGCCTTCGTGGGCGATATTAAACGGCCCGACCGCCTTTACGTGGTGGTGGAAACTACGGGTAAGGTGATCGTGGCCTTGGTGGGGTTGTCACTGCACTTTCACCAACGGAATGGTCACATCACCAACATTGCCGTTTCCCCAGCTTACCAGGGACGGGGAATGGGGACCTATTTAATGAAGGCGATGATGGCCGTGGCCGTGGCTCACAAGATGACGTCGATGAGTCTAGAAGTGCGGATTGAAAATCGAGGCGCCCAACACTTGTACCGTCGCCTGGGCTTTGAGGTGTGTCAGCAAAAACACCATTACTACCTGCCCGACGGTGGTGACGCCTACGAAATGAAAACGAAGTTAATGAGGATGGGGGAACAGCGAGCAAATGGTAAAACGAAACCTGATCTTGGCCTTTGAATCGAGTTGTGATGAAACCAGCGTGGCGGTGATCGAAGATGGTCACCGTGTGTTATCAAACATCGTGGCGACGCAGATTGCTAGTCACCAACGCTTTGGTGGGGTGGTACCAGAAGTGGCCAGCCGCCACCACATTGAACAGATTACCAAGTGTACCAAGGAGGCCCTGGAGCAAGCCGGAGTTAGTTATCAAGACCTAACGGCGGTGGCGGTTACCTATGGCCCGGGGTTAGTCGGTTCCCTTTTGATTGGGGTGACGGCCGCTAAGACGATCGCATGGGCCCACCAACTACCGCTCGTGCCGGTCAACCACATGGCCGGTCACTTGTACGCGGCACGGTTCGTGAGTGACTTTACCTACCCGATGCTTGGGTTGTTGGTTTCCGGTGGTCACACGGAGCTGGTCTACATGAAAGAAGAGCACGATTACCAAATCATTGGTGAAACCCGCGATGACGCCGCTGGTGAGGCCTACGATAAGGTGGGCCGGGTGATGGGGATCAATTATCCGGCCGGGAAAACCGTCGATCAGTGGGCAGCCAAGGGGCATGACACCTTCCACTTTCCGCGGGCGATGGAAAAAGAGGATAACTTTGATTTCTCCTTTTCTGGCCTTAAATCGGCCTTTATCAACACGGTTCATAACGCCGACCAACGGGGCGAAGTTCTGGATAAATATGACCTGGCGGCGAGTTTCCAGCAGAGTGTCGTTGACGTCTTAGTCGCCAAAACCATTCGGGCGTTAGATGAATTCCCGGTTAAGCAACTGATCTTGGCCGGGGGGGTCGCCGCTAATCAGGGGCTCAGAAAGCAGCTAAGCGCCGGTCTACAAGCCAAGCATCCCGAGGTGCAATTACTTCAGGCCCCGCTCAAGTATTGTGGAGATAACGCCGCCATGATCGGGGCGGCCGGCTACGTTAACTACTTACACGGGGATCGGGCCGATGGTTCCTTAAACGCCGTGCCAGGCTTGTCCTTTGCCCACCTGAAAGAAGAAAACTAAGGGCAATTAAGGGGCCAGGGGAAAATCGTTTTTCCCGGCCCCTTACTGTAGCCACGAATGTTAGACAGAAAACGTGGTAAATAAAAGCTGGCGAGCACCGTTTCAAACGGTGCTCGCCAGCTTTTTTAATAGTGCCTAGTTTACCTCTAGTGAGCCATCGTGGTAAACGACAACGGTTAGGGCAATGGGATTGGGGGCGCCGTTATTAATCGCTTTTTGGGAGGTTGCTTGCAGGCGGTAGGCGTAACCATCGTAGCTGACGCACTCCCAGGTCCAGTCTCCGCCGTTGGTACCTAGTTTGTGGGAGGCCACCTTGATGGCGGCCTCCTTTGAAATAACCCGGGGGCCGTGCCAACGGTGATTGCCCGTGGAAGCGACCGTTATTTGGGTGGTGGGGGAAGCCGAATTAGACGAAGAAGCGGAGGCGCTAGAAAAAGTGGCTGACGATGATTCGGCGCTCCGTTGCTTAGTGCTGGAACTTGTGCCTTTGGATTCGGAGATGGTGGTTTGGCTAGTGGTGGTCCGGTTGGTGGCCGTGGTTAAGCCGTGCCACCCAATTCCGCTGATTAGCCCAATGATCAAAAGGGTGATCAGCGAATAGGAAAGTGGTTTTTTCATTTTAATCCTCCCAAATTTCACTTTATTCTACTCTAGGCCCCGTGGGGATTCAATTAGGGAAATCGTGAACTTTTTGTGATGGCAAAAACAGTGAAGAATACTTTGATAGTCGAAACAAAAATGAAAAAATTTAGCGGGTCGTTTTCTAGTAAAATGAATAAAAGTTCATGGATAACCGGTCGCGTCAAATTGGCTCTGAAACAAGATAGTTTGAAGGATCAAACTATTACCTTTGTTGGGGTCGGGAGAATTAAAAATGCCGAAGATGGTTTGACAGTGCAAAAGACATTGAATATAATTCCACTATCGAATCTTTTGATACTCGAAATACTTTTCGACAAGGTAGGTGACAAAATTGGCACTGATGACAGCGCAAGAGGTGATGGATCTGATTCCAAACCGCTACCCGATTTGTTACATCGACGCGGTTGACGAAATGGAACCAGGCAAGTCGATCGTCTGCACGAAAAACGTGACGATCAACGAGTCATTCTTTCGGGGTCACTTCCCGGGCAACCCGGTGATGCCAGGGGTTTTAATTATTGAAACCCTGGCCCAGGCGGCTTCGGTCTTGATCCTCAAGTCGCCCGACTTTTATAAGAAGACGGCCTACCTGGGCCGGGTCCGCAAAGCAAAGTTTCGCGGGATGGTTCGGCCGGGGGACGTCTTAAAGCTCCACATCGACATGGAGAAGGTTCGCTCGCGCATGGGAATTGTGAAGGCCGTTGCGACGGTTGACGACCGGCGGGTTTGCAGCGCAGAGCTGACCTTTATCGTGGCGGAGCGAGAGGAGAAACTCTAGGAGCAAATTCGTTTATAATGTATTTTGATATTCAAATTATTCGAATTGCTAGAATAACGAGAGGAGAAATGCATTATGGATGACGACTACCGGGAAATCAATCAGGCCTTGGTGCGGGTTTACAACGGGATCATGTGGATTGAAGAACATGAACTCAGGAAATCCTCCTTCTCGGACTTGACCATCAAGGAGATGCACGCCAATGATGCGATCTCGATGTATAACCACCAGACGGCCTCGCAGGTGGCCAAAAAACTCCACCTGTCGCCGGGTACCATGACCGCCACCACTGACCGCCTGGTTCGCAAGGGGTACGTGCAACGGTTTCGAGACGAGCATGATCGCCGGGTAATCCGCTTGGGCTTAACTAAACGGGGGCGGGTTTTGTACCGCTCCCACCGGGCCTTTCACAACATGATGGTGAAGAGTTTTTTGAAGGGGACCGATGAGGAACAAAAACGGGTGATCCGCCGTTCCTTGATGAACCTCGAGGCCTTTTTAGATGAAAAATCCTGATTCTAGAAGAAAGGAAAATAGCCATGCGGATACTTGAAACCGCAAGTTACGTTCCCGCCCGGGTGGTCACTAACGATGAGTTGAGCCAGTTGATGGACACCAGCGACGAATGGATTACCACCCGTACGGGGATTAAGCAGCGTCACATCAGCCAAGGAGAGACCACCTCTGACTTGGCGGTTAACGTAGCTAATCAGCTTTTAGCAAAGGCGGGGCTAGCCGCGGAACAAGTGGCCCTGATCGTGGTGGCCACCATGTCACCCGACAGTTACACCCCGTCAACGGCGGCAATTGTCCAGGGACAAATTGGGGCAACCAAGGCGGTGGCCTTTGACCTGTCAGCGGCGTGTTCGGGCTTTGTTTACGCCCTCCACACGGTTGAGCGGTTATTAAACCCTGGTCAGCGGGCCCTAGTGATCGGTAGCGAGGTCTTATCCAAGCTGATTGATTGGCAAGACCGAACCACGGCGGTTCTGTTTGGCGACGGGGCCGGCGGGGTGCTGGTGGAACAAGAAACTACCGGGCCCTCCCACGTGTTGGGCGAGCACCTAGCCACCTTTGGCGACCAAGCCGACCAACTGAGTGCCGGGCAAACGACGCCATTAACGTCCTTCCCGGGACCGGTAACGAAGGTCGCTCCCTTTACGATGAACGGGCGGGCCGTTTACCGGTTTGCCACTCATGAGGTGCCCACTTCAATTCGGTTAGCAGCCCAACAGGCCGGGGTAACCATTGAAGATATTGACGCCTTCTTGTTGCACCAAGCCAACGCCCGGATTATCGATCAAGTGGCGAAGCGTTTGCAACTGGATCGCCAACGGTTTCCCGTTAACATCAACGAATACGGGAACACGTCGGCGGCCAGCGAGCCAATTTTATTTGCCGAAGAAGTTCAAAAAGGTCACCTACGTCGGGGCGACCTGGTGGCCCTAAGCGGTTTCGGCGGTGGACTGACCGTTGGAACCCTAATCTTAAGATACTAAATTAAAATTAAAGTGAGGAAAATTTACCATGACTAAGGAAGAAGTATTTGAAACTGTTAAGAACGTTGTTGTTGAAGAATTGGACGTTGACGAAGACCAAGTAACCTTGGACGCTAAGATCAAGGACGACCTGGAAGCCGACAGCCTGGACGTGTTTGAAATCATGAACGAACTGGAAGACAAGTTCGACATCCAATTAGACGTTGAAGAAGGGATCGAAACGATCGGCGACGTGGTTGACTTTGTTAAGAAGCAACTGGACGAAAAGGACGCCTAATGCAAATCGGGGTTCTTTTTAGCGGGCAGGGCGCCCAGAAACCTGGGATGGGGGTCGACTTTTTGGGCGACCCCCTCTTTTGTCAATTGGTAGAAGAAGCGAGTCAAGCCACCGGTCTCGATATCGCCACCCTGATGAAGGGTGAGGGGGGCGAACTTGATTACACCAAGTACGTTCAACCAGCCCTGGTGACGGTTTCTTATGGGATTTACCGGATGTTGGAACGCGACCTGCAGTTACCGATTGCCGGGATGGTCGGATTGTCACTGGGTGAATACGCCGCTTTGATGGCGGCTGGGGCGCTAGACTTTACACCGGGAATGGCCTTGTTAGCCGACCGGGCCCGCTACATGCAAGAAGATGCCGACCAAGTCCCGTCCACCCTTGCGGCGATTGTTGAGCCCAAGTTGGACATGGTCAGCCAAGCGGTTGAAGCTGCACAAGCGGCTGGGCAAGGAGTTTACTTTGCTAACTACAACTCCCCGGACCAGGTGGTTTTAGGGGGGGCTAAGGAAGCCTTGGAACAAGTGGTTGAAGAAATCACGGCTAAGGAAGCGGCGAAAAAAGCCGTTGTCTTAAAGGTCTCCGGGGCCTTTCACACCCCGTTCTTTAACGGTGCGCGCCAGAAGATGACGGAGCGCTTAAAGACCGTCGCCTTCCACACGCCAACGGTGCCGGTGATTTCTAACACCACCGTGACCCCGTTTGAAAAGGAGGGACTGGCTGACGTCTTGGCCCGGCAACTGGCAGTGCCAACTCACTTTGGTGACGACTTAGCCTACCTGATTAACCACCAAGGGGTTGATACGACCTTGGAAATTGGGCCGGGCAAGACCCTCACCCGCTTTGCTAAGCAAGTTGATCGCAAGCTGACCCGCTACCGGATCAGTAGCCTGGCCGATTACCAGGCCTTTGTTAAGGAGGTTTCTGATGGAACTCAAGGATAAGGTTGTCTTTATTACCGGTTCAACCCGGGGAATTGGGGCGGCAACCGCCCTGGCCTTTGCTAAGCAGGGGAGCCGCTTGGTGTTAAACGGGCGCCACGACCTCGATGATGATATGAAGCAAAAGCTAGAAGAAGCTGGCGCCGATTACAAGTTCTTGATTGGTGACGTAGCTGATGAAGAATCGGTGGCTCAATTAGCCAAGGAGGCTTGGGATGCCTACGGGCACATCGACGTCTTGGTTAATAACGCCGGGATCACCCGCGACCGTCTGATTGGCGGAATGAAGGTAGCAGACTTTGACCAGGTGATCGCCGTTAACTTGCGGGGACCGTTTTTACTGATTAAGGCCTTGATCAAGAAGTTTAACAAGCAACGCTCTGGTGCCATTATCAACCTGGCTAGCGTAGTTGGATTACACGGTAATGCCGGGCAGGCCAACTACTCGGCAAGTAAGGCCGGCATCGTTGGCTTAACCAAGACGGTGGCTCGTGAAGGGGCCATGCGGGGAATTCGTTGCAACGCCATTGCACCCGGGATGATTGCTAGCGACATGACGGCCGCCCTTTCCGAACGGGTTCAAGAGGGCATCGTGGAACAAATTCCGCTTAAGCGACTAGGAACGGTCGATGAAGTGGCACAATGCGCAATCTTCTTGGCGCAAAATGATTACGTTACCGGCCAAGTATTGGTCGTTGACGGTGGGATGACGATTTAGGAGGAACACAAGATGACACGCGTAGTAATCACGGGAATGGGCGCCATTGCCCCGAACGGAAACGGCTTAACCGCCTTCGTAGAAAACAGTCTGGCCGGCCAGGTCGGGATCAAGAAGATCACTAAGTTTGATGCCGAAGAGACCGGGATTGCGGTTGCAGGTCAAATTGATGATTTCGATCCCGCTGAAGTAGTCGGCAAGAAAAACGCCCGGCGGATGGACCTCTACTCCCAATACGCCATTCAAACGGCCCAAGAAGCCGTTGACATGGCCGGAATCAACGAAGATAACACCGCCCCAGAGGACATGGGGGTGATCTTTGGGTCTGGGATCGGGGGCTTAACCACGATCCAAGAACAAATCATTAAGATGCACGATAAAGGACCAAAGCGGGTTTCGCCAATGTTTGTTCCGATGGCTATTTCCAACATGGCGGCCGGTAACATTGCGATTCGCTTCAACGCCCAAAACATGTGCTCGGCGGTGGTAACGGCATGTGCTTCCGGGACGAACGCGATTGGTGATGCATACCGTCAAGTCAAGGAAGGTCGAGCCCAGGTAATGATCACTGGGGGGAGTGAAGCCTCCGTTAACGAAATCGGGATTGCCGGGTTTGCGGCCCTGACTGCTTTGTCAACGACCGAAGATCCACTGAAGGCCTCCAAGCCGTTTGATGTTGATCGCAACGGGTTTGTGCTGGGTGAAGGGGGCGCCGCCATGGTGCTCGAAAGCCTCGAACACGCCAAGGCTCGTGGGGCAAAGATCCTCGGTGAAATTGTTGGTTACGGGGCGACGGGGGATGCCTACCACATCACCTCACCGGATCCTACGGGGAAGGGCGCCGCGCGGGCTATGCAACAGGCGATTGACGAAGCCGGAATTACGCCAGCCGAAGTCGCATACGTTAACGCTCACGGGACGGCTACCCACGCCAACGACTCTGGTGAAGCGCACGCCATTCAAACGGTCTTTGGCGAAGGTTCCGAAGTTAAGGTTTCTTCGACCAAGGGGATGACCGGACACCTCTTAGGGGCTGCCGGGGCAATCGAAGCCGTTTTGACGGTCGCTGCCTTAGAACAAGGAAAGTTACCAGCTAACGTTGGTTGCGATAACCAAGATCCTGATTGCCCAGTCACCTTGGTAACCGCAGAAAACCAAGCAGCACCACAAGCACGCTTTGCCATCAGTAATTCCTTTGGCTTTGGGGGTCACAACGCTGTGCTGACCTTCAAGAAGTGGGAGGATGATTAAGGATGGAACTCAAGGATTTAGAGAAGCTGATGAAGGTGTTTGAAGAATCCGACAGTCGCGAGTTTAAGCTTGACGACGGGGACTTCCACCTTTACCTGAGTAAAAATAAGCACCACGCCCCCGTTGAGGCCCCGGTTCAAGCAGCCCCGGCCCCAGCTGCGGCGCCGGCGGAACCACAAGCCCCAGCTCCCGTCGCAAAGGAGGCACCGGGGGTTAGTGTGAAGGCCCCGTTGGTGGGGACCGTCTACTTACAACCGAAACCGGGGGCCCCGGCCTTTGTTAAGGTTGGCGACCGGGTTGAAGAAGGCGACGTGGTTTGCGTAATCGAAGCAATGAAGATGATGACCGAAATCAAGAGTGATCACGCGGGGATCGTGAGTGCGATCAACGTTAAAGACGGGGAGTTAGTTGAAGTAGAACAACCCCTGATCACCCTCAAGGAGGACTAACGATGAGTAAGGTAATGCTTGATAGTACGGCAATTCAAAAGATTATCCCGCACCGCTACCCAATGCTTTTGATCGACCGGGTCGAAGAATTGGTGCCGGGGGAAATGGCGGTTGCCAAGCGCAACGTCACGATCAACGAAGCGGTCTTTAATGGCCACTTCCCAAACAACCCGGTGTTACCGGGAGCCTTAATCGTGGAATCACTGGCCCAAACTGGGGCGGTGGCCCTCTTATCCCAAGAGGATTTCAAGGGCAAGACGGCCTACTTCGGCGGGATCGAATCCGCTGAATTTCGGAAGGTGGTACGCCCCGGCGATACTATGAGGTTAGAGGTCCACTTGGAAAAGGTCCGCGGCCACATTGGCCTGGGCAAGGGAGTGGCAACCGTCGATGGCAAGCGAGCTTGCACGGCGGAACTGACCTTCTTCATTGACTAAATAGATAGGGGAAGAGAAGAATGTTTGCGAAGGTTTTAGTAGCTAACCGGGGGGAAATTGCGGTCCGCATTATCCGTTCCTTGAGGGAACAGGGAATCAAAGCGGTGGCGATTTATTCGACCGCTGACCGCGACAGCCTTCACGTTCAGCTTGCTGATGAAGCGGTGTGTGTGGGGGGGCCCCGCCCGCAAGACTCCTACCTCAATATGAAAAACATCCTGGCCGCCGCCATTGGAACCGGGGCCCAGGCGATTCACCCCGGCTTTGGTTTCCTGTCCGAAAACGCCACCTTTGCCCAAATGTGTGATGCCGTCGGGATTACCTTTATCGGTCCCAAGGCCGCCACAATTGATTTGATGGGGAATAAAGAGCACGCCAGAGAGCAAATGCAAAAGGCGGGTGTGCCGGTGATTCCGGGGTCGGATGGGTACGTTCAAGATGCCCAGACTGCCCTAGCGGTGGCCAACAAGATTGGTTACCCGATTTTGCTGAAGGCCGCTGCCGGTGGTGGTGGCAAGGGGATCCGAAAGATCGAACAGGCCAGCGACTTGGAGAAGGCCTTTAGTGAGGCCCAGGCTGAGGCACGGGTATCCTTTAACGACGACCGGATGTACCTGGAAAAGATCATGGAAAACGTTAAGCACATTGAGGTACAGGTATTCCGTGATCGCTTTGGTAATGCCGTTTACTTCCCGGAACGTGACTGTTCCCTGCAGCGTAATAAGCAAAAGGTGATCGAAGAAAGCCCGTGCTCGTTAATTTCAGAAGATAAGCGGCGTGAGTTAGGTGAGATCGCCGTGCGGGCCGTCAACGGAATTGATTACCTCAACACTGGGACCCTGGAATTTTTGATGGACCAGGACCAGAACTTCTACTTCATGGAAATGAACACCCGGATCCAAGTTGAGCACACGGTTACGGAAATGGTGACGGGAATAGACCTAGTCAAGGCGCAACTAGTGGTGGCGGCTGGGGAAGCCCTACCGTTTGCCCAAGCTGACATCAAGGCCCAAGGGGTCGCCATCGAATGCCGGATCAATGCTGAGGATCCAAAGCGGGGCTTTTTCCCGTCAACCGGGAAGGTCACTTACTTATACCTACCAGTTGGTAACCTCGGGATGCGAATCGACACCGCCTTGTACCCGGGGGTAACCGTCAGCCCATATTATGACTCGATGGTGGCGAAGGTAATTGCCCATGGTAACGACCGTCAGGAGGCCATTTCGCGCCTGAGGCGGTTGTTAAATGAAATGGTAATTACCGGGATCACGACCAACCAGAATTTCCACCTGGCGATTCTAAACGATCCGGTCTTTAATGAAGCCACCTTTACGACTAACTACTTAGAACAAGAATTTTTGCCACGCTGGAAGGGGGAATTGGCAAGTGAAACTCTACAAGGCGAAAAACACCCTTAGTGAGCGCCACGTTCAAGCTGACCGAACGGCCGACGCCAAGGTCCCCGATGACCTGTGGCGGACCTGTCCAAAGTGCCAGCGGACCTTATTTGCCGCCCAGATGGATGAGTACGCTACGTGCCCGGGCTGCGGGTACGGGTTTCGGATTAGTGCTAACCAGCGGCTGAGTTGGCTGGTGGATTCCGCGGTGCCAATGGACACGGCTTTACAAACTCAAGACCCCTTAAATTTCCCGGGTTATGAGGGGAAATTGAAAAAGGCCCAGGAAAAGTCCGGCCTCAATGATTCGGTTTGGACTGGCCGTGCCCGGATTGGTGACGTTGACTTTAACTTAGGGATCATGGACCCGACCTTTATTATGGGTTCCTTGGGGACGATTACCGGCGAAAAGATTACCCGCCTGTTTGAAGACGCCACGAAAAACCAGCGTCCGGTCGTCCTCTTCACCGCCTCCGGAGGGGCCCGAATGCAAGAGGGGATTATGTCCTTGATGCAGATGGCCAAGGTTTCAACGGCGATTGCTGAACACGATGCCGCCGGCTTGCTGTACATTGTGGTCTTAACCGACCCAACCACGGGTGGGGTGACGGCCAGTTTTGCCATGGAGGGGGACATAATTTTGGCTGAACCGCGGGCCTTAGTTGGCTTTGCCGGCCGCCGGGTGATCGAACAAACCACGCACACGGAAATCCCGGCCGACTTACAGGATGCCGAAAACGTCTTAAAGCACGGTTTCATCGATCACATCGTTACCCGCCAGGATGAAAAGACGACCTTAGCCTGGTTAATGAAGTACGGGGGGAAGCAAAATGACTAAGGAAAACGCTTATGCCATTGTTCAAGCCGCCCGTAGCGCCGGGAAGGTGACGGGGCTAGAGATCATCAACCAACTCTTTGATAACTTCTTTGAGCTGCACGGGGACCGCAACGGGACCGATGACCCGGCGATCATTGGGGGGCTAGCCACCTATCACGGCCGCCCAGTTACGGTGATCACCACCGACCGTGGGAAGACGGTTGGTCAACGGGTTGCCAAGCACTTTGGGAGCCCGGCACCTGGTGGCTACCGGAAGGCCCTGCGCTTAATTGAAAACGCCGCTAAGTTCCACCGGCCGGTGATTGCCTTGGTCAACACGGCGGGAGCCTACCCGGGCCAATCCGCCGAAGAACAGGGGCAAGGATCGGCAATTGCCCAAAACCTGCTCAAGATTAGTCAGGCTAAGACCCCACTGATCACCCTGATCTACGGGGAAGGGGGCAGTGGGGGCGCCTTAGCCCTGGCCTGTGGCGATGAGATCTGGATGCTAGAAAAGAGCACCTACTCCGTCCTTTCGCCGGAGGGTTTTGCTTCGATCCTGTGGAAGGATAGTAGTCGGGCACCGGAAGCGGCCGCCGTCATGAAGATGACCCCCCAGGCACTCCTTGAACAAGGGGTGATTGAAGGGATCATCGAAGAAACAACTGATCACCAAGCAACCATTCAAAACATTGATGTTGTCTTAGAAAAACAACTTGCAACGCTGGCCCAGCTGACGCCCGAGGAACTCCTCAAGCGGCGCCGGGCACGATACAGAAAGTTTTAGGGGGATTAAACAGACTCATGGAAGGATTATTAGCGAACAAGACGATTGTGGTGATGGGGGTTGCCAACCGTCGTTCGATTGCTTGGGGTTGTGTCCAGGAAATGGAAAAGCAAGGGGCTACGGTAATTTACACCTACAACCGGGAACGGACCTTAAAGCGCCTGACTAAGCTAGTGGGCGAAGAAAAGGCCGACCGGATGATTCAATGTGACGTGGCCAGTGATGAAAGCATTCAACGGGCCTTTCAACAGATTGGTGAACAATTCGGCCAACTGGACGGGGTGGTTCATTCCGTTGCCTTTGCCAACCCGGCTGAACTAGGTGGGGAAATGACCGACGTTTCACGCGAGGGTTACGCCCTGGCCCAAGACGTTTCGGCCTACTCCTTAATCGCCGTTTGCCGGGCCGCAGCCCCGTTGCTAAAGAACCCAGCTAGCGTGGTCACGATGTCGTACTTTGGGGCCGAACGGGCGATCCCTAACTATAACGTGATGGGGGTAGCCAAGGCGGCTCTAGAGGCCAACGTCCGCTATTTAGCGCGTGACATGGGTAAAAATGGGGTGCGGGTCAACGCCATTTCGGCTGGCGCCCTGAAGACCTTAGCGGTGACGGGGATTCAAGGACATGGTGAATTATTGGCCATGTCGAAGGCCCGGACCGTCGATGGCAAGGATGTTACGATCGAAGAGGTGGGCGGCACCGCCACCTTCTTAATGAGCGATCTGTCCACCGGGGTGACCGGTGACGTAATTTACGTTGACAAAGGTGTCCACTTAATTTAATATTTATTCGCAATTATTCAATTAGTCCCTTGCGGGGGACTTTTTCATGGCATGATTGTAACCCTCTTGGATTTTTTAGGGTTACAAAAGAGAAAGGATGAAAAATCAATGACGCAAAGTCGTACACGTATAACTGAATTAACCCGGGCCGGGATGGTCCTAGCCGTAATTATTGTTTTAGCCTTCTTCCCGGGGATCCCAGTGGGTATTTTGCCGGCCCCAATTGTGTTGCAAAACGCCGGGATCATGCTGGCGGGTGAATTATTGGGGGCCAAGAAGGGGACCTTGGTCATGGTTTGTTTCTTTATCCTGGTGGCCGTTGGGATGCCATTTTTAACCGGTGGTGCCGGCGGGGTCGCCGTCTTCTTCAGTGCCTCAGCGGGTTACTTTGTTGGCTGGCTCTTGGCCCCGGCGATCATCGCATCGATCATGAACCTCAAGGCCAACCCATCTTGGTTATGGGAGTTCTTCGCCGTTTTAATCGGTGGGGTACTCTTCATCAACTTAGCGGGTTCAATTGGGTTAGTCTTCATTACCCACATTAGCTTCAAGGCTGCCCTGATTGGGAGCGTCGTCTACATGCCGGGGGACTTGTTGAAGGCCATCTTGTGCGTAACGATTAGCCAACAGCTCCACCGGGTGGGGTGGCGTTAATGGCGACCAAAGAACGGCTATTAGCCCACTTACTTTCAGCGCCAAACCAGTGGTTTTCCGGTCAGAGCCTAGCCGACCAATTAGGCGTTAGCCGGGAGTCGGTTTGGAAGGCAATTCGTTCCCTCCAACAGGCCGGCTACCAAATTGATTCGGACCGCAAACGGGGTTATTGTTACCGGGGGACTGCTAAAATGTTGGCACCCGTAATTGAACTGGGCCTAGGCACCACGAAGGTAAAACTAGTGGTGGAAGAGGAACTCGAATCAACCCAAACCACGGCCCGGCAACTACTAGCAACGGGAGATTCGACCGCCCCCCTCGTTGTGATTGCTGACCACCAAATCGGGGCCTACGGGAGGCGGGGCCGGGCCTTTTATGCCCCGAAAGCCACGGGCCTTTATATGACGATTGGGGTTCCAAACGTTACCTTTCCTGGGCAACCAGGCTTGTTAACGACCGGAGTGGCCGTAACGGTGGCAACCGTCTTAAAACGGTTTTTCCCCGCCCAAAGACTGAGTTACAAGTGGGTCAATGACCTGTACTTGGGACACCAAAAGGTAGTGGGGATTTTAACGGAAATGCAAACCGACCTGGAAGCCACTAGCCAGACCTCTTTGGTAATTGGGATTGGCATTAACTTGACCACTAAGGAATTTCCGGCTGACTTAAAAGAAAAGGTAACCGGAATTGACCCGGCGGCCACGGTTGATCGTAACCGTCTAGCTGCGGAGTTGATCGAAGCAGTCCTAAGCGACCTCCCCGACTATTCCCAAGGGATCTTTTTACCGGAGTACCGGGCACACTCCCTGATTTTGGGGCGGTCGGTAAGCCTTCAAATTGGGCAAACGACCTTTAGCGGAATCGCCCAAAACATTGATGACCAAGGCCAACTAGTGGTTAGGGCGCCTAATGGTCAGCTAAGAACCTTCTCTTCCGGGGAGGTTACTAAGGTCAACTTCTAAGGAGGATTGCCTTGCAGGCCACACTTAGACGCGAGACCAAGGATAACCAATTAACAGCCGAAAATTAAAAACGAGGTTAAGAGTAGTTTGTTAGCTCTTAGCCTCGTTTTAATTTAGTTATCAAATTCTTCTAGCCGTTCGGCGGCCGCGGTCCATTGTTCTTCGACGTCTTCTAGTTGCTTTGTCAGGGCGTCGAGCTCTTTTTGCAGGTCGGTCAGTTTGCCGATGTCGGTCGCCACGTCCGGGTCGGCCA
Organism: Limosilactobacillus fermentum; assembly: GCF_013394085.1. NCBI lineage: Bacteria > Bacillati > Bacillota > Bacilli > Lactobacillales > Lactobacillaceae > Limosilactobacillus > Limosilactobacillus fermentum. The sequence continues at coordinate 442,673 of NZ_CP040910.1, forward strand.
TCTGGGTTTCAACTTGCTCTTGTTGTTCGCCCAACTGGTTCATCTGTTCTTCAAGGTCAGCAACGGTCCGTTGCAACTTACGGCGGGCCTTTTGGGCTTCTTTGCTTTGTTGGTAGGACTGTTGGGCAGCGGAACCAGCCTTGGGGGCCCTTTTTTGGTCCGGGGTGGTTGAATCGTCGGCGCTGGCTTGTTCTTGTTCGGTGACCGCCCGTAGGTAATCATCGTAATCCCCCTGGTAGCGGGTAATGCCGTCTTTTTGCATTGCTAAAACATCGGTAGCTACCTGGTTGATGAAGTAGCGGTCGTGGGAAATGAAGAGGACGGTACCGTCGAAATCGTTAATCGCCCCTTCTAAGACCTCGCGACTGTCAATGTCCAAGTGGTTAGTCGGTTCGTCAAGGATCAAGAAGTTAATCGGTTCAAAGGAGAGCTTAGTCAGCTCCAAACGGGCCTTTTGTCCCCCTGACAGGTCGCTGACGTGTTTGTAGACGTCGTCACCAACGAATAAAAAGGAGCCCAAAAGGTTGCGGATCTGGGTTTCATCAATTTCGGGGTGGTCGTCCCAGACCTCGTCTAAGACCGTCTTTTCCGGGTGAAGCTGCTGTTGTTCCTGGTCGTAGTAACCAATGTCTAGGTTAGCGCCGAACTTAATCGTCCCCGCGATCGCCGGCATCTTTTTTAGCAGTGTCTTTAACAGGGTTGACTTACCGATCCCGTTGGGGCCAATGATCCCGATGCGTTGGCCCTTGCGTTCGTTAAAGGTGAGGGGACCAGCTAAAACGGTGTCTTGGTAGCCAATTTTGAGGCCTTCGACGTCTAGGACCTCGTTGCCACTCTCCTTTTGGGAGCTAAAGGAGAAGTGGATGGACTTGTCATCGGTTTGGGGGCGTTCCATGCGTTCCATTTTTTCTAATTGGCGGCGCCGAGCTTGGGCGCGCTTGGTGGTGGAGGCCCGCACTAGGTTCTTATTAACGAAGTCCTCAAGCTTGGCAATCTCTTTTTGTTGTTGTTCGTAATGCTTCATTTCCGTTGCCAAGCGGGCGGTCTTGTTTTTAACGAAGGCCGAGTAGTTTCCCGTGTAGTGGTGGAGGGTTTGGTTATCGAGGTCGTACACTTCGTTGACCACCCGGTCTAAGAAGTAACGGTCGTGGGAGACAATTAAAAGGGCGCCCGAGTAGCCCTTTAAGTAGTCTTCTAACCAGGTTAACACCCCCATGTCCAAGTGGTTGGTCGGTTCGTCTAAGATCAGTAGCTGGGGGGCTTGTAAAAGGATCTTGGCTAGAGCCAGCTTGGTTTTTTGTCCCCCGGATAAGGAGTTGACGGGGCGTTGGTAGCTTTCTTCTTCAAAGCCAAAACCGGTCAAAACGCCGCGCATCCGGGAGTCAATCTCAAAGCCCCCCGCCTCTTGGAACTGCTCTTGCAGGCGGTCGTAATCCCTTAAGATTTCTTGGTAGCGGTCGGTGGTTGAATCAACCGTTGCCAACTGCCCTTCTAAGTGGTGAATTTCAGCTTCCATTTTGTGGAGGGGACCAAAGACGGTGTCTAATTCCGCCCAGATCGAGTTCTGGCTGTCAAGGCCCTGATCCTGGGCTAGGTAGCCAATGGAAAGTCCCTTGGCCTTGGTGATGGTTCCCTCGTCGGGCTGGGTGATCCCGGCAATCATCTTTAAGAGGGTCGTCTTCCCAGCTCCGTTACGGCCAACGAGGGCGACGCGGGCATGATCAACGACCTGGAGGTTAATATTGTGAAATAAGACGTCGGCGCCAAACCGGCGGAGGACATCGTTAGTTTGAAGTAACAACATGAGTGGTGATCCTTTTCCTATTTTAGCTACTTCAAAGTGTAGCATAGTTTATCTTAAAACCGAAAAAATAACCAAAAAGTAATGAATGTTAGTTCACAAACAAACTAGAGGTTGTTAGAATGAGTAAGGAATAATATTTCACAATCAAAGAAATGGAGGAATTATTATGCCAAATCGTAAAATTCCCCGTGCCACGGCTAAGCGCTTACCCGTTTATTACCGGTACCTAAACGTTTTATTGAACGCTAATAAGCACCGGGTGTCGTCGACGGAACTTTCCGAAGCAGTTCAGGTGGACTCTGCCACGATCCGGCGGGACTTTTCCTACTTCGGTGAGCTCGGAAAGCGGGGGTACGGCTACGACGTCGAAAAGTTGTTGAACTTTTTCAAGGGGATCTTGAAGCAAGACAAGTTAACCAGCGTCGCCCTAGTGGGGGTCGGTTCCCTAGGGTCGGCCCTGATGAACTACAACTTCCACCAGAGCACCAACCTGCGGATTTCAGCGGCCTTTGACCCTAAGGAATCCCTGGCGAACACGGTCAAGAGCGGGATTCCGGTTTACCCGGTCGAAGACATGAAAAAGCAGATTAAGGAGCAACAAATCGACGCCGTTATTTTGACGGTGCCGGGTTCGGAATCGCAAGCGGTCACCGACCAACTGGTTGAAGCCGGGGTTCACGGGATCCTGAACTTTACGCCAGTCCGCCTGTCCGTGCCAAAGGACGTGCAGGTTCAAAACATCGATTTAACCAATGAGTTGCAAACACTGATCTACTTCATTGAAAGCAACAAGGTTACGACCGACGACGAAGATTAATCCGAAGAGAGTGGAAAATAACTTCCGCTGCGGGTCGGATGTAAGAGCGCATCGTTCTTCGGCCTGCTTAGGCACTAGACCTGCGGTGATTGGCCACTTTTTCTGTCTAACATTCGGATATACAGCAAGGAGGCTGGGAATTCCCAGCCTCTTTTTTGTTTGGTCAAAATTAGTCAAAGTTTTTGGTTGCATTCCGGGGGAAAGGTGTTATATTAGAATATGTAATTAGCACTTGAGGGGGTTGAGTGCTAGCAGAGTGCTCGTCCCCGTGCTAACCACTAATCATTGACTTGAAATAATGGAGGGATAACCATGTTAAAACCATTAGGAGATCGTGTCATTTTAAAGGCGCAAGAAGAAGAACAAACCGTTGGGGGGATTGTTTTAGCCTCCAACGCTAAGAACAAGCCAACCACTGGGGTGGTAGTGGCCGTTGGACAAGGTCGCACGCTGGATAATGGCCAAGTGGTGGCGGTCGCCGTTAAGGAAGGCGACAAGGTCTTGTTTGACAAGTACGCCGGCAACGAAGTGGAATACGATGGTGAAACCTACCTGGTTGTCCACGAAAAGGATTTAGTTGCGGTTGTTGACTAAGAAATTCAATGAGGTGAGATAAAGATGGCAAAGGAATTAAAGTTCTCAGAAGACGCACGGAGCGCAATGCTGCGTGGGGTTGATAAGTTAGCAGACACCGTCAAGACGACGATTGGGCCAAAGGGACGTAACGTGGTGTTGGAACAAAGTTACGGCTCCCCGACGATCACTAACGACGGGGTAACGATCGCTAAGAGCATTGAATTAGAAGACCACTTCGAAAACATGGGGGCTAAGCTGGTTTCCGAAGTTGCTTCTAAGACTAACGACATTGCCGGGGACGGGACCACGACGGCCACTGTTTTAACCCAAGCAATTGTGACCGAAGGAATGAAGAACGTGACCGCCGGCGCTAACCCAGTGGGCATTCGGCGCGGGATTGAAAAGGCGACGGCCGCAGCCGTTGAAGGCCTGAAAAAGATGAGCCACGACGTTAAGACCAAGGACGACATCGCTCAAATCGCCTCCATTTCCGCTGCTAACAAGGAAGTTGGTAAGTTGATCGCCGACGCCATGGAAAAGGTTGGTAACGACGGGGTCATCACGATTGAAGATTCCCGTGGGGTTGATACTAGCGTTGACGTGGTTGAAGGGATGAGCTTTGACCGTGGTTACATGTCCCAATACATGGTAACCGACAACGACAAGATGGAAGCCAACCTGGACAACCCGTACGTTTTGATTACGGACAAGAAGATCTCTAACATTCAAGACATCTTGCCACTACTCCAATCTGTTGTTCAAGAAGGGCGCGCCCTGTTAATCATTGCTGATGACATCACTGGTGAAGCACTGCCAACCCTTGTGTTGAACAAGATTCGGGGAACCTTCAACGTAGTTGCCGTTAAGGCCCCAGGCTTTGGTGACCGTCGCAAGGCTCAATTGGAAGACATCGCCGTTCTGACTGGTGGGACCGTGATTTCCGACGACCTTGGTATGCAATTGAAGGACGCTACGATTGACCAACTTGGTTCTGCTAACAAGGTTACGATAACCAAGGACGCTACCACGATCGTTGATGGCAGTGGCAACAAGGAAGCCATTGCAGAACGGGTTGACCAAATCAAGAAGGCGATTGCCGAAACGACCTCTGACTTTGACAAGGAAAAGCTCCAAGAACGGCTCGCTAAGTTAGCCGGTGGGGTGGCCGTTGTTAAGGTTGGGGCCGCTACCGAAACCGAACTCAAGGAAAAGAAGTACCGGATCGAAGATGCCTTAAACGCCACCCGGGCCGCCGTGCAAGAAGGCTTTGTTCCTGGTGGTGGAACGGCACTGGTTAACGTTATCCCTGCCTTGGACGAAGTGGAAGCATCCGCAACTGGCGACGAAGCAACCGGGATTAAGATTGTGAAGGCGGCTCTGGAAGCCCCAGTTCGTCAAATCGCCGAAAACGCCGGTTTGGAAGGTTCCGTGATCGTTAACCAGCTGAAGCAAGAAAAGCCGGGAGTTGGTTACAACGCCGCTGATGACAAGTTTGAAGACATGGTCGCTGCCGGAATTGTTGACCCAACGAAGGTCACCCGCTCGGCCCTGCAAAACGCAGCTTCCGTTTCCGCCCTCCTCTTGACGACGGAAGCCGTTGTTGCCGACAAGCCACAACCCGCTGACGCTGCACCACAAGCACCAGTAGCCGGTGGTATGGGCGGCATGATGTAATTTGAAAATTAATTTTTGGGAGGTGAGTGACCGGAGCTGTGGCTTCGGGCACCCACCTTTTTTGCGTAGAAACGGTGGTATTCGGTTCACCCGGGGTGTAGAATAGCTGTTGACTTATTTTTAAGAGGAGACAAATTTTATGTGGCGCTATCTTAAACGTGTCTTGATCGGGAAACCATTAAAGACGCTTGACGAGGGCCAGTCGCACTTGACGAAGTTTAAGGCTTTGGCCATGCTTTCGTCCGACGCCCTTTCGTCAGTGGCCTACGGTACCGAACAGATTACCACGGTTTTAGTAACCCTTTCGACGGCCGCCATCTGGTATTCCTTACCGATTGCCGGCATTGTTTTAGTTCTGTTGTTAGCAATTACCTTGTCTTACCGGCAAATCATCCACGCTTATCCGAGCGGTGGGGGCGCCTACGTTGTCGCCACCAAAAACTGGGGGAGCAACGGGGGCCTAATCGCCGGGGGCTCGCTGCTAGTCGACTACATGTTGACGGTGGCGGTATCAACGACGTCGGGGACGGAAGCGATCACGTCTGCAATTCCTTTCCTATATAATTATTCGGTCCATATTTCAGTGGTGATTGTCTTGATCATCATGTTCATGAACCTACGGGGGATGAGTGAGAGTGCTAACTTCCTGACCATTCCGGTCTATTTTTTCATAATCATGATGACGGTGATGATCGTCTGGGGTGGCTATAACATTGCTACCGGTCACGTGGCTTACCACGCCACGGCCAATTACGGGACGCCGGTAGCCGGGATGTCTGCCATCCTGTTCATCCGGGCTTTTTCGGCCGGGTCATCTTCTTTGACCGGTGTCGAGGCGATCTCCAATGCCGTACCGAACTTTAACCCTCCTAAGAAGAAAAACGCCGCCAACACCTTGGCAATGATGAGCCTGATCTTAGCGGCCTTCTTCGGTGGGGTGACCTTCCTGTCCTTTTACCTGGGAATTGTACCGAACCCGCACCACACCGTCTTGTCCCAGATTGGGGCGGCCGTTTTTGGTGGCGAGGGCCTAGGTTACTACCTCTTGCAACTGTCGACGGCGATGATCTTAGCCGTGGCGGCTAACACTGGGTTCTCGGCCTTTCCAATTTTGGCCTTCAACATGGCCAAGGATAAGTACCTCCCGCACGCCTTTATGGACCGTGGGGACCGGCTAGGCTATTCCAACGGGATTATTTCCCTGGCGGTCGGGGCGATCGTGTTGATCATCCTTTTCCACGGGAAGACCAACCTATTGATCCCGCTCTACGCCGTCGGGGTGTTCGTACCGTTTACCCTCTCGCAGTCCGGGATGATTATCCACTGGTTCCGCTTAAAGGAAGGGAATTGGCTGGTTAAGTCAACCATTAACCTGGTGGGGGCGTTAATCTCACTAGCCCTCGTGATCTTCTTGTTCTGGCAACACTTCTCCAACGTGTGGCCGTACCTGATCATCATGCCGGCCCTCTTGTACCTGTTCCACGTCATTCACACCCACTACATCAAGGTGGGGATGCAACTGCGGGTAGCGGAAAAGGCTAAGGTTCAGTTGCATGATTACGACGGGGCCACCGTGATTGTTTTAGTCGGGAACGTGACACGGGTCACCATGGGCGCCATTAATTACGCCCGTTCAATTGGGGATTACGTCATCGCCATGCACGTGTCCTTTGATGAAAACCCGGGTAAGGAACATAAGACGGCCAACGAATTTAAGGCCGAGTTCCCGGACGTGCGTTTCGTTGATATTCACTCGTCCTACCGCTCGATTGCCACGCCAACGTTACGGTTCGTAGACGTGATCGCCAAGCGGGCGGCCGATAAGAATTATTCGACTACTGTATTGGTTCCGCAGTTCGTTCCAAAGCACCCGTGGCAAATGGCTTTGCACAACCAAACGAGCCTACGCTTGCGGACCCTACTGAATTCGCGGGAAAACATCATTGTTTCAACTTACAACTATCACTTGCATGAATAATTGATGGGGGAGGGGAGAATTAGAGTTCTTCCGGCCCCTTTTTGATTTTTGAATTTTACACAGATAACGTGGGAAATAACCGTCGGCCTAGTGGCTAAGTATGGGTGAAGAACACCGCGTTCCGCGCTAACCTCCCCCTAGCTTAACCTAACGACCTGCCAACCAGTTGTTTCCCATTCCCCCTTAACGGGAATATTTCCCGGGAAATGGATGCACTTATGAAACGAAAAATTATAACCGTGGTTACGGGACTGGTGGGGATTATCTTAATGATGTCCTTTACGATTCAACAAGAGCACTTTCACTCGGGAATTTACGGGGTGCTCGGGAGTATTCTATTGGTGGGTGCTTACGTTAGTGCCCACTACGAAGCCTGGCGGGAACATGACCGTCGGGTGCGCCACGTTACCATCACCTTAGCGGTGCTCTGCGTTCTCTTGGTAGCACTGAACTTGGTGGAGCAGTTTATATAAAAAAGTGGCAGTACAACAAGAGGCCAGGAGAAACACTGTTTTCTCCTAGCCTCTCTTGTTGTATTCTCGAATGTTAGACAGAAAACGTGGTAAATAACCGCCGGCCTAGTGTTTAAGCAGGCTGAAGAACGGTACATTTTGCACCACCTATTCGGCTAGGATTAGTCAGAAGACCTGCCGAGAGGGTTGTTTCCTACTAATTATTTAAGGGGACCTCGTGAAAACGTTGGTCCTCCTTTTTAATTTGGAGTTGGTGGTTGAAGCGGTCGGTGAGGGTTTGGATCTGTTCGTCGACTTCTTCTAGGTTGATGAAGACCCGGATGGTGACGTCAACGCCATATTCCTCCCCAGCCAGGGCCAACCCCGCTTGTTCTAAGTAGTAGTGGACCTGATCGTTGAGGCGGTAGGGAACAGTGATGGCGACCACCTGCTGGGTGATTCGCTCAACCAAGCCGGCCTGGGCAATTGCCTCGGTGGTGACGTTGGAATAGGCACGGATTAACCCGCCGGCGCCCAACTTAATTCCACCGAAGTAGCGGGTGACCACGGCACAGACGTCGTGGACGTGGGCGAGCTGGAGGGCCTCTAAGATGGGGACACCGGCCGTGCCACTGGGTTCACCGTTATCACTTTCCCGCTGGATCTGATCGTTATCGCCGAGCAGGTAGGCGTAGCAGTTATGGTTAGCCTTGCGGTTTTCCTTGCTGATGTGGGTGATGAAGTCTTGGGCTTCTTGTTCACTGTGTACCCGGGCTAGGCTACAGATGAAGCGGGATTTTTTGATGACTAATTCGAATTCCGTATTTTGGTGGATGGTCAAATATTGTGCTGCCAAAAAAGGGCCTCCTTACGTTACTAAAAGCACTTTCCCCGTATTTAATGGTAAGGGGGAAAAACCATGCAAAAAGAAGAATTATACGGGCGCCGGGTTTTAATTAACCAAGCCTTGCCCGCTCCGTTTGGGTTAACGGGGGAAAAGACGATGGATGAACGGGGACGCTGGGTTACCTGCCGCCGGTGTAACGCCCGCTTAATTAAGGAAAGGGTTCGCTTACCAAGTGGGGCCTATTACTGTCCAGTGTGCCTGAATTTGGGGCGGGTGACAAGTCATGATCGATTTTATCACTTAGCCGAACCAAATCAATTTACCCCGCCCACTAACCCGTGCACCTGGCAGGGGCAACTGAGCCCGCTGCAAGAGCGGGTAGCGAGTGAGGTGGCGGCCGGGATGGCGGCCCACCAGCACCGGCTATTATGGGCGGTCACGGGTGCCGGGAAGACCGAGATGATCTTTCCGGCACTAACCGGCGCACTAAAACGGGGTGAACGGGTGGCGGTGGCCTCGCCGCGCGTCGACGTATGCTTGGAGCTCTACCCGCGCCTGCAAGCGGCCTTTGCGGGGGTACCAATTGCCCTGTTGCACGGCAAGAATCCGGCACCCTACCAGTACCGACAGTTGACCATCTGTACCACCCACCAGTTATTACGCTTCTACCACGCCTTTGACAACCTGGTGATCGACGAGGTAGATGCCTTTCCCTTTGCTGGGGATCCGGCCCTGTTATTTGCCGCCCACCAAGCGATCAAAGAGGGCGGGGGACTCCTTTTTCTCACCGCCACCCCGAGCAAGGAATTGCTCCAGCAGGTTCACCAAAAGAAGTTGGCGGTTTCTTACTTGCCCCAACGTTTCCACGGCCACCCGCTACCCCAGATTCAAACCGTGCTGGTTGGCAAGTGGCGGGCGAAGCTAACAAAGGGAAAACTACCCAACGCCGTTTCGGCCTGGTTAAAACAGCGGGTTACTAAGGGACAGGAGTTTTTGTTGTTCCTGCCCCACGTCGCCGACCTCGCTCCGGTGGCCCGGGCGCTCAAAGAAAACTTGGGGGCGGTTAAGTTTATGACGGTGCACGCTAGCGATCCGCAGCGCCTTCAGAAGGTTCAGGCGATGCGGGAGCGCCAGTTGTCTTTTTTGGTGACCACCACCATTTTAGAGCGTGGGGTTACCTTTCCGGGAATTGACGTCGGCGTCTTGGGGGCGGACGAGGAGGTTTTTTCCACGGCGGCGTTAGTCCAAATTGCTGGTCGAGTGGGGCGTTCTAAGGAGCGACCGGGCGGCGCCGTGACCTTTTGGGTTCAGGAAAATAGCCGGCGCATTGAGGAGGCCAAGCAACAAATTAAATCGATGAACCGGCGGGCACGGGGGGTGAGCAAATGAACTGCCTATTGTGTGACGCCCCGATTAAGTGGCGCCCCCCGGTCAAAGATATTCTCAGTTTTAAGCGGTTAGTGCCGCCGCAACTATGTGGCACTTGTTCCCAGCGTTTCACCGCCCGGGAGGCAGGACGGGGGTGTCCGTATTGTCAGCGCCCGGGGTTTACGACGACTTGTCCGGAATGTGAGCAGTGGCAAGTGCGGGCCGGTTTCATTTTAACGGTCCGCGCTTGCTTTGGTTATAACGAGGCGATGAAGGAATTCATGCACGCCTATAAGTTCGTCGGGGATTACCGTTTGCGCCAAGCCTTTAGTGCCCCGTTGACCAAGTTAGTACAAGAACAGGGGGCGCAAATGGTGGTTCCGCTTCCCTTACACCAAAAGACCCAGCTTCTGCGTGGCTTTAACCAGGTCGAAGGGTTACTGGAGTGCCCCTTTGAAAGGTTGTTGGTGACTAAGGACCAGGAAAAACAAGAACCCCAGTCGGCCAAAACGCGGGAGCAACGCCTACAGACGCCCCAACCGTTTGACTTAACGGATCGAAAACGGGTACGGGGGAAGACAGTGGTTTTAGTCGATGATGTCTTCACGACCGGGCGCACTATGTACCATGCGGCCCAGCTAATGCGCGCGGCTGGATGCAAGACAATTTGCGGGGTAACGTTAGCTAATTAGGAGATAGTGGAAGCGATTTCCGGATCTTGTTTGTTAAATGAGGTTGGATCCCTTATAATGAAGATAGGATATGAGAAGAGTGGTCCTTCTGATATCAGAACAAGCCAGTGCTTGTACTGAAAGGAGAGAAGTGCAATGTTAAAATTCAATATTCGTGGTGAAAACGTTGAAGTTACTGATGCCATCCGTGATTACGTAGTTAAGCGGATCTCCAAGTTAGAGCGGTTCCTTGAACCCAACGTGGAAGCCAACGCCCACGTTAACCTGAAGGTGTACTCTAACCGTACTTACAAGGTGGAAGTAACGATTCCGTTGCCTTACCTAACGCTGCGGGCGGAAGAAACCTCTAACGACATGTACGGAAGTGTCGATCTGGTGACTGATAAGCTAGAACGTCAAATCCGTAAGTACAAGACGAAGGTTAACCGGAAGTCACGGGAGAAGGGTTACAAGAACCTGGAATTCGTTGACACCCCGAGTGAAGAAGTAGAGGCAAGCGACAGCCTGAAGATTGTTCGGACGAAGCAGATCCCCTTGAAGCCAATGGACTCTGAAGAAGCCGTTCTTCAGATGGATATGTTGGGCCACGACTTCTTCGTTTACCAAGATGCCGAAACCAATGGTACGAGCATTGTTTACCGGCGTAATGACGGGCGCTACGGTTTAATCGAAGTTAACTAGGCAAAAAGGTGTTAGCACTTGTGCTAGCGCCTTTTTTAGTTGGCGTGATTAGTTTTCATTGCCGGGGCAAACATGGTAAAATTGAAAGCTGATAAGGTTATTTCGATAAAAAAAGGGGTCGGCGAAGGCCTAAACACCCCAAATCTGTGAACAAAGGAAAGGGACGCTTCATGGCGAACATACTCAGAAAGTGGATTGAAAGTGACCGGCGGGAACTACGCCGGATTAACCGGTTGGCCAACCGGGTGGATAGTTACCAAGACCAAATGGCCAAATTAACCGACGACGAATTAAAGGCGAAAACACCCGAGTTTCGGCAACGGATTCAAGATGGTGAGGACCTCGATCACCTCTTGCCGGAAGCCTTTGCGGTCGCCCGGGAAGGCGCCAAGCGGGTGTTGGGACTCTTCCCGTTCCACGTTCAGGTGATGGGGGGGATTGTTCTTCACGAGGGGAACATCGCCGAAATGAAGACCGGGGAAGGGAAAACCCTGACCGCCACGATGCCCGTCTACTTAAACGCCCTGAGTGGTAAGGGGGTTCACGTTATCACGGTTAACGAGTACCTATCCGAACGGGACGCCGAAGAAATGGGGCAACTCTACCGGTGGCTGGGTTGTTCCGTGGGGGTCAACGGGGCCCAAAAGTCACCGGATGAAAAGCGGGCCGCCTACGCTTGCGACATCATGTACTCGACCAACAGTGAAATCGGGTTCGATTACCTGCGTGACAACATGGCCGTTTACAAGGAGGACCAAGTTCAGCGGGGGTTGAACTTCGCAATTGTCGACGAAGTGGATTCAATCTTGATTGATGAAGCCAGAACGCCCTTAATCATTTCGGGACCGGGAACGGGAACGTCAAAGCTTTACCAACAGGCCGACCGCTTCGTGAAGACCCTCAAGAACGAAGACGACTACAAGGTCGACCTGGAATCAAAGACCGTTTCGTTGACCGACGAGGGGATCAAAAAGGCCGAGAAGTACTTTAACTTAAAGAACCTCTACGACCCGGAAAACACCGCCTTGACCCACCACTTGGACCAATCCTTGCGGGCTAATTACATCATGCTCTTGGACAAGGACTACGTGGTTAACGATGGGGAAGTCCTGATCGTGGACTCCTTTACCGGGCGGGTAATGGAAGGCCGGCGCTTCTCCGATGGCCTCCACCAGGCGATTGAAGCCAAGGAAGGCGTCGAAATTCAAGAAGAAAACAAGACGATGGCCAACATCACCTACCAGAACCTCTTCCGGATGTACTCTAAGCTAGCCGGGATGACCGGGACGGCGCGGACCGAAATGGAAGAATTCCGGGAAATCTACAACATGGAAACGATCACGATTCCAACCAACCGGCCAGTGGCCCGGGTGGACGAGCCGGACCTCTTGTACCCAACTTTAGAGAGCAAGTTCCGGGCGGTCGTAAAGCGGATCCAAGCTCTCCACGAAAAGGGCCAACCAGTCCTGGTCGGGACGGTGGCCGTTGAAACCTCCGAATACCTTTCCCACCTGTTGGACCAACAAAAGATTCCCCACGTGGTCTTGAACGCCAAAAACCACGCCCGGGAAGCCGAAATCGTCAAGAACGCCGGTCAAGTTGGGGCCGTCACGATTGCCACCAACATGGCCGGGCGGGGGACCGATATTAAACTGGGCCCGGGGGTTAAAGAACTCGGCGGCCTAGCGGTGATCGGGACCGAACGGCACGAATCACGGCGGATCGATAACCAGTTACGGGGACGGTCCGGGCGTCAGGGGGACCCGGGGCTGTCACAGTTCTACCTTTCCCTAGAAGACGACTTAATGAAGCGTTTCGGGGGCGACAGAATTAAGAACTTCTTGCAACGGTTACAAACTGACGACGATGACGAAGACGTGGTCATCAAGTCCCGTTTCCTGACCCACCAGGTTGAATCGGCCCAAAAGCGGGTGGAAGGGAACAACTACGATTCCCGTAAGAACGTTTTGCAATACGACGACGTGATGCGCGAACAGCGGGAAATCATCTACCGCGAGCGACAACAAGTGATCACCGAAACCGACTCGCTCAAGTGGGTCCTGATGCCGATGGTCAAGCGGACGATTCAGCGGGCGATTGATGCCCACACCCTGGGGGATAAAAAGGACTGGAAGCTCCAAGAAATCGTTGACTTTGCGGTGGAAGTCTTGGTTAAGCCGGACCAAATCACGGTTGGAATGCTTGAGGGCAAGTCTAAGGATGAAATGGTCGACCTGATGATGGACTTTGCCGAACAGGTTTACGAAGAAAAGAAGCACCAGCTCTACGATGACTCCCAGATGCTGGAATTTGAAAAGGTCGTAATTTTGCGGGTAGTTGACGCCCACTGGACCGACCACATCGACGCCATGGACCAATTCCGGCAGTCGGTTGGGCTGCGAGGTTATGGCCAGCAAAACCCGTTGGTCGAATACCAAACGACGGGGTACCGGATGTTTGAACAAATGGTGGCAGACATTGAATATGAAACCACCCGTCTGTTCATGAAGTCAGAAATTCGGCAAAACGTAACGCGTTAACAATTAGGCGGTGGCAGTCCGAAACGGTACCGCGACCGCCTTTTGAATTGAGGTAAAAAATGGAACTAAGTGAAGCCACAAAACAGATAGAAGCAATGCAGGCTGAGGTTGCACGCTTCGGGAGGTCTCTTTGACCTCGATGCTTTAAACGAATCGATTGCCCAGGGTGAAAACGAAATGACGGCGCCGGATTTTTGGGATGATAACCAACGGGCGCAAGAAAAGGTGGCGGCGTTAAACGAGTTAAAAAAGCGTCGGGACAACTTCTTAACCTTACAAGACCAAGTCGAAGAGCTCGCCTTGACGGCGGAAATGCTCCAAGCCGAACCAGACCCGGAGCTAAAAGCCGAGCTAGACGACAACTTCCCTGGTGTCCAAGAACACCTCCGGGCTTATCGCCTGGAGCAGTTACTTGACGGGCCCTACGACCAAAGCGACGCCATTTTAGAAATCCACCCCGGTGCCGGGGGAACCGAAGCCCAGGATTGGGGCGAAATGCTGTTACGGATGTACATGCGGTGGGCCAACCAGCACGGCTTTGCGGTGGAAACGGCCAATTACGAAGCGGGTGAAGAGGCCGGGATTAAGAGTGTGACCCTGTTAATTAAGGGCCACAATGCGTATGGCTACCTGCACCCCGAAAAGGGGGTTCACCGACTGGTCCGAATCTCACCGTTTGATTCGGCCGCCCGGCGCCACACCTCCTTTGCTTCGGTTGACGTGATGCCGATCCTGGATGAATCGATTGAAGTTGAAATTGACCCGTCCGACTTGCGGGTCGACACCTTCCGCGCTTCCGGGGCCGGTGGGCAACACATTAACAAAACGGAATCGGCGGTCCGGATTACCCACTTGCCGACCGGGATCGTAACGTCCTCGCAAGCGGAACGGTCGCAGTTGCAAAACCGGATCACCGCCATGAACATGCTGAAATCGAAGCTTTATGAACTAGAGGAAGAAAAGAAGGCCAAGGAACGGGCCCAAATTGAAGGGGAACAAAGGGAAATCGGCTGGGGGTCACAGATTCGTTCCTACGTCTTCCACCCCTATACGTTGGTCAAAGACGCCCGGACCGGTTACGAAACCCACGATGTGATCGGGGTGATGGACGGGGACCTCGATCCCTTCATTAACGCCTACCTTCAGTGGAACCTCGCCCAGAAGAATCCCCGGTAGCATGGATTGCGCCCGGGGCTAAAAGCAAGTAAGATAATCGCAAAAGAAGGGAAGGATGCTTATGCAACGACCACGGCATCAAAAGCTGACCCGCTCCCGAACCAATCGCGTCTTGGCGGGGGTGTTTGGAGGCTTTGCCACGTACTTTGGAATTTCCGCTACCTGGCTTCGAATTGCCTACCTAGTGTTGACCGCTCTGTCCGGCTTGGTTCCCGGCACCATGATCTACGTGATGACGGCGATTATCATGCCCCCGGCGCCAAGTAGCAACGGGGCCTTAGATAACTTCTTTTGGGGTAACCGCGGGACTGAAGCAACCAAGAAAAGCCGGCGCGAACTCCAGGATGTAGAGGAAGAAGACGTCAAAAGGGGAGCTGATAAATAGTGGGCTTTTTAAAAAACATCATTATCGATGCCATCCTATTTGTGGCCCTAGCTGGTCTGTTTGCTAACACCGGCTGGTTTTACGTCACGAGCGTTTGGACGGCTCTAGTAGCGGCCATCGTGTTGGCAATCTTAAACGCCCTGATTAAACCGATTCTAGTATTCCTATCGTTACCAATTACCATTTTGACCCTCGGTTTGTTTTCGATCGTCATCAATGGCTTGATGCTACAGTTGACGGCGAGTTTTGTCGGCCCGGGGATTCATTTCTCTTCGTTTTGGGCAGCGATGTTGATCGCCCTGATTATGTCAATTTGCAACACCATTATTAGCAATCACTTCGCTAATCAATAAGGAGGAGAAACAACATGCCTAATGTTGATTCAGTTACCGTCGCCGACTTGGCCCAAAACGTGCGCCTAACGGTTTTACAGGGGGAAGATTACCTGAACCGCCAGATTACCACGAGTGACATTTGTCGCCCGTCCTTAGAGTTTGCCGGTTACTTTAAGCACTACCCGGCCATGCGAATTCAGCTGCTCGGAATCACCGAAACTTCCTTTGCTAAGGAAGTGCCGGCGGACAAGCGACGCGAGTACATTGAAAGAATGTGCACCTCGCAAACGCCGTGCTTTGTGGTCTCCACCGACCTGCCGGTGATGGACGAACTCAAAACGGCCGCCGAAAAGGCCCACATCCCAATCCTGGGGACCCCGCTAACGTCCTCGCGAATTTTGGGGAACATGACTTCCTATTTGGTCGGTCGACTGGCCCCACGTGAATCCTTACACGGGGTCTTGGTCGACATTAGCGGGGTGGGGGTGTTAATCACCGGTGACTCCGGAGTCGGCAAGTCCGAAACGGCATTGGAATTAGTGCGTCGGGGCCACCGGCTGGTCGCCGATGACCGGGTTGAAGTATACGCCCGCGATGAACAGACCCTGGTTGGGGCGGCGCCGGCGATCCTCCAGCACCTGATGGAAATTCGGGGGATTGGGATCATCGACGTTATGACCTTGTACGGATCGGGGGCCGTCTTGCCGCAGGACACGATCGACTTCATTGTCCACCTAGAAATCTGGACGCCCGATTCCCAGTTTGACCGCTTAGGCGATCAGGGCGATACTCAGTTCATCCAAGACGTGGCCATTCCGAAGGTGTCAGTACCGGTGAAGACCGGGCGCAACCTCGCCATCATTATCGAATCGGCGGCAATGAACTTCCGTGCCCAGACGATGGGGTACGATGCCACTAAGACCTTTGACGAAAACCTTAACCGCCTGATCCAGCAAAACTCAGAACGTGACCGAAAGGAAGCGGAGAATGACTAAGATTGTGCTGAGGGCCCTAAATCCAATTGCCCTCCAGTTTGGCCCTTTTACCGTCCACTGGTACGGGGTGATAATTGCCAGCGGGGTGGTGTTGGCCCTGTGGCTATCAATTAGGGAGGGGGCCCGCCTGGGGTTAAACGAAGACGTCTTTTATGACTACTTATTGTGCGCCCTGCCGGTTGCCATTATTTGTGCCCGGACCTATTACGTGACCTTTGAGTGGCAGTATTATTCCGCCCACCCGAGTGAGATTATCGCTATTTGGGACGGGGGAATTGCCATCTACGGGGCCATCATCGGGGGCTTTTTGACGATGGCGATCTTTTGCCATTACCGTCACGTTAACATGTGGACCCTATTAGACGTGGTTGCCCCGACCGTAATCATGGCCCAGGGGATTGGGCGGTGGGGTAACTTCATGAACCAAGAGGCCTTCGGGGTGATTACCACGCGGGCTGCCTTGGTCGCCCAACACCTTCCCAACTGGATCATCCAACAAATGTACATTGGTGGCCACTACCGGGTCCCCACCTTTTTATACGAGTCGTTGGGTGACCTAGTGGGCTTCGCCTTGTTAATGTTACTTCGCCACCGCCACCACCTTTTTAAACGGGGGGAGGTCTTCTTAGCCTACGTATCCTGGTACGCGTGCGTCCGGATGGTGGTTGAGGGGATGCGGACCGATAGTTTGATGCTCGGGGGCCTCCGGGTTTCCCAGTGGCTATCGGTAATTTTCTTAGTTGTAGCTGTTTGCACCTTTATCTACCGTCGGCGCCACCAAGCCGACTTGCCTTGGTACACGAGTTTATTCGTACCAGAAGGGAGTCAGAAATCATGAAAAAAGTAGCCGTCCTCGGGGCCGGATCCTGGGGGAGCGTTTTGGCCAACCTCCTCGTCGAAAATGGGCACCAAGTAATGCTGTGGTCCCGCAACCAAGCCCAAGTTGACCAGTTAAACCAAGAACACAAGAACCCACACTACATGAAGGATTTTACCTACAACGAAGGGTTAGTAGCCACTAGCGACATGCAAGCGGCCGTGAGTGGGGCAGCGGTCATCTTGATGGTGATCCCCACCAAGGGGGTTCGTCAGGTTGCCGGTCAATTGGCTGAACTACTAAACGGCGTCACGCCGGCACCATTGTTAGTTCACGCCACTAAGGGCTTAGAACAAAATACCTACAAGCGGGTTTCGGAAATGCTAGCCGAAGAAATCCCGGCGGCTTCTCGCCGCGGGATCGTGGTCTTGTCCGGGCCGAGTCACGCCGAAGACGTTGCCATCAAGGACGTGACGGCGGTTACCGCAGCCTGTGGTGACTTAGCGTGCGCAAAAGAGATCCAAGAACTCTTTTCAAACCACTACTTCCGGGTTTACACTAATGACGACGTAATTGGCGCCGAGTTCGGGGCCGCCTTAAAGAACATCATCGCCCTGGGATCCGGGGCCTTAAGCGGGTTAGGTTACCACGATAACGCCCGGGCCGCTTTGATTACCCGGGGCTTAGCGGAAATCCGTCGGCTCGGGGTGGCCTTTGGCGCTGACCCGATGACCTTTATTGGCCTCTCTGGGGTTGGGGACCTAGTGGTGACCGCCACTTCCAAGAACTCGCGGAACTGGCGGGCCGGCTACCAACTCGGTCAGGGCCAGAAACTCGCCGACGTGGTGGAAAACATGGGGATGGTCATCGAAGGGGTAGCGACTACCAAAGCTGCTTACGAGTTGGCCCAAAAGCGTCACGTTCAGATGCCAATTACCGCCGCTTTGTACCGGGTCCTCTATGAAGACGAAGACATTAAGTCCGCCATTGACGGCTTGATGGAACGGGAAGTTACTTCGGAAAAAGAATAAATTTGTGGTAAAATGAGAGCGGCTCCATATTGAGAATTTAACATGGAAGGATTTAAGTTAGTATGAAACAAGTAAGAAAAGCAATTATTCCGGCAGCCGGCTTAGGGACGCGCTTTTTGCCAGCCACCAAGGCCTTAGCAAAGGAAATGTTACCAATCGTCGACAAGCCAACCATTCAATTCATCGTTGAAGAAGCCCGTAAGTCCGGGATTGAAGACATCGTGGTGGTTGATGGGAAGAACAAGCGCTCCATCGAAGACCACTTCGACTCTAACCCAGAACTGGAAGATAACCTGCGCGATAAGCACAAGGATGAGATGCTCAAGCTGGTTCAAGAAACCACTGACATTAACATCTACTTCATCCGCCAATCCCACCCACGTGGTTTGGGGGACGCCGTGTTGACCGCCCGTGACTTCATTGGCGACGAACCGTTCGTGGTAATGCTTGGTGACGACTTGAACAACATTAACGGCGATGCCGAACCGTTGACCAAGGAATTAATCAACTCTTACGAAGAAACCGGTGCATCAACCTTAGCAGTTATGCGGGTGCCGCACGAAGACACCGCCAAGTACGGGGTCATCAACCCAAGCAAGGAAGTAATGCCGGGTCTTTACAACGTTACCTCCTTCGTGGAAAAGCCGGAACCAAAGGATGCGCCAAGTGACTTGGCCATCATCGGCCGCTACGTCTTCACGCCAGAAATTTTTGATGTACTGGCCAAGACCAAGCCGGGTAAGGGTAACGAAATTCAACTGACTGATGCCATCAACACCTTAAACAAGACGCAACGGGTCTTTGCACACGAATACAAGGGTCACCGTTACGACGTCGGCAACAAGTTTGGCTGGATTGAAACTAACATTGAATACGGCCTCAAGCACCCGGAAACCAAGGATGAACTCCGTGAGTACATCAAGGATTTGGGCGTTAAGTTCGCCGCTGAAGACAAGAAGAAGCCAGCAAAATAAACGATCATGAGGAAGTGGAGCCAAGTTTGGTTCGCACTTCCTTTTTTGGTGCACCAATTTCAACCACAGGCCTAGTGACTAAGTACGGGCAAAGAACAGTGCGTGGGTACTAACTGAGGCCCTAGCTTAGCCCACGGCCTGTCGAGGAAGGTTGGTTCACACTTCTCTTTTATTTTCCATCAAGGGTTGACATTAGATTAAAAAGCAATTAATATCTAACCAACAAATGATAAAATAATTAAGAGCAAATGTGATGATGAGTAAAGCGGTACGCCACTACGCCAGAGATTTCCCGGTGGCTGGAAGGGAAAAGGGCCCCGCTTGAAGATGGTCACCACCAGCCCCAGGGTGAGGGAACAAGCCTTGGGCGGTGCGGCGCCGTTACCGGCCGGTAGGTCATTGACCCATTGAGGTGCTCCCTGTGAGGGGGGCGTGAAAAAAGGTGGTACCACGGGATCGTCAGCCCGTCCTTTGCGTCGAAAACGACGGAAGGGGCGGGCTTTTAATTTTAGGAGGTGTTCAAATGAGGGTGGCAATTGATCAATTAGACGTGGCGTTGGCAAGGCCAGACCAAAACTTTGCTCAGGTAGCAGCTGACGTTAAAGAGGCGGCTAAGGCGGGAGCGGACGTAATCGTGATTCCGGAAATGTGGAATACCGGTTACGCCCTTGACCAACTGGGGGACTTAGCCGACCTTGATGGTCAACGCACTAAGCAGACCCTAGCAAGGTTAGCCAGGGACAATCAAATTAACATCGTTGGCGGTTCGGTGGCGATTAAGCGGGGGAAACGGTTCTACAACACGACCTACGTTTATGATCGAACCGGTCAATTGGTTGGCGATTACGACAAGGTGCACTTGTTCGGCCTGATGAACGAAGGAGAATTCATTTCAGCCGGCCACGCCCCGAACCGCTTTGCATTAGACGGGGTGAAGGCCGCCAGCGCGATCTGCTACGACCTCCGCTTCCCCGAGTGGCTACGGACGATTTCTAAGGGTGGGAGTCAAATCCTCTTTTTACCGGCGCAGTGGCCTGTTCAGCGGATTGATCAGTGGCGAATCCTGCTCCAGGCCCGGGCGATTGAAAACCAGTGCTTTGTCGTGGCGGTTAACCGGGTTGGTGATGACGCCGCCAATCACTTTGGTGGGAATTCAATGGTGATAGATCCGGTAGGGAAGGTTTTATTTGAAGCGGGCGAGGAACAGGGCCTCTTTTACGTGGACATCGACCCGGCTGAGGCCCTAGCAATCCGGGGGCCGATTCCCGTCTTTAATGACCGGCGCCCAGACCTGTACGAATAGAAAGGAAGCAAGAACATGGAATTTCCGGAATCAGAACTACTGCAGGGCTTACCCAAACAATTCTTCGCTAACTTAGTGGCCAAGGTCAACGCTAAGGTGGCGACGGGGGCGGACGTAATTAACCTAGGCCAGGGGAACCCCGATAAGCCAACCCCTGATTACATTGTGGCCGCCACCCAAAAGTGGGTTGCCGACCCGGCCACCCATAAGTACTCCCTCTTCCGGGGACTGCCCGCTTTTAAGAAGGCGGCAGCCGACTTCTACCAAGAAAAGTATGGGGCTGACTTCGACCCGGAAACGGAAGTGGCCATTTTGGGGGGTTCTAAGATCGGGTTGGTCGAACTACCCTGGGCGCTAATGAACCCCGGGGAGACCTTCTTGTTGCCGGACCCGGGCTACCCGGATTACTTATCGGGGGCGGCACTGGGCAAGGTCAAGTTTGAAACTTACCCACTCCTAGAGGAAAACAACTTCCTACCGGACCTAGCTAAGATTCCCGCGGAGGTGGCCAAGCGGGCTAAGTTCATCTACGTTAACTACCCGAACAACCCAACCGGGGTGGTGGCCACCCTTGATTTTTATGAGGAGTTAGTAGCCTGGGCCAAAAAATACCAGGTTGGCGTGGTCTCCGACTTTGCCTACGGGGCAATTGGCTTTGATGGCCAGGCCCCGGTCTCCTTCATGCAAACACCGGGTGCCAAGGAGGTCGGGATCGAGTTTTACACCTACTCCAAGACCTTCAACATGGCTGGTTGGCGGGTGGCCTTTGCGGTCGGGAATGCCGACATCATTGAGGCGCTCAACTTGATCCAAGACCACCTCTTTGTGTCACTCTTCCCGGCCTTGCAATACGCCGCCATTAACGCCTTGACCGACCCGCGGCGGGATGCGGCAATCCAAGAAATAGTTGACCGTTACCAGGCCCGGCGCGACGCCTTTATTGAGGCGGCCCAAAAGATCGGTTGGCGTCCAATCATTCCGGGGGGGACCTTTTACGCCTACATGCCGACGCCGGCCGGCTACACTTCCGAAGCCTTTGCCGACCTCTTGTTAGAGAAGGCGGCCGTGGCGGTGGCCCCGGCCAACGGTTTCGGGAAAAACGGCGAGGGTTACGTTCGGATTGGGCTCTTGATTGAACCGGCCCGCCTGGTCGAGGCCGTCGAGCGGATTGGCAATTTACACTTGTTTGATTAACACAGTACATAGGAGGATAAATCAATGGCTTTATCATATACGGTTTTAGGTGCTGGGGCGATGGGACTACGCTTCGGGGTATTACTGCAAGAATTAACGGGCGTGAAGGTGGACTTTGTTGACAACTGGCAGCCCCAAGTTGACACGATTAAGGAGCAGGGGGGCGTCTACGTTTCCCGCGACCACGAAAATCGGCACTTGGTTCCGGTGAACATCTACGCCCCGGAAGAATATCACGGCGACCCAGACGTCTTAATCATCTTTGCCAAGCAAATGACCTTACAAGACCTCTTGGAGCGCAGCAGCCACTTCTTTGCCCCGGATCACCAGTACGTCTTCTCCGGGATGAACGGGATGGGCCATATCGAAAAGATCAACCAGTACTTCCCCAAAGAAAACGTGATCGGCGGCACCTGTTTAATCGGGACGGTCCTAAACAAGGCGGGGGACGTTGACTTCATCGGTAAGGCTGGTGCCGGTTCGATCAACTTGGCCCCGCAAAGTGGTCGGGTGGACGACCCGCGGGTACAAGAAATTGTCGCCGACTTTGAAAAGGCCAACATCCACTGTAACCTAACCGATAATTTCTACGGTACCCTGTTGACCAAGGTGGTCTTTAACTCGGTGATCAACACGATCTGCACCCTCTTTGAAATCCAGATGGGTCAGTTCATTAAGTCACCGGCCGCTGAAAAACTGGGCAAACAGTTAATCAATGAGGCCTACGACGTGGTAGAACGGGCGGGGATCCAGCTCCTGTCGACCCGAGAAGAGGAATGGGAGACGATCCACTACGTTTCCGCCGTCTCTAATCCCCTTCACTACCCATCAATGTACCAGGACATGAGCAAGAACCGGCCGACCGAGGTTGACTACATCAATGGTTACCTTTACGACCTGGGGCAAAAGTACGGCTACCAAGCCGACACTCACAACTTCTTGCGTAACTTAGTGCACCTGGCCGAATCGACCCGCCAGCAACGGGGCCACGGCGAATAATTAATACAATTTGGGTATCAAAGGTGAGTCAGAATAGGTTTTTCACATTTAATTAACCCGGCGCTATCATTAACTTAGTTCAATAAATGGAGGAATTAATGATGGCAAACAACGAAGAAGCAGTTAAAAACGACCTGTTTGGTTTTGGTGACAAGAACGTCGCCTTTGCTAAGTACTTTATCGGTGACTCCTACTTAAATAGTTTGATCTCCGCCGATGACAACATTGATGTTCACGTGGCCAACGTTAGCTTTGAACCGGACTGCCGCAACAACTGGCACGTTCATCACAACGGCTACCAATTACTGCTGGTAACCGCTGGGGAAGGCTGGTACCAAGAATTTGGTAAGCCGGCCCAAAAGTTGCACCCGGGCGATGCCGTGGCAATTCACGAAGGGGTTAAGCACTGGCACGGGGCCACCAAGGACTCTTGGTTTAGCCACATCGCCATCACCAAGGGCTCTTCGGAATGGTTGGAAGAAGTTTCCGACGCCGATTACGCTAAGTTAGCTGATTAAAAAAATGGGGTGCCGATGAGTGAATGACCGGCGCCCTTTTTATTCACATCCAACTAACAAAAAGTAAGTTAAATCGTTAGACTTTCCTTTAGTTAGCAAGTATCATAAAATCAACATATGACCAAGCGAAGATTAAAGGAGGAAACACGATGGCAGAAGAGAAGCAAATGAACTATGACGTAGTGGTAATTGGGGCTGGCCCAGGGGGGATGACGGCGGCCATGTACGCTTCCCGAGCGAACCTGTCCGTGTTACTGTTGGACCGCGGAATTTACGGGGGGAACCTTAACAACACTGCCACGATCGAAAATTACACCGGCTTCAAGACCGTTCAGGGGCCGGAATTAGCCCAGAATATGTACGACGGGGCGACCCAGTTTGGGGCGACTTACGGCTACGGGACGGTAACGGCGCTGACCGTCAACGAAGATGGCACCAAGAGCGTGACGACCGACATGGGTGACACCTTCATTGCCAAGGCGGTCGTGATTGCCACCGGGTCCGATCAACGTAAGCTCGGCGCACCGGGTGAACAGGAATACTCCGGCCGCGGGGTTTCCTACTGTGCCGTTTGTGACGGGGCCTTTTTCCGCAACAAGCACCTGATCGTGGTCGGCGGGGGTGACTCCGCCGTTGAAGAGGGGATGTATTTAACTCAGTTTGCCGACAAGGTAACCGTCTTGGTGCGCCACGACCACTTGAAGGCCCAAATGGTAGCCCAGGAACGGGCGAAGAAGAATGGACAAATGGAGTTCATCTTCAACACTGAGGTAACCGAAATTAAGGGTGACGATAACAAGGTGACCGGGGTCAAGACCCACAACAACCAGACTAACGAGGATGGTTACATCGACGCTGATGGGGTCTTCGTGTACGTGGGGGTTGTGCCAATGACCAGTGCCTTTAAGGACCTGGGCATCTTAGACGAACGGGGCTGGGTCAAGACCGACGAGAAGATGGCCACCAGCGTTCCCGGTGTCTACGCGGTTGGTGACGTCCGCAACACCGTCCTTCGCCAAATTGCAACGGCAGTTGGTGACGGGGCGATCGCCGGTCAACAAATCTTCAACTATATTAGCGAAAACGATTAAGGATAGGGGGGCATGGCAATGGAGGCCCTGCGGATTGGGGTGCTAAACCTCATGCACGACAAGGAGGCGACTAGGCGTCGTTTTACCCGGGTCCTTGAACAACCCGGCCTGCCGGTTAAGCTGACCTTCTTTTACCCGGTTACCCACTACACTGGTCGCCCGGTACCAGAGGCGGTGGCTAAGATTGCCCGGCCCTTGGACCTGGAACTAGCCGCCCAGATGGATGGTTTTATCATCACTGGGGCGCCGATCGAAAACTTGCCCTTTGACCAGGTAGAGTACTTCGCCGAGGTGTGTGACCTGATTGACGTTTTGAACCGGGCCCGGGTCTTTCAACTTTACGTGTGCTGGGGGGCGATGGTGGCGGCCAACTACCTGTACGGCGTTGAAAAACACCGGCTGGCAAAGAAGTACTTCGGCGTCTTTGAAAACCAAGTCGTGGCCCCCGACCCCCTCTTAGTTGGGCTGGAACCTAACTTCTTGGCCCCCCACGCCCGTTACGCCGAGCTAAACGAGGGGGAGTTGGCCCCAGAAATGGTGGTAACGGCGCGTTCAAGTGAGGGCTACTTGCTAGCCGCTCGGGCAACCGCGTACCAGAGCTTCTTGTTTGCCCACCTGGAATACGGGCAAAATGCCCTGTTAGAAGAGTACCAGCGTGAGGTGGCTGCCCATCCCACGCGTCACTACCAAAAACCCGTGCACTACTTTAAAGATGAGGGGCGAATGCAAGGACCAAAGTTTCGTTGGCGAGCCACCCAGCAACGCTATTTTGCAAACTGGTTGAACATGGTGGCCACTAAGCGCCTCTTGGGCGTGTGTAAAGTCAGTTAACGATGAAAGGAAGATGTCCAATGAGTAAAATCTATGATTCTGTTGATCAATTAATTGGTAACACCCCGCTGGTTAGGTTAAACCGGTTAGTGGAACCAGGGATGGCCGACGTTTACCTGAAGCTGGAATCCTTAAACCCGGCTGGCTCGATCAAGGATCGGATCGCCCTAGCGATGGTCGAAAAGGCTGAACAAGAGGGTAAGCTCACCCCCGGGGGGACGATTGTGGAGCCAACTTCAGGAAACACCGGGATTGGCCTGGCGATGGTGGCGGCCGCTAAGGGCTATCACTTGGTGATCGTAATGCCGGAAACGATGTCTGTAGAACGGCGTAAGATGATGCAAGGTTACGGGGCCGAACTAATCCTGACGCCCGGGGACGCCGGAATGAAGGGCTCGATTGAAAAGGCGACCGAATTGGTTAACGAGAAGGGCTACTTCATGCCGATGCAGTTTGAAAACCCGGCTAACCCGGCCATTCACGAACAAACGACCGGCCAAGAGATCATTAACGCCTTTGGCAAGGAGAACCTCCCCGACGCCTTTGTGGCGGGGGTCGGGACCGGTGGGACCCTGACCGGGGTTGGCCGGGCCCTCAAGAAGGTCGATGATCAGGTCAAGGTCTACGCCCTGGAACCAGCGGAATCACCGTTACTCAAGGAAGGACACGGTGGCAAGCACAAGATTCAAGGGATCTCGGCCGGCTTTATCCCGGCCACCCTCGACCAGGAAATCTACGACGGGGTGGTCGAGATTTCAAGCGAAGAGGCAATCAAGACGGCCCAAGCGGTGGCCCAACAAGAAGGGATTTCGATTGGGATCTCGGCGGGGGCAAACGTGGCCGGCTCCCTCCAGTTGGCTAAGCAACTGGGGGCCGGCCATAAGGTCGTGACGGTCGCCCCAGATGGTGGGGACCGCTACCTATCAACCGACCTTTACAACTTTTAATCAATCAAAAAGAGGCTGAGGAAATCTGTTTTCCCAGCCTCTTATTTTATTCCTGAATGTTAGAAAGAAAACGTGGAAAATAACCGCAGGTCTAGTGCCTAAGTAGGCCGAAGAACGGTGCGTACCGCATCAACCGTTCGTCCGATCTTACATACGACCTGCCAAGGAGGTTATTTCCCACTCCATTGATTACTTAACGTGAGTGATCCAGCCGTGGGTGTCTTCTAAGTCACCTTCTTGGATCCCGTAAAGGGTGTTGTAAAGCTTGGTCGTAACCGGTCCGACTTCTTTTTCGGAGTAGAAGACGTGCTTTTGGCCCTTGTAAGTTAAGGAGCCCACCGGTGAAATCACGGCGGCGGTCCCCATTGCGCCGGCTTCAGCAAAGTCATCGAGTTCCTTGTCAATTTCGATCTTACGTTCAACCGGGTTGAGGCCCAAGTCGTCAGCGAGAACTAGGAGCGACTTCTTAGTGATGGATGGCAGGATCGAGTCGGACTTTGGCGTTACGAACTGACCATCCTTAGTGATACCAAAGAAGTTGGCGCCAGAGAATTCATCGATGTACTTGTGTTCGCGTGGGTCGAGGTAGAGGCAGTCGGCAAAGCCAGCCTTCTTGGCCTCAATTTCTGGCAGGAGCGAGCTAGCGTAGTTCCCGGACGTCTTGGCTTGACCAGTTCCGGCACCGGCCGCCCGGTCGTAGTTGGAAACCGTGTACGGGGAAGGAGCGAGGCCGTTGATGTAGGCACCAACCGGGGTGGCGTAAATGTGGAAGGTGTAGGTGTCGGCCGGGGCAACCCCCACGATGGGTTGGGTCCCAATCAAAAATGGCCGGATGTAGAGGGAACCGCCCGTCCCGTACGGTGGGACAAATTCCTCGTTGGCGAGAACAACTTGCTTAACGGCCTCGACGAACTTGTCTTTCGGGTAGGGTTCCATCAGCATTCGCTTGGCAGAGTTAGCGAGCCGCTTGGCGTTTTCTTCGGGGCGGAATAAGTTGATGTGTCCATCCTTGGTCCGGTAGGCCTTGAGCCCTTCAAAAACCTCCTGGCCGTAGTGGAGTACTTCGGCGGCTTCCGAGAGGGTTAAAGTGGAGCTTTCGGTCAGCGTACCACCTTGCCATTGGCCATCCTTAAACTCTTCGTTGAAGCTGTACGGCAGGTCGTGGTATTCAAAGCCCAGGTGGTTCCAATCCAGGTTAGCGACGGTTGCTTTTGCCATAAATGTGTTCCTCCTCAATGAACGGTTAGTCTTCTTGGTCAGCGGCTTCCAGCGACTCGGCAAACTTTTGCTTGATGAAGTCAGCGGAAACTTGAAGCTTTTGCAACTCTTCTGCGGTCAGGTCTAATTGGCACTGTTCGACGATTCCATCGCGCCCGACCACGGCCGGGTAGGAAAGGTAGACGCCGTATTCCTCGCGGTAGTTTGAAACCGGCAGTTCGGTTAGGGCGTTAGAGAGAATCGTGTTAACCAGGCGAACGGCGGCCGTGGCCACCCCGTAGCTGGTGTACTTCTTTCCATGAAAAACAATGAAGCCACCTTCGCGGGCCGCCTTATCCAGGTCCACCAGGTCCAAGCCCTTTTGGTCGGCGATTTGCTCGATTGGCTTCCCCAAGACCCGGACGGTTGACCAAGCGGTGAACTGAGAGTTACCGTGTTCACCAAGGTTGTAGCCGGCCACGGAGCGGGGGTCGAGGTTGAGCTTCTTGGCAACGGCGCGCTTCATCCTGGCGGAGTCCAAGAGCGTCCCGGTTCCGATCACGTGGTTCTTTGGCAAGCCGGTAATTTCTTGGTATAAGGAGGTGATCACGTCGACCGGGTTAGTGATGGCGACGATGATCCCGTTGAAGCCAACTTCCTTAAGCTTTGTGGCGACCTTTTTGACCTGAACCCGGGTGTAGGGTAGTTCGGCAAAGCGGTCATCGTCGGGGTTATCTTGGAGCTTAATGTTACCAAGGGCGGAAACCACCACGTCAGCGTCGGCTAGGGCCTCGTAGTCGTTAACGAAGATATTAGTGTGATATTCCAGGTTAGCCATCGCATCTTCAAAGTCGACGGCATCGGCCACCACCTTTTCTTCGCGCGGATCAATTAGGACGAGGTCGTCGGTAAACCCGCCGGCGACTAAGTAGTGGGCGACGGTTGCACCAACGTTCCCCATCCCAACAACAGCAACTTTTCGTGCCATTTGAACATCTCCTTTACACTGTTGTCTAATTTTCTAATTATTTTTTAATATAGCGCGTTGAAAAGGAAAGTGCAACGATTATTTTAGCGAAGTGATGGTAAAATGTTTGGGAAAGGGGGACTTACCATGACCAATTACCTCGTTTCTGACCTTGATCACACCCTATTAAACGAACGGGGCGCCCTGAGTCCGGTCACCCAAGCGGCGGTTGCGGCCGTAGCCGATCGAGTGATGCTGGCGTCGGCCCGCCACCCCGGGCAGATGACGGTTTTGATTGACCAACTGGGCTTGACGGGTCCCCAGGTGGCCTTAAACGGCGCCCTGATTTTTGCGGGGGCCAGTGGGGAGACTTTGAGGGCGCAGCCAATCGATGACCGGGATGCCCAAGCGGTGGTGGAGTTGGTAGCCGAACGCTTCGGGGAGGTTAACTTCACCTGGATGGACGCGGCGGCTTGGCACGTTAGCTTTGTTGACGCGGCCGTCGAGTTCGATCAATGCCTAGTTCCCGTTCCCCTAGCAATGGATGGTTTAAAACCGGCCGGCGCCCTGATGTTGTTGATGATCGTCAGCGACCCGGGGATGTTTCAAACGTTGGGGCAGTTGTTGAAAAGCGCCTTTCCTAAGCTGACGATCAGCCCGGCTGGTGACGGGTACCTAACGATCACGGCGCCGGGGGTTGATAAGGGACGGGCGGTTGACTACCTTGTTAGTACCGGAATTTCCCGGGCGAAGGTGGTGGCCGTTGGCGATGACGAAAACGACTTACCCTTATTAAACCGGGCCGGGCACGCCGCCGCGGTTGGCAATGCCGCTTCAGTGGTTAAACAACGGGCGCAGGTCCTGTTGCCAACTAATGAAGAAGATGGGGTAGCGACTTTGATTAAATCGTGGTCTTCTATTTAACCCCTTACACGAGTGCGGTATACTAAAACTATTGAAATAAACACCATAAGGAGATGCTTGCTGTGACCTGGAAAGATACCTACCAAGAATGGTTAAACCAAGACCAATTGGAACCAGCGCTGAAAGAACAACTCGTAGCAATGGATGATGACCAAGAGAAAGAGGACGCCTTTTATGGCCCGCTTTCCTTTGGGACGGCCGGAATGCGGGGACTGATGGGTCCCGGGATTAACCGGATGAACGTTTACACGGTTCGCCAGGCCACGGCCGGGTTGGCCAAGTTAATGACCAGCTTGGGGGAAGAAACGATGGCCCGTGGGGTGGCCATCTCTTACGACTCCCGGAATAACTCCCGCCTCTTCGCCCACGAAGCAGCCCGGGTTTTAGGGGCCCAGGGGATCAAGACCTACATTTATGACGACCTGCGCCCAACGCCAGAATTGTCCTTTGCCGTCCGGCACCTGCACACCTACGCCGGGATCATGATCACGGCTAGCCATAACCCGAAGGAATACAACGGCTACAAGATCTACGGTGAAGACGGTGGTCAGATGCCACCGAAGGAATCGGACATGATGACCGGCTACATCCGCCAAATCGAAGACCTCTTTAACATCGAATTAGCTGACGAAGAAGAACTTAAGGCCCAGGGCTTAGAGGTTGTAATCGGCGAAGAAGTCGACCAAGCCTACCTGGCCAACGTTAAGACGGTTACGGTCAACAGCGACTTGGCCACGGAATTTGGCAAGGACATGAAGTTTGTCTACACCCCGTTGTGTGGGACTGGCCGGATGCTCGGGGAACGGGCCCTCAAGCAAGCGGGCTTCACTAACTACGAGCTGGTTGAAGAAGAAGCAGCGCCGAACGGGGACTTCCCGGGCTTAAAGAACCCGAACCCGGAATTTCCGGAAGCCTTCGTGCGGGCAACGGCCCTCGGGAAGAAAGTCGACGCCGATATCTTAATCGCAACCGACCCGGATGCCGACCGGCTGGGCTGCGCGGTTCGCCAACCAAACGGTGAGTACCAATTGTTGACCGGGAACCAAATTGCCGCCGTCTTGCTCCACTACATCTTGGAAGCTAACAAACAGGCCGGTACCCTGCCGGACAACGCGGCAGCCGTTAAGTCAATCGTTTCAACGAACTTTGCCACCAAGATCGCCCAAAGTTACGGGGTAACGATGGTCAATGTTTTGACCGGGTTTAAGTGGATTGCTGACCAAATTCACCAATACGAAACCAAGCACAACCACACCTTCATGTTTGGGTTTGAAGAATCCTACGGTTACCTGATCAAGCCGTTCGTTCGCGACAAGGATGCCATCCAGACCCTGGTCTTGTTGGCAGAAGTGGCCGCATACTACCGGAGCCGGGAAATGACTTTATTTGACGGGGTGCAAGAACTCTTTACCAAGTACGGTTACTTCAAGGAAAAGACGATCTCAACGATTTACGCCGGGGTGCAAGGACCAGCCAAGATCGCTGCTTTGATGAAGAAGTTCCGTGAAGAAGCGCCGCAGGACTTTGCCGGGGTCAAGATTGAAGAGACCGAAGACTTCGCCAAGGATACCAAGACTTTGGCCGACGGAACCGTGGAAAAGCTGGGAATGCCAAATTCGAACGTCTTACGCTACGTCTTGGCCGACGAAACTTGGATCGCCATCCGGCCGTCCGGGACCGAGCCGAAGCTGAAGTTCTACATTGGAACGGCCGGGTCAAGCAACCAGGAGGCTAACCAAAAACTGGCAGACTTTGAAGCAGCCCTAACTGCGTTTGCAAATGAATAATTTTAATGAGGGGGTTGGGGAAACGCTGGTTTCTTCCGCCCCTTTGTTAAATCCACTATGTTACACAGATAATGTGGTCACCAACCGCAGGCCTAGTGTCTAAGCAGGCCAAAGAACGCTACGTGCCATGACAACCTTCGACTAAGCTTAGTCATACGGCCTGCATTAGGGTTGGTTCCCACTCCACTCACCTTTTAGAAAAGAGAGAATCACCATGGGAATGCATGAATACCTTAAGAGCCTAAGCGACCTGGAAATGATCAACCGGGCACCGGGCTACTTTAAATTTGAAGAACATAACGTGGCCGCCCACTCCTTTAAGGTGACCCAAGCGGCCCAGATGTTGGGCGACATTGAAGAACAAGCTGGTAACGAAATCAACTGGCGCTCCCTGTACGAGAAGGCGCTTAACCACGATTACACCGAGCGCTTCATCGGCGATATTAAGACGCCGGTTAAGTACGCCACCCCCGAGTTGCGTACGATGTTAGCCAAGGTCGACCGGTCGCTAACCGAGAATTTCATCCAATCTGAAATCCCGGCCGAGTTCCGGGCGGCCTACGAACGGCGGCTAGGTGAGGGCAAGGATGAGAGCTTGGAGGGGCAGATTTTATCGGTGGCCGACAAGATTGACCTGATGTACGAATCTTTTGAAGAGATCCAAAAGGGCAACCCGGAGCCAGTTTACATGGATATCTACCGCTCCAGCCTGGAGGCGATCATGGACTTTTCCAACCTGGCCAGCGTTCAGTACTTTTTAAAGAAGATTTTGCCGGAACTGTTAAAGGATAACGTCGCCACCAACAGCCAACAGCTAGCCATCATCACCACCCAGATTATTCAAAGGTAACAGAGATGAAAAAACAGACTCCCGTTTTAGTGACGGTAATTGCCAACCTAGCCATGTTTGTCGCCGGGGCGCTGGTGATTTTAAAACTATGGTGGCCCCTGGTCATCACCCTGGTCATCTACGTGGTGGCCGCTAGCTACCAGTTTGCCTGGCTTAATTACGTCCACCTTTGGCAGCAACGGATCGAAGAGGAGAAGGGGCGCACCCCTGTCAACAAGGAAAAGTCATCTAATTAGACGAATAAACGTTCGTGTGCTAAACTTAACTTAATTGTGGGCCCGTGGTGGAGTTTTGACCGCGGGCCCTTGTACGCTAGCAACAAAGGGGGCCAGACGATGATTTATCGCCAACCGGATAAAGAATTTCAACTTGTATCGGATTACCAACCAACCGGGGACCAGCCCGAGGCCATTGCGGCCTTGACCAAGGGGGTTGAAGAGGGTGACCACGCCCAAATTCTGCTTGGGGCGACCGGGACCGGGAAGACCTTTACGATTTCCAACGTGATTAAAAACGTCAACCGTCCGACCCTAATTCTCTCCCACAACAAAACCTTGGCCGGTCAGTTGTACGGGGAAATGAAGAAGTTTTTCCCTAATAATGCGGTGGAGTACTTTGTTTCCTATTACGATTACTATCAACCGGAGGCCTACGTTCCTTCTAGCGATACCTACATCGAAAAGGACGCCTCCATTAATGACGAAATCGACCAACTCCGCCACTCGGCGACTTCGTCTTTGATCGAACGCAACGACGTGATTGTGGTGGCGTCGGTGTCCTCGATCTTTGGGTTGGGTTCGCCAGCCGAATACCAAAACCACGTCGTTTCCCTGCGGGTCGGTCAAGAAATCCCTCGTAACCGGCTCCTGCGTGAGTTAGTTGAGATCCAATTTGACCGTAACGACATTGATTTCCAACGCGGGCGCTTCCGGGTCCGGGGCGACGTGGTGGAAATCTTCCCAGCCTCCCGGGAGGAAAAGGCGATCCGGGTTGAGTTCTTCGGTGACGAGATCGACCGGATTCGCGAAGTTGACGCCTTGACCGGCGAGGTAATCGGCGACCGGGAACACGTTTCGATCTTCCCGGCCACCCACTTTTTGACCTCCGAAGACATCATGGACCTAGCCCTGCCGGAAATCGAAGCCGACATGAAGAGCCAGGTCGCTAAGTTTACCAAGGAAGGCAAGCTCTTAGAAGCCCAGCGCCTCCAACAGCGAACGACTTACGATATCGAAATGATGCGGGAGATGGGTTACACCAACGGGATCGAAAATTATTCCCGTTACATGGACCGGCGCAAGCCCGGCGAACCCCCCTTCACCCTCTTAGACTTCTTCCCCAAGGACTTCCTGTTAATTGTCGATGAGTCACACCAGACGATGCCCCAAGTCCGCGGAATGTATAACGGTGACCGCGCCCGCAAACAGCAGCTAATCGACTACGGGTTCCGCCTGCCCAGCGCCTTAGATAACCGGCCGTTGACCCTGAAGGAGTTTGAGGGTCACGTCCACCAGGTCATCTACATGTCGGCGACGCCAGGCCCGTACGAAGAAGCTCAAACTGACCGGGTGGTCCAACAAATTATTCGGCCAACGGGGCTTTTGGATCCGACCATTGAAGTACGACCGGTGATGGGGCAAATCGACGACCTGGTTGGCGAGATTAACAAGCGGATCGAAAAAAACGAACGGGTATTGGTCACCACTTTGACCAAGAAGATGTCCGAAGACTTATCGGATTACTTAAAGGACCTTGGCTTAAAGGTCAAGTACCTGCACTCAGATATCAAGACCTTGGAACGGACCCAAATCATTCGCGACTTGCGGCTGGGTAAGTTTGACGTCTTAGTCGGCATCAACCTCTTACGGGAGGGATTAGACATTCCGGAGGTTTCCTTAGTGGCCATCTTGGATGCCGATAAGGAAGGCTTCTTGCGTAACGAACGCTCCTTGATCCAAACGATTGGGCGGGCGGCCCGCAACGCCAACGGGTCCGTGATTATGTATGCCGACACGGTTACCGATTCGATGAGGGCCGCCATCGACGAAACCAAGCGGCGGCGGACGATCCAAGAGGCCTACAATAAGGAGCACGGCATCACGCCAAAGACGATCGTTAAGCCGATCCAAGAGGCAATTAAGGCCGTTAAGCCGGTAGAAGATGAGCAAGCCGATAAGGGGGCAGAATTTACCAGCAAGGACTTTGCGGCCCTAGATAAAGAGGCCCAGGCCCAGATGATCGCCGAGCTAACCGAGCAGATGAAGGCGGCCGCCAAGCGCCTAGACTTTGAACAGGCCGCTACTTTACGTGATACGGTCATGGAACTGACTAGTCGAATGAAGAAGAAATAGGAGTTATTGATGGCAAACGAAAAGATTGTAATTCGGGGTGCCCGGGCACATAACTTAAAGAACATTGACGTGACGATCCCCAAGAATAAGTTGGTCGTCATCACGGGGCTGTCTGGTTCCGGCAAGTCTTCCTTAGCCTTTGATACCTTATACGCTGAGGGGCAGCGCCGGTACGTGGAGAGCTTGTCGGCTTATGCGCGCCAGTTCCTTGGCCAAATGGATAAGCCGGACGTGGACTCAATTGAAGGGCTATCGCCGGCGATCTCGATTGATCAAAAAACGACTTCCCATAACCCCCGTTCAACGGTGGGGACGGTGACGGAAATTAACGACTTCTTGCGCCTCTTGTGGGCCCGGGTGGGGACGCCGCTTTGTCCCACCCACGGGGTACCAATTGCCAGCCAATCACCTGAGCAAATGGTTAACCAGATCCTAGAGTTGCCAGAACGGACCCGCCTGCAGGTACTGGCGCCGGTCGTCCACGAAAAGCGGGGGACCCAAAAGGCAGTGTTAGCCAAGATCAAAAAGGACGGCTTTGTCCGGGTGCAAGTTGACGGTGAAACCTACGACGTCGATGAGGTACCGGAACTGGAGAAGAACAAGAAGCACTCCATTGACGTGGTGGTGGACCGCATTATCGTGAAAGACGGCGTTCGTTCACGCCTGTTTGACTCCTTTGAAGCGGCCTTGCGCCTGGCCGATGGGGTGGCGGTGGCCGACATTATTGGCGGTGAGAAGATCCCCTTTTCCGAACACTACGCCTGCCCGTACGGTGACTTCTCGATGCCCGAACTGGAACCACGGTTGTTCTCCTTCAACGCCCCGCTGGGTGCCTGCCCGGTTTGTGAGGGGCTCGGGAGTAAGTTAGAAGTTGACGTCGACCTCGTGGTTCCCGATCAAACGAAGACCTTAAACGAGGGGGCCTTAGTGCCGTGGAACCCAATCTCTTCTAAGTACTACCCCAGCCTGTTGGCCCAGTACTGCGCGGCCGCCGGGATTGACATGGACACCCCCTTTGAAGACTTCGATGACCAAACCAAGCACCAGCTTTTGTACGGTGATGACTTAACCTTCCACTTCCACTACCAAAATGACTTTGGCGGCATTCGTGACGTCGACGTGACCTTTGAGGGGGTGGTCAATAACGTTTCCCGCCGCTACAAGGAAACGAACTCCGACTTCACCCGCGAGCAGATGCGTAAGTACATGGCCGAGTTGCCGTGCCCAGCCTGCCACGGTTACCGGCTCAACGAACAGGCCTTGGCAGTGAAGGTGGCGGGCCAAAACATTGGTCAGGTTTCGGAACTGCCGATTTCTGAAGAAATTGACTTTTTCCAGCGGGTTCACTTGTCTGAACAAGACCAAGAGATTGCCCGGCCAATTCTAAAGGAAATTCTCGACCGGCTGACCTTTATGCAAAACGTGGGGGTTGAGTACTTGACCCTCTCCCGGTCGGCACGGACCCTCTCCGGGGGGGAGGCCCAGCGAATTCGGTTGGCGACCCAGATCGGTTCCAACTTGTCCGGGGTCATGTACGTGTTAGATGAACCATCGATTGGGCTCCACCAGCGCGATAATGACCGCTTGATTAACTCACTGAAGAAGATGCGTGACCTGGGGAACACCCTGATTGTCGTGGAACACGATGAGGATACGATGCGGGCGGCCGATTACATCATCGACATTGGTCCGGGGGCCGGCGAAGACGGTGGTCAGGTGATGGCGGCTGGGACCCCGAAACAGATTATGCGCTCACGCAAGTCTTTGACCGGTAAGTACCTGTCGGGACGGGAGATGATTCCGGTACCCAGCGAGCGTCGGTCCGGCAATGGCCACGTCTTGACCCTCGTGGGGGCCAAGGAAAACAACCTCAAAGACATCACCGTTAAGTTCCCGCTGGGGAAGTTTATCTGCGTCACCGGGGTGTCTGGCTCCGGTAAGTCGACCCTGGTTAACCAGATCCTCAAGCGGATCCTGGCCCAGCAACTAAACCGGGCCAGCGACAAGCCAGGGCGATACAAGGAGATCCGCGGCTTGGAAAACGTGGAAAAGGTGATCGACATCGACCAGTCACCAATTGGGCGGACGCCGCGCTCGAACCCGGCCACCTACACGGGGGTCTTTGACGACATCCGGGGCCTGTTCGCCCAAACTAATGAGGCCAAGTTACGGGGCTACGGAAAGGGCCGCTTCTCCTTTAACGTCAAGGGGGGACGGTGTGAAGCCTGCCACGGGGACGGAATTATCAAGATTGAGATGAACTTCTTGCCCGACGTCTACGTTCCCTGCGAGGTTTGCCACGGCACCCGTTACAACTCGGAAACCTTGGAGGTTGAATACAAGGGCAAAAATATCGCTCAGATCTTAGACATGACCGTTGAAGAGGCCCTCCACTTTTTCAGTGCGATTCCCAAGATTCGGCGTAAGCTTCAAACGATTCAAGACGTTGGCCTAGGCTACGTTCACCTCGGCCAGCCAGCCACCACCCTGTCCGGGGGGGAAGCCCAACGGATGAAACTGGCTAGTGAGTTGCACCGTCAATCTAACGGGCGTTCCTTTTACATCCTCGACGAACCAACGACCGGGCTCCACATGGCCGACATCAAGTGCCTGCTAGCAGTGCTACAGCGCCTAGTTGACGCTGGGAACACCGTTTTGGTAATCGAACACGACTTAGACGTGGTCAAGTCGGCCGACTGGTTGATTGACCTCGGTCCCGAGGGGGGTCAAGCCGGTGGAGAAATTGTCGCTACCGGAACCCCGGAAGAAGTGGCCCAGGTCCCAGCTTCTTACACGGGTCACTACCTCAAGGAGATGTTGGACCGGGATGCCAAGTGGGCGGCGGAACGGGCCGCTAAAAAGAAGAAGTAAGGACCTTTCTTGACAAAAAGGGGCGCGCCCTCCTATCCTTGATTTAACGATCACGTTCGGATAAATCACCTAATGGAAAGGATTTTAGAATGCAAGAAATGAAACTGGCCAAACTCCAGAGTCTACCAAGCAAGTACTACATGCTAGACCTTGAGTTTGCCACCCATAAAAAGACCCGGGAGCACCTCCCCTTAGAAATTGGGGTGGTCAAGTACCAAAACGGGCGCAAGGTCGGTAAGCAATTCCACCGCTTTGTTTACTGGGCCGACGCCGAGGCCGACGATATTTTGCGTGGAATGGATTACGCCAACGTCACCTACAAGACCTACAAGAAGCAGGGACAGTGGGATAAGATCGTTGCCGACCTCTTAAACTTTATCGACTTTAGCCTACCGATTGGGGGGTGGAACGTCCACGGCGATCTCCAGGTGTTGTTAGAGGCAATTAAAAACCACGGTGGCCCGCTCGTTGATGAGAAGGCGGTCTGCTGCTTTGAAGTTGACGAGTTGGTCAGCTGGTTAGGGGAACTACCCAATAAACCGAGCCTGCGTGGGGTAGGGCGTTTGCTGGGCTTTGACGTCTCAAATATGCACCATGCCCTTTCAGATGTCTTGTTAACCGCGCAGGTTTACGACTACTTAGTCGCCCTGCCGGAAATTGCTAGTTGGAAAAAAGCCCCGACCAATACCAAGTCTACCAAGGAGGCTGGGCGGACCAAGGCGACCAAGAAGGGAAACCGCCAAGTGACCAAGTCCGCCAATGCAACGACCAACACCAATTCCTCTAAGCAGGTGCCGATGGTAATTGACCAACCGGCTGACCGTCACTTGGTTGACCTAAGTGAGCACCCCGTTTCCTTAAAGAAACTGGCCCAAGATGACGGTAGCGTACCGGTGGCGGTGGTCTTTAACCCCAAGCAGGCCCGGATCACCAACGATCAGTCCGTGATTGACCAATTGGCTAATCACTACCAGCATCAATTTAAGCGGGTTTCACCAAAGGAAGCCCGGCTCGGCTTGCTTTTGGACACCAATAGTACGGTGCCACGGGCGGCCAGCAAGAAGAGTGCGCAATTCCGTTACCTAGAAGAGCACCAGGTACCGATTCTGTCGGTCGCTAACCTGGCCAAGGAATTAAATATCAAAACCGAAAAGGGAACCCCCGAAAGTAACTAGGCGTAACAAGAAGGTGGGAACTCACCAACCACGTAGCCCCAAGTGAAGGGCCACGGTTGGTTGGCGCACTTTCTGTCTAACGTTCGTGAATACAGTCGGAGGCCGGGAGAAACGATGCTTCCGGCCTCCTTTTTTGATACGCCGGGTAGCGTTGCTAGGCATGACACGCCCGGTGTGTTACAATAGACGGGTGTTTGAAAAGACGGGAGGGTTTGATAATGGCGGAACAATTAGAAGTGGTCATCATCACGGGAATGAGCGGGGCCGGAAAGACGGTGGCCGTCCAATCCTTTGAAGACTTGGGCTACTTTGTCATTGACAACATGATTCCTAGCGTGGCCACCAAGTTCGTTGACGCGGTTAAGCAGTCCGGTGAAATTACCCGGATGGCAATGGTGATGGACTCCCGGTCACGGGGATTTTACGATCAGGTGGTGCCGTGCGTAGCGCAACTACGGGGGCGTTCTGATCTTACGCTACGGCTCTTATTTTTGGAGGCTACGGACGAGGAGCTAGTTTCGCGTTATAAAGAATCGCGCCGGGCCCACCCCTTGAGTCACCAAGATGGTGTTTTACCAGGCATCATGCGGGAGCGCCAGCTGTTAAATGACCTGAAGTCGCAAGCGGATCTGGTAGTTGATACGACCACCCTGACGCCCCGCCAGCTTAAGCAACGAATTACGGAACGTTTTTCACCGGACGAGGCCCACTCGTTTTACGTTAACGTGATGTCCTTTGGCTTTAAGTACGGGCTTCCCCTGGACGCTGACTTGGTGATTGACGTCCGGTTTTTACCTAACCCGTATTACATTCCAGACCTAAAGCACCAGACGGGGAACGATCCGGCGGTCCAAGCTTACGTAATGGATAATCCGCTGGCCCAAAACTTCTACCAACACTTGTATTCGCTAATTGAAGTCGCCTTGCCGGGATACATCAAGGAGGGCAAGAGTAGTTTGATAATTGCCATTGGATGTACGGGGGGCCAACACCGGTCAGTAACGATTGCTAACCGGCTGGCCGCTGACCTGAAGAATAACCAATACCCAGTTCACGTCCATCACCGTGACGTGGACAAGGCCAACTAACAGAAAGAAGGAGTCGTTTTGATGCATCATCTCCCGAAGGTTGTGGTGATTGGTGGCGGGACCGGCCTGCCAATCATTTTACGCGGCCTAAGAGACCATAATGTTGATATTACTGCCATTGTGACCGTTGCTGACGACGGGGGCTCATCGGGGATCCTGCGTGATTACGTGAACGTGGTTCCCCCTGGCGACATTCGCAATGCCTTGGTGGCCTTGGCGGAAATGCCCCGGATTGAAAAGGATATTTTCCAGTACCGCTTCCGGAGTACCGACCAATTTTTGGCGGGGCACGCGATCGGCAATTTAATCATCTCGGCCTTGGCAGAAATGCGGGGCGGGATTTTTGAGGCCGTCCAAGAACTAGGGATGATGATGAAAATCCATGGTCACATCTACCCGGTTGCCAACGAACCGCTGACTTTAAACGCGGCCTTTGCCGATGGCCGGGTCATTCGGGGCGAGTCGGAGATTACGGCCGCCCACGGGCAAATCGACCACGTTTGGGTTAGTGACGGGGAACACCACCAGCCAGAAGCGGTGCCGGAGGTAATCGAGGCCATTATGGACGCCGATCAAATCGTCTTGGGGCCGGGGAGTTTGTTCACCTCGATCCTACCGAACCTGATGATCGAAAACGTTGGGAGGGCGGTTTGTGAAACCAAGGCAGAGGTGGTCTACATTTGCAACATCATGACCCAAAAGGGGGAGACCGATCACTTCACCGATGCCGACCACGTCCGGGTTTTAAATAAGCACCTGGGAAAGAACTTTGTCGATACCGTCTTGGTCAACATTCAGCCGGTGCCAAACGACTACATTGACTTTAAGGAGTGGAATGAGATTTCACAGCCGGTTACCCATGATTTCCGTACCCTGCGGGAAATGGGGTGCCGGGTGATTTCTAGTAACTTTTTGCGCTTGCGCGATAACGGGGCCTTCCATGATCGCGACAAGGTCGTCGAAGAGCTGATCAACCGGCTCCATGACGTTCATTACTAAACTGAAGGGGAGATTCCATGTCTTACGCTAGCGAAGTGAAGAAAGAACTCACCGGGATCACGGTACACGAAAAAAACGCCCGGGCCGAATTGATGGCCCTGATCCGGATGAACGGCTCCATTGGGCTGGCTAACCATGCCATGATTTTAAACGTCCAGACCGAAAGCCCGGCCATCGCCCGGCGGATCTATTCACTGATTAAGCAACTTTACAAGGTAGAAAGTGATATTCTGGTCCGCAAGAAAATGAAACTCAAAAAGAATAACACCTACGTGGTTCGCTTACGCCACCACGTCCAGGAAATCTTGGGGGACCTGGCCATTTTGGACGGTTTTCAAATCAAGGAACGGGTTCCCTTGGACTTGTTGACCGACGACTTGATGATCAGGTCATACTTGCGGGGGGCCTTCTTGGCGGGCGGTTCCGTTAATAACCCGGAGACGTCGCGCTACCACCTCGAGATCTATTCTTTGTATGAAGAGCACAACGAGATGATCGCTGAAATGATCAACCGCTATGACCTAAACGCCCGCACCACCAACCGGCGCAGTGGCTACATTGTCTACTTAAAGGAAGCCGAAAAGATCGCGAACTTCTTACAGTTGATCGGGGCAACCACTTCAATGCTCGAATTTGAAAACATCCGGATTGTCCGCGACATGCGTAATTCGGTCAACCGGCTGGTTAATTGTGAGAACGCCAATATGGATAAGGTGGCCAATGCCGCCAATCGCCAGGTGGAAAATATTATGCTGATTGAGGCGACGGTGGGGCTAAGTAGCCTCCCTGAAAAGCTACGTGCCATCGCCGAAACTAGGTTGGCTCACCAGGAAGTAAGTCTAAAGGAACTGGGGACGTTGGTACCCGGGGGCCCAATTTCAAAGTCGGGGGTCAATCACCGGCTCCGCAAGCTAAATGCCTACGCCGACGAATTGCGGCAGGGCAAGGCAATCTAAATAATAAACAAGAGGCTGCGAGGAATTTCTCGCAGCCTCTTGTTGTCTTTAAAACTAATGTTCCTGCTCTAGCTTGGTCAAACGGCCCGTATCGGAGGTTGGGCCGCACGCTTCTTTTGATTACCACCGTTCTTTTTGGTAGGCTATTTGCCAAAAGTGGCTTTCGTAAACGGCGCTGCGCTTAAAGGCCGTCGCCATTTGGGTTTGCACGTCCGGGGAGCTAGCGGCTGCGGTTTGGTTAACTAGGTCGAGCATTTGGTTAGTTGACGTGGTGAAGTCGTCGCTAGCATAGGCGTTAAAGAAGGCTTGGTAGAGTGGCTTGGGACTAGTTAACTTGGCCAGGTGGGCGTCAATTTGGGCGTAAAGCCAGTAGCAAGGCAGCAAGCCGGCCACGGCGGCCTGGGGGTTAACCTCATTGAGCTGGTAATACATGTGGCTAATGTAGGCGTAGGCGGTTGGGGCCGACCGGTGTGGTGGCAAAGTCAGTAGCGGTGATCCCTAGCTCCGCGTGCATCTTGTCGCGGATGGTGTCTTCACCACTCCCTTCGTTTAGGGCTAACAAGACCTGAGCTTGATCGGCCGGTAGGTGTTCAGCGATGGCCTCGTGGAGGGCGGCAAAGGCGGTGAGGTAGTGGTGATCTTGGATGAGGTAGTAGCGAAAGGTGTCTTCGGGCAGGGTCCCGTCGTGCAAGGCGGTGATAAAGGGGTGGTCAAAGCTAGCTTGCCAGGTCGGTAAAACGGCTTGGCGCCACTGGTCGGTGTAGTTCATGGTGAGCTCCTCTCAATTTAAATTTAGCCCCAGAATAAAAGAGGGGCACCCCGCTGTCAATCAAAAAAGGCACCAAGCAGAAATAAATTCTGCCTAGTGCCTAGATGCGGGGGTTACTTCAGATTGTTTGAATCCATAACCCCATCCAACAGGCCGTAATCCACGGCTTCTTGGGCGGTTAAGTAGTGATCCCGTTCAGTATCTTGTTCAACTTGCTCGAAGCTTTGCCCGGAGTTCTTAGCAAGAATTTCGTTGATCATCTTGCGGGTCTTCAGGATTTCTTCGGCGGCAATTTGGATTTCGGTTTGTTGACCTTGGGCACCACCGGATGGTTGGTGAATCATCACGGTTGAGTGTGGAAGACCGAACCGCTTCCCCTTGGTCCCGGAGGAAACCAGGACGGATGCCATTGAAGCAGCCATTCCGATCACGATCGTTTGAACGTCAGACTTGATGAAGTTCATCGTGTCGTAGATTGCCATCCCAGAGGTAACCACCCCACCAGGGGAGTTGATGTATAAGTAGATGTCCTTGGTGGAATCTTGGGCGTCCAAGAAGAGCAGTTGGGCAACAATTGAGTTTGCCATGTTGTCTTCAATCGGACCAGATAACATGATGATCCGGTCCTTTAAAAGACGGGAGTAAATGTCATAAGCGCGTTCGCCACGGGACGATTGCTCAATGACGGTTGGTACTAAGTTCATTCAGTTGGCCTCCTTAATTAGCACTAGTTAGTACTGTTTGCTAACTTATGGGGATAGTCTACTCTATAGGTCAAAAAAGGTCAAATCATTTACCCACTCGTTGGCAAAAGTTTTTCACCCCATTGGCATGGACCAGGCCCAATTGGGGGCGTTTTCGCAATCTGTCACACCGTTAACATATTGAGAGAATTATTTTTAAATTAACGTGAACGGCAAGAAGTAACGAGGTGGGGCCATCCTCGATTAGTTGACACTTGGTGTGAAAAAAGTCCGCGAGTAAAGTACTCTCACGGACTCATGCTAGCTTTTTAAATGTTAGGTAGAAAAAAGGTGGAGATGATCAGCATCTTAACCAGATTTCGGCCATAGAAGGCGGTGCTCCCCCCGGGACAGTCGGCGAGCCAGATAATTAGTGATTAGTCATCCAGGTCTTGGCATAAAAGATCTAATTCAGCGCTGGCGCTTTCGGCAGCCAATTGACTCATTTCTGCTTTGTCATCGCCGTTTTTGTAAACGTCTAAGGCTGCTAACATCCGTTCGTGTTTCGTCATGGTCTAGGTCCTCCATAATTATTTAATTGGTTTATGTTTTAAATTGGTTAATGACGAGGGAATGCCCGTCGTTAATTGACAATACCTATCATATCCCTCAATGGTCTAGTTGGCAAGTCCTTTTAATGACCAAATTTAAACAACCGGTTGATATAAATTGGTCTAGATGCTCGCTTTAGGGGAGGAAAATTAATTTAAAAAAGGGGCTTGTCAAAAAGGCGCTGAATGTGTATTATTATATACGTTGCTTGATAACAAAGCAGCGAGGCAAAGAAATGCGCCAAAAGGTAGCGCGCCCTTAGTGTAATGGATCGCACGCGAGATTCCGGTTCTCGAGATCGGGGTTCGACTCCCCGGGGGCGCATTAAAAACGAATATTATGCCCCAGTGGCGGAACTGGCAGACGCGCAACGTTCAGGTCGTTGTATGGGTAACCATGTACAGGTTCGAATCCTGTTTGGGGCACTAAGTTTTATTGTCGTCATTTTCAGGGATGGTTAAATCCTTGGGATGACGGCATTTTTTATTCTTACTGAAAATCAGTCAACATAGTTTTAAATCGAAACTGTGGTAAAACTGAGGTAAAAATTTTTGGCATGGGACCATGTGGGGAGTTATCGAATTAGATAGCTCTTTTTTGTTTGGTCAACTTTGCCGATGTGAAGGTGACTAGTGGGCTTAAGGGGACGGCTTTTTTTCAAGGAAATAAAAAATCCCCGCCGCCCAAATGGGGGAGGGGATCATAATTGAAATTACTTTTCGTCAGCAGGTGCTTCCTTAGCCCACTTACGGATAGCTTCAATCTTCTTTTCTTTTAAAGCCCGCTTGTACTTCGGAGCAATTGGACGCCGGCCTTGAACGCCGTGTGGATGTGCTTTGCGCATGGTTCATGCCTCCTTTATCTCTCTCGTAAATATTTCAACATTCCGATTATAACGAAAGTCACCTTAAATAGCAACCGTCAATCGCCAACGGAAAATCTAGGCGGCATGATTGGACAAGCACAAGTGAAATGGGTACAATGTTGTTTATATTGGTGGTACCCAATTTAGGTGAACTTTGTTAAAAAATGCACGACGATGGCTGTATTTTTTGGCTAATGGTGATACACTTAATGGGTACATGAATTATTTTCCTAAAGGAGGAAATTACAGTATGACTGTAAAGATTGGTATTAATGGTTTTGGCCGGATTGGTCGTTTGGCTTTCCGTCGGATTCACGAACTCAACTCTGACGAAATCGAAGTTGTTGCAATCAACGACTTGACGACGCCGTCCATGCTGGCTTACTTACTGAAGTACGACTCTACGCACGGCAAGTTCCCTGGTGAAGTTTCTGCTTACGAAGAAGGGATCATTGTTGACGGTAAGAAGTACCCAGTTTACGCAGAACGCGACGCTAAGAACATTCCGTGGGTTG
The DNA here is from genome assembly GCF_013394085.1 of Limosilactobacillus fermentum. Lineage (NCBI taxonomy): Bacteria > Bacillati > Bacillota > Bacilli > Lactobacillales > Lactobacillaceae > Limosilactobacillus > Limosilactobacillus fermentum. Next base: position 487,307 of record NZ_CP040910.1, read on the forward strand.
CAAACGACGGGGTTGACTTTGTCCTTGAATGTACTGGTTTCTACACTTCTGCTGAAAAGTCCCAAGCACACCTGGATGCTGGTGCTAAGCGGGTTCTGATCTCCGCTCCTGCTGGTAACATTCCTACTGTTGTTCCTGGGGTTAACCTGGACACGCTGAAGGCTGACGACAAGATCGTTTCTGCAGGTTCCTGCACCACTTCTTGCCTGGCCCCAATGGCTTACTTCCTGAACAAGGAATTCGGTCTCAAGGCTGGTACGATGACGACCATCCACGCCTTCACTTCCACGCAAGCTATCCTCGATGGTCCTCGTGGTAAGAAGATGCGTAACAACCGTACTGCAAGCACGAACACCATTCCGCACTCTTCTGGTGCTGCCAAGGCCATTGGTCTGGTTATCCCAGAACTGAACGGTAAGCTTTCTGGTCACGCTCAACGTGTTGGTGTTGTTGACGGTTCCCTGACGGAACTTGTTTCCATCATGGACAAGCACGTTACGGTTGACGAAATCAACGCCGCTATGAAGAAGGCTACGGAAGGTAACGACGCCTTTGGTTACACTGAAGACCCAATCGTTTCCTCCGACATCATTGGCTCCACTTACGGTTCTGTCTTTGACCCATCTCAAACCGAAATCATGGAAGCCGACGATGGTTCCCAATTAGTTAAGACGGTTGCTTGGTACGACAACGAATACGGTTTCACCAGCAACATGATCCGCACCCTGATCCACTTTGCAAGCCTTTAATTGCAAGCTGAATTAAGGTGATCAAAAAGGCGGGAGGAGGCGACTCCCCCGTCTTTTCTTTTAAATAAGGAGGAAGATTTCATGGCTAAATTAACGGTTGAAGATTTAGACTTGGCCGGCAAGAAGGTCTTAATGCGCGTTGACTTCAACGTGCCGATTAAGGATGGTGTTGTTGGCGACGACAACCGGATTGTGGCTGCTTTGCCAACCATCAAGTACGTATTGGACCACCAGGGGAAGGCAATTCTCTTCTCCCACCTGGGCCGGATCAAGAAGGAAGACGACAAGCCGGGTCTGTCCATGCGTCCGGTGGCAGAACGCCTTTCTAACCTGCTGAACATGCCGGTAACCTTTGTACCGGTTACGGAAGGTCCGCAATTAGAAGACGCCATCGCCAAGATGGAAGACGGCCAAGTACTGGTGGTTCAAAATACCCGTTACGAAGACGTTAAGGACGGCGAATACGTTAAGCGCGAATCTGGTAACGATCCAGAATTGGGTAAGTACTGGGCATCCTTGGGTGACCTCTTCATCAACGATGCCTTCGGGACTGCTCACCGTAAGCACGCCTCCAACGTGGGGATTGCTTCCAACATGCCAGGCAAGGCAGCGGCGGGCTTCCTGATGGAAAAGGAAATCAAGTTTTTAGGTGACGCCGTTACCAACCCAGTACGCCCATTTGTTGCCATCTTGGGTGGTGCCAAGGTTTCCGACAAGATCGGGGTTATCAACAACCTGCTCGACAAGGCTGATAAGGTCATTGTCGGTGGGGGGATGACTTACACCTTCTACGCTGCCAAGGGCATCAAGATCGGGAACTCCCTGGTTGAAGAAGACAAGATTGACGTTGCTAAGGAAATCTTGGAAAAGGCTGGCGACAAGTTAGTCTTACCAGTGGATAACGTAGTTGCCGACAAGTTTGCCAACGACGCTAACACCAAGGTGGTTGAAGGCGACATCGATGACGGCTGGATGGCCTTAGACATTGGTCCAAAGTCAATCGAAGAATTTAAGAAGGTGCTGGCAGACGCTAAGACCGTTGTTTGGAACGGCCCAATGGGTGTCTTTGAAATGAGTAACTTTGCCAAGGGAACCTTGGAAGTTGGTCAATTCTTGGGGACGCTTGAAGGCGCAACGACGATCGTTGGTGGGGGTGACTCCACGGCGGCCGCTAAGCAACTGGGCATTTCTGACAAGTTAACTCACATCTCCACTGGTGGGGGAGCTTCATTGGCCTACCTGGAAGGGGACGTTCTTCCGGGGATTGCTGCCATTTCTGATAAGTAAACTTGAAAGGGGTTGGAAAGAAAAAGTTTCCCACCCCTTTTTCGTTTTTTTGTGGAATACAGAGTAGGTTGAATTCCATGTTCTTTTTTACGTGGGGGTGATTGAATGCGAAAACCATTGATTGTCGGCAATTGGAAGATGTATAAGACAATTACGGAAGCGGTCGATTACGTTGACCAAATCAAAGACGCCCTGCCGGATCCGGAACAAGAAGAAGTGGAGTTGGCGGTGCCAACCCTCTTTTTGGAGTCGCTCGTCGAACACACCCGGGGGACCAATTTAAAGATTGTAGCCGAAAACTGCTTTTACCAAGACGAAGGGGCCTTTACTGGTGAGACCAGCCCCTTGGCCCTGCGTGAATTAGGAATTAAGCACGTCATCATCGGCCATTCAGAGCGGCGCCGCTTGTTTTATGAAGACGACGCCACGATTAACAAAAAGGTCCATGCTGCCTTGAGCGCCGGAATTTGCCCGATTTTGTGCGTCGATGAAACGATGAAACGCAAGCAGGAGCACGATCGGATTGTCTGGGTGGTCAGCCAAGTCATTTCCGGCCTCCAAGGGGTCAAAGAAAGCGAGCTTTCGCGGGTGACGATCGCCTATGAACCAAGCTGGGCAATTGGTAGTGGTAACGAGGCGGCCACCCCGCAAGAAGCCAATGAGGGGTGTTACCTGATTCGCCAAACGATTGCCCACCTCTACAACGATGAAGTTGCCAACCAAGTACGGATCCTATACGGGGGTAGCGTTAATTTGTCTAACATCAAGACCTTAATGCAAAAAGACGATATTGACGGGGTTTTGATTGGACGGGCTAGTTTGGACGCCACCACTTTTTTAGAGATGGTTAACTACCAACGCTTTGGTCACTGATGGACTGTTTAAATTTCCCAGGAAATTAGCGATCTGACTTGTTTTAAACTGATCAAAATAATAGAATGGAAGGCGGAATTGCTTTCCAAATAAAATCAAGAGGAGAGAGTCATCTAATGTCACTTATTACAGATATTTACGCCCGTGAAGTCCTTGATTCACGTGGGAACCCAACCGTTGAAGCAGAAGTCTACACCGAAGCTGGTGGTGTTGGGCGGGGGATCGTCCCGTCCGGTGCTTCAACTGGTGAACACGAAGCCGTTGAACTTCGTGACGGTGACAAGGACCGCTTCGGTGGCAAGGGTGTTTTAAAGGCCGTTGCCAACGTTAACAACGTTATTGCTAAGGAAATCGTCGGGATGGAAGTTACGGACCAAATCGCGATTGACAAGGCAATGATTGCCCTCGACGGGACGCCAAACAAGGGTAAGTTAGGGGCTAACGCCATTCTGGCCGTTTCCTTGGCAACCGCACGGGCTGCTGCAGATGAACTGCAAGTTCCTCTTTACAACTACTTGGGCGGCTTTAACGCACACGTAATGCCAACGCCAATGATGAACGTCATCAATGGTGGGGCCCACTCTGACAACAAGGTGGACTTCCAAGAATTCATGATCATGCCGGTTGGTGCCCCAACCGTTCGCGAAGCCATCCGGATGGGTTCCGAAACTTTCCACGCCTTAAAGAAGGCCTTGGAAGCAGATGGCAAGGTTACTTCCGTTGGTGACGAAGGTGGGTTTGCCCCAGACTTCGCTAACAACGAAGAACCGTTCGAATACCTGATCAAGGCCATCGAAGCTGCCGGCTACAAGCCTGGTAAGGACGTTGCGATTGCCTTTGACGTGGCTGCTTCTGAACTTTGGAACGACGAAGACAAGAAGTACAAGCTTCACTGGTCCACTGGTGAAGAATACACCACCGAAGAATGGATCGAATACCTTTCCGACATCATCGCTAAGTACCCGGTTGTTTCTGTTGAAGACCCGATCGACGAAAACAACTGGGATGACTGGGTAACATTGACTAACAAGCTTGGCAAGAAGGTTCAATTGGTTGGTGACGACTTCTTCGTTACTAACACCGACTACCTTGCTAAGGGGATCAAGATGGGCGCTGCCAACTCGATCCTGATCAAGCTGAACCAAATCGGTACTCTGACGGAAACCGTTGAAGCCATCGAAATGGCTAAGGAAGCTGGTTACACGGCCATCGTTTCCCACCGTTCTGGTGAAACTGAAGACACGACGATCGCTGACTTGGTGGTTGCTACTAACGCCGGCCAAATCAAGACTGGTTCCATGAGCCGGACCGACCGTCTTGCTAAGTACAACCAATTAATGCGGATTGAAGACAACCTTGGCGACGTTGCTAAGTACAAGGGAATCCGTTCCTTCTACAACCTTAGTGAACAAGCTAAGCAAGACATCGAAAACCGTTAATTTGGTTGATTAAAAAGAGACCGGAAGAAACCCTGTTTTCTTCCGGTCTTTTTTAATTTCTGGTGATAATTTGATGAGACCCGCTTATTGCCCCCTCGGGACGGATCGCCTATAATGAAAAATAGTTGTTTTGGCGCTTTGCCATCGTCAAGGGGGCACGGTCCCCCTTTAACTTAGAGAGGAATTGAAAATAATGAAACAGCAATCAAGTGGGGCGCCCGAACTGCGGCGTTCGATGACAGCTGGTCAAATGGAGATGATCTCCTTAGGGGGAGCCATCGGGGTTGGTTTGTTCATGGGGTCGACGTCGACGATTAAGTGGACGGGACCATCGGTGATTTTAGCTTACGCCTTCGTTGGTTTGATTCTCTACATTGTCATGCGGGCCCTGGGAGAAATGATTTACGTTAACCCGGGGACCGGCTCCTTTGCCGATTACGCTACCGAATACGTTCACCCAATTGCCGGTTACTTAGCTAAGTGGGCCAACGTCTTTGAATACATCGTCGTCGGGATGTCGGAAGTGGTGGCCGCCACGGAATACCTGCAGTACTGGTGGCCACACACCAAGCCCTGGGCGGCTGGGTTGGTCATCATCGCCTTCTTGGCCCTCGCTAACTTAGCCAGCGCCAAGGCTTACGGGTCATTAGAGTTTTGGTTTGCGATGATCAAGGTAATCACCATTATCCTAATGATCCTTTTGGGCTTTATGGTTATCTTCTTTGGCTTTGGTAACGGCGGGCACCCCACCGGCTTTTCCAACCTGTGGAGCCACGGCGGGTTCTTTACCGGCGGCATTTCGGGCTTCTTCTTTTCGATGTCAATCATCGTCGGTTCCTACGAGGGGATTGAGTTGCTGGGAATTTCGGCCGGGGAAGTAGCTAACCCACAACAGGCGATTGTTAAGTCGGTCAAGTCAGTCCTCTTCAGGATCCTGATCTTCTACGTTGGGGCGATCTTTGTGATTGTCACCATCTACCCGTGGAACCACCTAAGTGCGGTGGGGTCGCCGTTTGTTTCCACCTTCGCCAAGGTGGGCATCACCGCGGCTGCCTCTTTGATTAACTTCGTGGTCCTGACGGCCGCCCTTTCCGGGGCCAACTCGGGGATCTATTCTTCAAGCCGGATGCTCTTTAAATTGGCTCACGAGGGCGATGCGCCTAAGATTTTTGGCCGCTTGTCCAAGCACGTGGTTCCGGACATGGCGATCCTGGGGATTTCTGGGGGGATTTTACTTGGCTTCATTGCCGACATTTTCGCAACGGTCTTTTCAAAGACGACCACCGATATGTTCGTGATTGTCTTCTCGTCTTCCGTTTTACCGGGGATGATCCCGTGGTTTGTGATCCTCTTGGCTGAGTTGCGCTTCCGCAAGCACAACCCGTCCCTAATGAAGGATCATCCCTTCAAATTACCTTTGTACCCCCTATCTAATTACTTCGCCTTTGCCATGCTGGTGGTGATTGTGGTCTTCATGTTCGTTAACCCAGATACCCGGATTTCAGTGATTGCCGGGACGGTCGTCTTGGTGGTGGCCGTTTTAGCCTACCTGATCCGGTACCGGGGCAACTTGCGAAAAGAAAATTAGCTTAAACAGGTGGCGACGCTTTCAGCCCTAAGCGCCGCCCTTTTTTTGTGCTAAAATAATTTGGTAACTTACAAGGGGGCTCTGGAGTAGTGTTCAGATTTAAATTTTTAAAGTATAGCAACGCCCGGTCGGTGGGACGGGCAATTGTGATTGGGGTGGCCGTTGGGTTAGTGGCCTCGGTCTTTCGGTTGGCGATTCAAGACGTCTTGGTCCTCACCAAGCTGGCCTTTTTGTTCTTCCACCAGCAGCCGCTATGGCTATTGGCGTGGGTAGCGGTAACCGTCCCGTTAGCCCTTTTCTTGGGGCGGATGGCCCAAAAGAACCCCAACATTAAGGGCTCGGGGATTCCGCAAGTCGAAGGTCAGTTAACGGGCCAGTTCGACGAGCAATGGTGGCCAGTCTTGTGGCGCAAGTTCTTTGGGGGCATCCTTTCCATCGGTCCCGGTCTCTTCTTGGGACGGGAAGGACCGTCAATTCAAGTCGGGGCCACGGTTGGCCAAGGCATCGTCGAGGGGCGGGGAAAGAAGAAACTGACCGCCATTGAGCGTCGGGTGGGGATCGCCTCCGGAGCGGCTGCTGGGCTTTCGGCGGCCTTCAACGCCCCGATCGCCTCCTCAATGTTTGTCTTAGAAGAGGTTTACCATAACTTCTCCCCGTTAGTATGGCTATCGGTGTTTATTTCCTCGATCAGTGCCAACTTTGTGTCGATGCAATTCTTTGGCCTCAAGCCGGATTTAGACCTGCCCCACGAAATGTATTTCCCGGTCAATCAGTACGGGTACCTATTGTTATTAGGGCTCTTCTTGGGGATTTTAGGGCGGCTGTATCAGTACGTGATCCTACGGCTAGGGACGTGGAGCCGCAAGGTAACGTGGTTTAAGCCCGCTTGGTACCCGGTGATCCCATTCTTGTTGGTGATTCCAATTGCTTGGTGGTGGCCAAACACGCTGGGGGGCGGTAACGGGTTGATTATTAGTTTGACCAACCTGCCGACCTCAGTGAGCCTCTTTTTGTGGTTGTTTGTCCTCCGGTTTGTCTTCTCCATGATTTCCTACGGTTCTGAATTGCCCGGGGGGATTTTCTTGCCGATTTTGACCTTGGGAGCCGTTCTCGGCGGGCTGTACTGCGTCATTTTGATTCACCTGGGCCTAATTCCGGCGCGCTTTTTAGCCAACTACGTGATTTACGCCATGGCCGGCTACTTTGCCTGCATTTCCAAGGCGCCCTTCACGGCGATCCTGTTGATTACGGAAATGGTGGGTTCCCTAGCCCACCTCATGCCGTTAGCGGTGGTGGCGGTGGTGGCCTACCTAGTCGTGGACGTCTTAGGCGGTGCTCCCGTCTACACGGCCATGTTTGAAAGCTTCATTCATCGTCAACCACACCAGTCCCTGGAGGGGATTACGCAGATGACGACGACCATCTACGCCGGGACCGCCCTTGACGGCGCCTTAGTTAAAGACTACCCGTGGCCACCATCCTGTTTGATTTTAATGGTTTACCGGGGCGAAGAAGAAATCGTTCCCCACGGTGATACCCGCCTCCAGGTCGGTGACACCCTAGTAATCCAGCTAACCGGGGCCAGTCACCTCAAGTCCCAACAAGCGATCATTAGCGGTGCCCACCAGGTGATTGATTAGCAATTTAGGCTTTTCTATGTTAAACTCTAAGGGTTATAGTGTGAGCAGATAGGAGGAAGATCGTGGAAAATACGTTAATGACCCTGTTTTTGATCGATTGCGTGGTCATGATCGCGTGCGTGATGATGCAGCCGGCCAAAAACGATAACGATTCGATGTCTGCTTTGACCGGGGGAAGTGGCGACCTCTTCTCCCGGCGGAAGGCGCGGGGCTTCGAAGCCGTTATGCAAATCGTAACTGTCATTGTGGGAATCATTTTCTTTGTTCTTGCTTTGGCGCTGGTTTACGTTTCCTCACATTAGTAGTGAGCGCCTCCGTTTAACGGGGGCTTTTTTTGAACGCGAAAGGAATAAGATGACAGATTTAAAGACACAAATACTAGACTACCTCACGGAAAACGCGGCCCTGAGTTTCTCGGCCGAAAAGTTGGCCCGGGTGCTTTCAATGACCAGTGCGGACGAATTCACCCCCCTGGTGCAGGCCCTCGTTCAATTAGAGCGGGAAGGAAAAGTGGAAGTGACGGATGATGGTGAATTTAAGCTGGTTCCCCAGGTAAAGGAATTCACTGGCGTTTTTCACCGTAACCCCAAGGGCTTTGGCTTTGTTTCCTATGACCCGGAAATGCCAGATATTTTCATTAACCCGGACCACACGATGTACGCCCTAACCGGTGATGAAGTGGCCGTTAAGATCTTACAAGCGGGCGATCCAACCCGCGACCAGAGGCCGGAAGGGGAGATCACGAAGATCATTACCCGCTCCTATGACCACGTGGTGGGGGAATTTAAGAACATGACGATGGGCAACTTCATCGGTGAAGTGATTTTAAAGGATAAAAAGCTGGGGAGCCTCCGCTTTTACGTGACCGGCGATGGGATTCACCCGCAGGATAATGAAGTGGTCACCGCAAGCATTGCGACCTACCCAAGCGAAGACGCTCCGGAGGTGATGACTGGGCCGGCCCTGGAAGTGATCGGGGATAAGGATGAACCCGGCGTCGACATTCTTTCGGTGGTGTACGCCCACGACGTTCCCCACGAATTCCCAAAGGAAGTTTTGGACCAAGCCAACCAAATCCCGTTGACCGTCCAACCAGAAGAAAAGGCGGGGCGCCCGGATTTAACTGACCAACCCTTGGTAACGATTGATTCAATTGAGTCTAAGGACTTAGACGACGCCGTGGTGGCTTGGAAGCTTGATAACGGCAACTACCACTTGGGGGTCCACATCGCCGACGTTTCCCACTACGTTCAACCGGGAACGCCACTGGACGAAGAGGCCTTCAAGCGGGGGACGTCGGTTTATTTGACCGACCGGGTAATTCCAATGTTGCCGCGGCGCCTTTCCAACGGGATTTGTTCCCTTAACCCGGGTGAAGAACGGTTAGCCATGTCGTGTGAAATGGAAATTGACCCCCAAGGAAACATCGTGAGCCACGAGATCTTCCCGTCGGTGATTCGTTCGCACGCCCGGATGACCTATAAGAGTGTCAACGCCATTTTAGAGGCCCACGATGAAAAGACCCGCCAGGAATATAAGGAACTGGTACCGATGTTTGAAACGATGGCCGACTTGCACCGGATCTTGCTCAAGCACCGCCACCAACGGGGGGCAATTGACTTCGAAGCCCCGGAAGCGAAGATCATCGTCGACGAGAATGGTCACCCAACCGACATCCAATTACGCGACCGCGGGCTGTCGGAACGGATGATCGAATCCTTCATGCTGGCGGCTAACGAAACGGTGGCCAAGCACTACGATTTGATGCACGTACCATTCCTCTACCGGATCCACGAACACCCGGATACCGAACGGATTAAAAACTTTGCTGAATTCCTCTCCGTTTTCGGGATTAACATGCCGGGGGACCTCGCCAACGTTGAGCCAAAGATGTTGCAAAAGGTGCTTAAGCAAGTTGCCGGCACGCCAGAGGAACAAATGGTCCAAACGATGATGCTGCGCAGTATGCAACAGGCCAAGTACTCCGAAGATGAGCTAAGCCACTTTGGGCTGGGGGCCCAGTACTACACCCACTTTACGTCGCCGATTCGTCGTTACCCGGATACGACCGTTCACCGCTTGATCAAGTGGTACAAGGAAAACGGGACTACCGAAGAGGCCAAGGCCAAGTACCGGGATCGCCTAGCGGAAATTGCTGAACACACCTCAGTGACGGAACGGCGGGGGATTGATACCGAACGCGACGTCGATTCGATGAAAAAGGCTGAGTTTATGGAGGACCACGTGGGCGAGACCTTTGACGCCGTTGTCTCTTCCGTAATGAAGTTTGGCCTCTTCGTTGCCTTGGAGAATACGGTTGAAGGTTTGATTCATATCTCGGTGATGAACGATGACTACTACGAGTACATCGAAAAGCACATGGACTTGGTCGGCCGGGACCACCACCACATCTTCCAGATTGGTCAACCAGTAAAGGTTAAGCTATTGCGGGTTGATAAGGATCAACGCGAAGTTGACTTCGAGCTGGTGAACGCAGATGAAGCGCCGCTGACTAAGCTGCGGGCACCACGGCAAAATGACCGCCGCAACGGTCGTGGTCGCGGTAACGGTAATGGACGGCGCAATAATAACGGGCGCCGTCACTTCTCCGATGACCACGATCGTGATAACGGGAGTCGTAACACCACCCAGATCAACCGGGGGCAAACTCGTCACCGTGGCGACCGGGATAATAATGGCAACCGCAATCGTCGCCGCAACGGTAACGGACAAAACCGCCGCCACTAGACTGCAAAGGAGGGAACAGAATGGCGAAAAAGAACCACCAGGGGCTCGACGCCAACCTGATTGCCCAAAATAAAAAGGCTCGTCATGACTACACGGTTACCGACACCTTTGAAGCTGGGCTCGTTTTAACCGGGACCGAAATCAAGTCGGTGCGTGCACGGCGGGTCACCCTAAAGGATGGCTACGCCCAATTTCATAATGGTGAACTCTGGTTAATGAACGTCCACATTGCCGAATTCGCGGGTGGTAACATCTTTAACCACGACCCGTTACGTAACCGGAAGCTCTTATTGCACAAAAAGGAGCTCAAGAAGTTACAAGGCGAATTAACGGCCAAGGGGGTTACCCTCGTACCGTTAAAAATGTACTTGAAACACGGCTACGCCAAGGTGCTCTTGGGCCTTGCTCAAGGGAAGCACGAGTACGATAAGCGTAACGCCATTAAAAAGCGTGAGCAGGACCGCCAGATTGATCGGGTCATGAAGCATTACTAATAAAAGCCAAAAGCCCAACCGCCGAAGTTATCGGCGGTTGGGCTTTGTAATTGGACTGGTGGTTACTAGTGGGGACAGTCCCCGGAGCGGGTGGGGATCATCGACCCTGCGGGGGTGCCAGGTAACCGCTAGTTCGTGATCGGGACGGTGGGACCAGTGGTTTAGGATGGTGGCCACTAAAATGGCGAGGGGTTCTTCGTCTTGGTCGGCAATGTGAACTGCTTGGTAGAGCCCCCCGGTGTCTTCAAGGGGACTAGTTGAAAAGACCAGCCGGTTCCCTTGATAGACCCGGTAACGGTCAGAGAGGGGAGAGCCGACCACCATCCAGTTGAGCCCACGGATGTAGATGACCTGGCGTACAAACCCTAGCGATTTAGCGATCACGCCAACCCGTTGGCGGTTTTGGTAGAGAACAAATTTGGGCCACAGCCCTAGCGTAACCTGCTTCACCTCAGCGAGCAGGCTCCCTTGCATGGTATACAAGGAAAGAACGTCTTGGCGCAGCCCCCACTTACCGGTAAGCAAGTAACATGCATTATTGAATTCATCGTGAACGATGGTGGTTGCCTGACGTTGACCACCGTGCTCACGTAGGTATAGGGTGCGCACCAAAATCCCTCCCTTAAAGATTAGCTATCTGTATTCTAACAGGAACTGCGCTTAATTTCACGAATCGACAACGAAAACGGTTTCGTTCAAGGCTACTCCCGCTTGGGTGAGTGTGCTAAAATGTTTACGAGGTGGCAGAAGTGAAACAGTTAATCAACAATGATTGGTGGCCGGTGTTAAAACCACAGTTTGAAACGGCCAACTACCAGCAATTGCATAATTTCTTGGTGGATGAATATGGCCACCAGCAGGTCTACCCCGAGATGCACCACATCTTTGAGGCCTTTAATTGGACCCCCTTTTCGAAGGTCAAAGTGGTTATTTTGGGGCAGGACCCGTATCACGGACCGGGGCAGGCCCACGGGTGTTCCTTTTCGGTTTTACCGGGAGTGGCGGTACCGCCGTCCTTGCAGAATATTTATAAGGAACTCCAAGCCGATTTGGGGTGCCCGCCCGTCAAGCATGGCTACCTCAGGTCCTGGGCCGAGCAGGGTGTTTTACTGCTAAACTCGGTTCTGACGGTGCGGGCTGGCCAGGCTTACTCCCACCAAGGGCACGGCTGGGAACAGCTAACCGACGCGGCGATCGTCGCCCTGTCTAAACGGCCGACCCCGGTGGTCTTCATCTTATGGGGGCGGGCGGCCCGGGATAAGAAGCGTTTGATTGACCTAAAGCGCAACTTCGTGGTGGAATCGGCGCACCCGAGTCCCCTGTCGGCCTACCGGGGCTTCTTTGGTTCGCGGCCGTTTTCAAAGACCAATCAGTTTTTGGAGATGACCGGCCAAGCCCCAATTAACTGGCAACTGCCGTCGACTGTCGACCACCTGTAGTATTTGGTACATTTAGAACGGAGGAACATCGAATGGACATTTTTGAAAAGTTAGCTGACCAACTGCGCGGCCAAGATAAGACGATCGTTTTCCCGGAAGGTGAGGACCCACGTGTGTTAGGGGCAGCAATTCGCCTGAAGAAGGATCAATTGGTTGAACCAGTGGTGCTTGGTAACCAAGAGGCCGTTGAAAAGGTCGCTGGGGAAAATGGGTTCGACCTGACTGGCCTGCAAATTCTTGATCCGGCAACTTACCCAGCCGAAGACAAGCAAGCAATGCACGATGCCCTATTGGAACGCCGAAACGGGAAGAACACACCGGAACAAGTGGACCAAATGCTGGAAGACATTTCCTACTTTGCTACGATGCTAGTTTACATGGGTAAGGTTGATGGAATGGTTTCCGGGGCGGTTCACGCAACTGGGGATACCGTTCGCCCAGCCCTTCAAATTATCAAGACTAAGCCAGGTTCCCACCGGATTTCCGGTGCCTTCATCATGCAAAAGGGTGAGGAACGTTACGTCTTTGCTGATTGTGCCATCAACATTGAATTAGACGCGCCAACGATGGCCGAGGTGGCTAGCCAATCCGCTGAAACGGCCAAGCTGTTTGGGATTGACCCTAAGGTAGCCATGTTAAGCTTCTCCACCAAGGGCTCAGCCAAGGGGGACATGGTTACCAAGGTCGCTGAAGCCACTAAGCTAGCCAAGGAAGCCAACCCGGACCTTGCTATCGATGGGGAACTGCAATTTGACGCTGCCTTCGTTCCATCAGTTGGGGAACTAAAGGCCCCTGGTTCAGACGTTGCTGGCCACGCTAACGTATTCATCTTCCCGAGTCTAGAAGCCGGGAACATTGGCTACAAGATTGCCCAACGGTTCGGCGGCTTTGAAGCCATCGGTCCAGTTTTGCAAGGATTAAACGCCCCGGTGGCTGACCTATCCCGGGGAACGGACGAAGAAGCAGTTTACAAGGTGGCCTTGATTACGGCCGCCCAGGCACTTTAAGGATCACCATGAAGCAATTTACCTTTAATACTCCAGAACAAACAAAAGAACTCGGCCAAATAATCGCGTCGGGGTTGCGGGCCGGGGACGTGCTCGTTTTAAACGGCGACCTCGGGGCCGGGAAAACCACTTTCACCAAGGGGCTGGCCAAGGGCTTAGGCATCGATGAGGTGATTAAAAGCCCCACCTTTACCATTATTCGTGAATACCAAGGGGGGCGGCTACCGCTTTACCACATGGACGTCTACCGGCTGGAAAACGGCGGGGCAGAGGACCTGGGTTTGGATGAATACTTTGACGGTGATGGGGTTAGCGTGGTGGAGTGGGCCCAATTTGCGGCTGACGAATTACCAGCTGATTACCTAGCCCTAACCTTTACGCGCACCGATCAAGATAACCAACGGAAAGTACAGTTAGACCCCCATGGCGAACACTTTACTTCCCTAGTGGAGGCGTTGTAATGGCAGACGAAACGGTATCCCTACGTGAAGCTAAGCCGACCGATGCGGCCGCGCTGTTAGCCCTGTTAACACAGTTACAAACGGAAACCAACGCGATTGTCTACAGTGACCTAGCGAACATGACGGTCGAACGTGAGGCCCAAAACCTTGCCCAGATCGCCCGCTCTAACACTGGGATCATTCTGGTGGCCACTTACCAAGGTAAGTTAATCGGCTTGGCCACCGTGATGCGCATAGAAGGAGACGCGAACGCCGGCGAACTAGGCTTAGCGGTCCTCAAGGATTACTGGCACAACGGAATTGGCTCATTGCTACTTGACGAGGCCCTCTATTGGTTTGTAAATTTTGCCCAGCTAGATCACCTGGTGCTGGACGTTTACAAGAGTAATAACCGGGCTCGCCGGCTTTATCAACACTACGGCTTTGTCGAGGTGGCGGAGTGCACCATCAAGGACAGTGATGGCCATGACCAGCCGGCTGTTTCAATGGAGTATCAAGGAATTGAGGAATTGTGATTCCGTAAACGCTAAGAGGCTGGGAGAAAACCGTGTTTTCTCCCAGCCTCTTGCTGTATTTGTAAGTGTTAAACTGAAGCCGACCCTTACCCTAGCTTAGTCGTCCACGTCACCTAATTACGACCTTTCTTAGCGGTTGACCACCCGAACGAAGGGTCTAAGTGGCGCCGTACCAAAGTGATTAGCCTGGTACAAAAGGATGTTGGCGCAGGCGTGGGCGTCGTCTAAGGCATTATGGTGGTGATGTAGGTCGATATTGAGCTGGTCACAGATTGTATTGAGCTTGTGGTTGGGAAACGCCGGGAACAGCTGGCGGCTGGTCTTTAAGGTGTCTAGCGTCTGGTAGACCGGGGGCTCAATTTCAAAGTGGAGCAGGGTATTTTTCAAAACGCTGTTGTCAAAGGTGGCGTTGTGGGCAATCACGAGCTTATCGGGCGTGAAGAATTCTTGGATGTGCTCCCACACCTCCGGAAAGGTAGGGGCGTCTTTTACATCGCGCTCGTGGATCCCGTGAACCTGGGTGTTACGCCAAAAAAAGGGCGTTTGTGGGTTAATTAAGGTATAAAACTCATCTTGGATCTGACTGTTACGAACGATGGTGATAGCCAGTGAACAAGCCGAAAAACGTTTCGCACTAGCCGTTTCAAAGTCCATGGCGATAAAGTTCACGAACAAGCCTCCTTTCATTGCTGACTTCATTTTAAGTGATGGTTGCCGGATTGGCAAACGAACAAGAATCTTGGGGGAGTAAATGCTATAATTGGCAAAGTGATATCAAAAAGAAGGGATCTTGCAGATGGAAAACTTGATAACCACCTTTCCAGAAATTGAAATTAAAGAACACGAGCCCCTGGCTCACTACACCAACACCAAAACCGGAGGCCCAGCGGACTGGCTGGCCTTTCCGGTCGACGTGGCCCAAGTTCAGCAATTAGTTGACTACTGCCACCAAACGGGGTTAGCGCTAACGGTGATTGGTAATGCCTCTAACTTAATCGTCCGAGACGGCGGGATTGAGGGGTTAGTGATGATCCTGACCCGGATGCAAACGGTTAAGGTTGAAGGCACGATGGTAACAGCGGCCGCCGGGGCTTCTTACATCGAAGTAACCAAGATCGCTAGGGATCATTCCCTGACCGGTTTAGAATTTGCGGCCGGGATCCCGGGGTCGATTGGTGGGGCCATTTTCATGAACGCCGGGGCCTACGGTGGGGAAACTAAGACCGTTGTCGATCACGTTACCGTTATGGAACGCGACGGCCAAATCCACCAGCTATCAAACGAAGAAATGGACTTTGGCTACCGCCACTCCGCCGTTCAAGCAAGCGGGGCGATCGTTTTAGACGCCACCTTTGCCCTTAAGTTGGGGGACCAAAATGCCATTACGGCCCAAATGGAGGATTTAAACGCCCGCCGTGCGGCTAAGCAGCCGCTTGAGCTCCCTTCCTGTGGTTCCGTGTTTAAGCGGCCAACGGGCTACTTCGCCGGCAAGCTAATTCACGATGCAGGCCTGCAGGGTTACACGTCTGGTGGGGCGCAAGTGTCCACCAAGCACGCCGGTTTTATCGTCAACGTTAACCACGGCACGGCCACTGACTACTTAAACGTTATTCACCACGTTCAGGAAACTGTGCAAGAAAAGTTTGGTGTCCAACTGGAGACTGAGGTGCGCATTATCGGTCGGCAAAGCTAGCGGGGGTGGTTATGATGACCTATTTGGCGGCACTCTTAACGTGGCGCAACTTCATTAATTTAATCGACATCCTGGTAATTTGGTTTTTAATTTACGAGTTGATGATTCTGGTTCGGGGGACCCGAGCCGTCCAGCTATTTAAGGGAATCATCATTATCATTGTGGTAAAGCTGATCTCTTGGTACATTGGGCTGACCACTGTGTCGTGGGTGATGGACCAGATCATCAACTGGGGGGTTATCGCCATGGTGGTGATCTTCCAACCAGAAATCAGGCGTGGCTTGGAACACCTCGGGCGGGGGACCATGTTTACCCGTACCAAAACCGAAAACGAGGAAGAAGAAGCCCTGATTACCCAACTCGATCAGGCAATTCAATACATGTCCAAGCGCCGGATCGGGGCTTTAATTGCCATCGAAATGGATACCGGGCTAGAGGAATACATTGAAACCGGGATTCCACTGGATGCGGAAGTGACCGGGGCCCTTTTAATCAATACCTTCATCCCCAACACCCCGCTTCACGACGGGGCGGTGATCATCAAGGGCGGCCGGATTGCCGTGGCCGCCGCTTACCTACCGCTGTCGGATTCCAAGTTAATCCCAAAGGAACTGGGGACCCGCCACCGGGCCGCCGTGGGTATTTCGGAGGTGACAGACGCCCTGACGATTGTAATTTCTGAAGAGACTGGGGGTGTTTCGATCACTAAGGATAACGAATTGATCCGGGACATGACCCAAGAAAATTACCTCAAATTCTTGCGGGCCCACCTTTATAAAAAGGAGAGCACCGATCAGAATAAGCTTTTGGACCGGCTGGTAAACCCGTTCCGGAAGGGAGGACGTCATGAAAAATAACGATAATAGCTTCTTCAGTCGTCCGTGGGTGATGCGCGGGATGTCACTCGTCTTGGCCCTGTTCATGTTCTTTTACGTCAACGGCTCCTTTTTGCGTCAAACCACTCGCCAGGGTAATCAATCGGCCCTGATGTCAGACAAGTCCCAAACCATTAAGGTCCCCTTGCAGGTCTCCATTGATAGCAAGCGCTACGTGGTAACTGGCTACCCGCAGTACGTCAAGATTAAGCTGACCGGGCCATCCGCTTTGGTAACCACCACCGTCAACACCCAAAACTTTAAGGTTTACGCTGACCTCAGTGACCTGGGGACCGGTCAGCACCGGGTTAAGTTGAAGGTGTCGGGATTAAATTCCGAGCTGACTTCCAGCATCGATCCGGAAACGATCACGGTCAACATCCAATCGAAAAAGACGATCACGGCACCGGTCAGCGTTCAATTGAGTAGCAAGACCGTTGCCGATGGCTACGAGGTTGGGACGGCCAAGTCTTCAATGGCCAACGTCCAGGTTTCCGGGGCCAGGAGCGAGGTTGCTAAGGTTGCCAAGGTGGTAGCCTTTGTTAACGTGCCCCACACGGCGACGGCCACCTTCACGCGGCAGGTAACCTTACAGGCCGTGGATAAGAACGGCCAAACCTTAAACGTGGT
The DNA here is from genome assembly GCF_013394085.1 of Limosilactobacillus fermentum. Taxonomy (NCBI): domain Bacteria; kingdom Bacillati; phylum Bacillota; class Bacilli; order Lactobacillales; family Lactobacillaceae; genus Limosilactobacillus; species Limosilactobacillus fermentum. Next base: position 504,745 of record NZ_CP040910.1, read on the forward strand.
CGTGACGCCGGATACCCTATCCGTAACGGTACCGATCACAAGCACTAAATCGTCATCGTCAAGTGATAGTGGCTCAACGTCTGGCTCCTCAAGCAGCAGTTCGGGTTCGTCAGACACCGAAACCAGTTCAGCCACATCGAGTCGTCAATCATCGGCGAGCTCCCAAACGGAGACAAGGAGCTCCAGTAGTCAATCAGCTAGCAGTTCAGCGAGCAACTAGTAGTCAAGAAATTAAGCAGGGAAGAAACGAGGAAGAATCATGAAGTTAAAGTATTTTGGAACTGACGGTGTGCGTGGCGTTGCCAACCGGGATCTGAGTCCGGAACTAGCCTTTCGGGTTGGCCGGGCTGGGGGATATGTGTTAACCCGTCACTCCCAACGTAAGCGCCCACAAGTGCTGGTTTCACGCGATACGCGAATTTCTGGGGAAATGCTGGAAAACGCCCTGGTGGCCGGGCTCTTGTCCGTCGGAATTGAGGTATTTCGCTTAGGGGTGGTGACCACGCCGGGAGTGGCTTACCTGGTACGGGCCCAAGAAGCGGACGCTGGGGTGATGATCACGGCCAGCCACAACCCGATTCAGTACAACGGGATTAAGTACTTTGGTGGTGACGGATTTAAACTCTCCGACGAGCTGGAGTACGAAATTGAACAGCTCTTGGACGCCGAAGAAGACACCCTCCCACGGCCGAGTGACGATGGCTTGGGGACGGTGGAAGACTACCGCGAGGGGGCGTTGAAGTACACTTCCTTTTTGGAGCAGACCATTTCAACCGATCTGGACGGCTTAAAGGTGGTTATCGACGGGGCCAACGGGGCAACGTCATCGTTTATCGCCAACCTTTTTGCCGACGTTAACGCCGATTTCATTCCGCTGCACGTGTCACCAAATGGCTTGAACACCAACCTTAATTGTGGTTCCACCCACCCAGCGGACCTCCAAAAGGCCGTGGTGGAAAACCAGGCCGACCTGGGGATTGCCTTTGACGGTGATGGGGACCGTTGTATCGCCGTTGACAACGAGGGGAACCTGGTCGACGGTGATAAGATTATGTACATCTGTGGTAAGAGCATGGAAGCTAACGGGCGTTTGAAAAAAGACACCGTGGTGACAACCGTCATGTCTAACTTAGGAATGTACAAGGCCTTAGAAAGTCACGGTATGAAGAGCGTTAAGACTAAGGTTGGGGACCGTTACGTGGTCGAAGAAATGTTAAAGAACGGCTATAACCTCGGGGGGGAACAGTCCGGTCACATCATCTTCTTGGATCACAACACGACCGGGGACGGCATGCTAACCGCTTTACAATTGTTGCAGGTGGTTAAGACCAGTGGTAAGAGCCTCAAGGAGTTGGCCGCAGACGTCGTGACCTACCCACAGGAGTTAGTAAATATCACGGTTGAAGATAAAGAAGCGGCCCTAAACAACCAAGAATTGAAGAACGCCATTGCCAAAGTGGAAGAAAAGATGGCCGGCGACGGTCGAATCTTGGTACGGCCGAGCGGGACGGAACCGCTGCTACGGATCATGGCCGAAGCCCCGACTAAGGAACTCGTTCACGCTTACGTCAGTCAAATTGCCGACGTGGCTCGGCAAGTCTTGCCAGGGGCGAAGTAAAATTTGTAAAAGGACTGAGAGGCTGGGAAAGTTATTCCCACTCTCAGTCTTTTTAGTTGGGGTGCAAAAAAGTCAACCGCTTGATAGACCAATTCGGGTACTCTTGGTTGACATTGTTCGCCATTATTATTATGATACGTATTGTTAAGAAATTATCTTTTAGCGAGAATTTATCTATACCAATTTTAAAGATTAAAGGATGGAATTGCTAATATGTGTGGAATCGTTGGAATTACCGGTAGCGACCGGTCTGTTGAAATCTTATTAAACGGGCTCAAGAGCCTGGAATACCGGGGTTACGACTCTGCGGGAATTTACGTTAATGATCAGGCGGGACACGACTACCTCGTTAAGCGTCCGGGGCGGATCAGTAACTTGGAAAGCGCCTTAACGCCGGATGTTCACGGTTTGGCTGGGATCGGGCACACTCGCTGGGCTACCCACGGGGAACCAAGCGAAGCAAACGCCCACCCACAGTACTCCACGGATGAACGCTTCTACTTAGTTCACAACGGGGTGATCGAAAACTACAAGCAACTTAAGGAAGAATACCTGTCAGACGTTGACTTCAAGAGCCAAACCGACACCGAAGTCATCGTTCAACTGGTGGATAAGTTCGTGGTTGAATACGAAATGGACACTAAGGCAGCCCTTGTAAAGGTGTTACGGTTGATTTCTGATGACTCAGCCTACGCCTTTGTCTTGATTGACAAGCAAGAACCGGACACCCTTTTCGTGGCTAAGAACAAGAGCCCACTTCTGGTAGGGCTGGCCGATGGTTACAACATGGTTGGTTCCGATGCCTTTTCAATGATCAAGGAAACTAACCAGTTCATGGAAATCGACGACCACGAGTTGGTGATCGTTAAGCCTGACAACGTAGCGATCCAAGACTTCGACGGTAATGAAAAGAACCGCAAGCCGTTTACGGTTGATATGGACGCCAATGCCGCTGATAAGGGCGCTTACCCGTTCTACATGTTAAAAGAAATTGACGAACAACCGGCCGTGATGCGGCGGTTAGTTTCCGAATACCTAGACGCCGACGGTCAACCAATGGTGGAAGAACAAATGCTGGCTGACATTGCTGATGCTGACCACATTTACATCATTGGGGCCGGGACGTCTTACCACGCCGGCTTAGTCGGGGCACGGATGTTTGAAAAGTTCGCCAAGACGCCAACGACGGTGCACGTTTCCTCTGAGTTTGCTTACGAACAACCACTACTGTCCGCCAAGCCGTTCTTCATCTTCTTATCCCAGAGTGGGGAAACGGCCGACAGCCGGGAAGTGTTGGTCAACGTCAATAAGAACCACTGGCCGAGCCTGACGATCACTAACGTCGACAAGTCGACCTTGTCACGGGAAGCCACCTATACGATGCTCTTGTTTGCTGGCCCTGAAATTGCCGTGGCTTCTACTAAGGCTTACACCGCCCAAATCGCCGTTGAAGCAGTATTGGCTAAGGCCCTGGGTGAATACCTGAAGAGCGAAGACGCTAAGGACTTCGATTTAAAGCACGAATTGGCCACCGTCGCTAACGGGATGCAAGCAATCACCGATAGCAAGGACAAGCTCGAAGAAATCGTCAGCCACTACCTTTCCAAGCCGCGTAATGCCTTTTACATTGGACGGGGAGTCGACTGGGCAGTTTCTTTGGAAGCGGCCTTGAAGCTCAAGGAAATCTCTTACGTCCAAGCGGAAGGTTTCGCCTCCGGGGAACTTAAGCACGGGACGATTGCCCTGATTGAAAAGGGAACGCCGGTAATCGGAATCATTACCCAGGACCGGACGGCCGGGTTGACCCGGAGTAACTTAGAAGAAACCCAGGCCCGCGGTGCAAGCATCCTAACGATCGTTTCCCGCCACCTGGCCAAGGAAGACGATACGGTGATCTTACCGGACGTGAACCCGTACTTGACGCCGTTACTGTCCGTGGTACCAGCGCAACTGTTGGCCTACTACACCAGTTTGGGGAAGGGCTTAGACGTCGATAAGCCGCGAAACCTAGCGAAGTCTGTAACCGTTCAATAATTAAATTGATTTAGACACTTCTCAGGACCAGAAGTGTCTTTTTCTTTCTGAGAATTAGATTAAAATCAGTGTAATGACTTCTTTTTTGCCAGTAAACATTGACAGCGCTTACAAGATCGCCTATTATAATGACATAAGGTATTAAGTAT
>NZ_CP040910.1:508645-524286 GCF_013394085.1 Limosilactobacillus fermentum
TTAAGTATTTACCTTCTAATCAATTCTCTTTCTCTCTTATGCCGATCACTGCCTTCCCGGGCAGTGATTTTCTTTTTTCACCGCTTTTTTGCTGTGAACAGCGTAAAATAGGGGGAGATAAGAAAAAAGGAGGGATTTGATGGCACAACGTCCAGGAACGCTGGATCTGATTGAACAGATTACCCGGCTTGACGGGACTAAGTACTTTGAAATTGGTAACATGGTCCACAACGGTCGCGCCGAACTGGCGGCTGAGCGGGGCTACATTAAGGAAGTCCGGATTTTGAAGTTAAACATTCCGCACTCCCAAACCGTAATTAAGTACGAAAACTACGTCAACGAACACTTTTATTCACAAGAAGAAACGATGGATCACTGGGAGGAATGGGAAAAGACCCCAGCCGAAGAGGAGCTGGTGGAAACCATTCTGCGCGAAAATCACGTCGGATAGGAGGTCGACATGCAAAAGATCAGGCCGGAAAGGACCGACCAGGGGAGTCGCTACGTTACGGGAGTGGACGGGATGCGGACGCTCGCGGTGGTGGGGGTCATCATTTACCACCTCTTCATCGCGCAGTTACCAGGGGGCTTTTTGGGGGTGCCCCTCTTCCTGTTGATTTCGGGTTACTTTGTCACTGACCAGCTGCAAAACGAGTGGGACCAACATCAAACGATCGACCTCATTAGTTTTTACCGGCGGCGTTTCCGACGCTTGTATCCGCCCCTGGTGGGGATGTTGTTGGTGACGGTAGTTTACATTACCCTGTTTAGCCACCAGCTCCTTTACCAACTCCGACAGGTGGTGGTGACCAACCTGCTGTGGGTGTATAACTGGTGGGAAATTGGCCACGGCCAGTCCTACTTCGATCGCTTCAGTGGCGAGTCCCCCTTTACCCACCTCTGGACCCTCGGGGTGGAGGCTCAGTTTTATTTAATTTGGCCCGCCCTGTTGTTTATCGTGTTAGTTGGTTTGGGCAAGCGGCGCCGGTTAATTAAGTGGTTGACCCTGACCCTGGCCGTGTTATCGGCGGTTTTGATGGCGGTCCTGTATAACCCAGCCAATTTAAACCGGGTCTATTACGGGACCGACACCCGTGCTTTTTCCCTGTTACTGGGGGCGTGGTTAGCGATGGTGTGGCCGCGAAAACACCTCCGGGGCAATTTGCCCCCCACCGGGAAGACGATCCTAAACGGGGGTGGGGTCATTAGCCTCCTAATAATTCTAATTGGCTTTTGTAGCTTGGATGGGCAGGCCAAGTTTACCTACTTTGGCGGGATGTTCTTGTACAGCCTCGCCGGGATGGTTTTATTGGCGACAATTGTCCACCCGGGGGCGTCGATGAATCGTTGGCTAACCAACCCGGTCTTTTCTTGGATCGGACGTCGGTCGTATGGAATCTACATTTATCAATTCCCGATCATGATCTTTTACGAGGCCAAGGTTCAAGTCGGGGCGCACCCCTTCATCAATGGCTTCATTGAGGTGGCCATGATTTTGGTGGCGGCGGAACTTTCCTACCGCCTAGTGGAAATGCCGGCCAAAAACCTCCAGCTTAAGGAACTGGTGGGGAAACTCAAAACGCGGCCAGCGGGCCTCAAACGGTGGGTTCGGCTGGGAGCCACTAGTCTCTTGGTTTGCGTAGCGCTAGTCGGATTAGCGCTGCCGGAAAAGGCGCCGGCTAAGACCGCCTTACAAAACCACTTAACTAAGGCGAACGAAGCTACGGCCGCTCGCAACAAGTTAATTGCGGCGGGGAAGGCCCCCAAGGTAAATGTTAACGCTAAGTCTTTGAAGACGAAGTACCAACTGAGCACGAAACAAATTAAGGCCTTGGGGAAGCTAAAGATGACCGTGATTGGGGATTCGGTAATGGCCGACGCCGCTCAAAACATCCAAGAACTGGTGCCCGACGCATACGTAGACGCACAGGTGGGGCGCCAGGGGAGTGCGGGGCCGGCCATCATTAAGGAACTCAAAAAGAACGGCCGCCTCGCCAAGATCGTGGTCTTAAACCTGGGTACTAACGGTCCAATGACCACCCAAACGGTCAACGAAATCCTAGCTGCGGTTGGGAAGGGGCGCCAGATTTACTGGATTAACGCCCACTTACCAACCAAGAGCTGGGAGAAGACGGTCAACAGTCAGTTAAAAAAGACCGCCAAGGAGCATTCAAACGTCCACTTAGTTGATTGGAATGCCCAATCCAAGGGGCACGCCAGTTGGTTTGCCAAGGACCGGGTTCACATGGGACCGGAAGGGAATGTCCAGTTTACCCGGTTGCTACTGACCACGATTCTTAAAAATGAATGATTATATAGGAAGAAAGAAGAATTGAAACCGATGAAAAAGATGATTGCACTCGACTTGGACAACACCCTGTTAAATAACCAAAAGGAAATTAGTCCGGCTAACACGAAAATCTTACGCCGCCTTCACGAGCAAGGGATAAAGGTGGTTTTATGTACGGGACGACCGATTAACGCCATTTGGCACTTGATTGAGCAACTGGACCTGACCCGGCCAGATGACTTTACGATTACCTTTAACGGGGGCCTCGTGATCAACAATCAATCCCGTGAGGCTCTCTACCAAAACGGGCTGAGTAAGGAGGATCTGGTCCCAGTTCACGACTTTATGGCCGCGCGCCGGTTACCGATGGACGTGTTGGACTTTGAACAGATCTATGAAATTGATCCCGACCACCGCTCCTTGTACCAGCAAACAATTAAAAACATCCGCTTTGAAGACACCACCTTTGAGCAGTTAGCGGCAGAAGACCACGTTTACGCCAAGAATGTGATGGCGATTCCGGCTGAGGAAATGCCAGCCGTTAAGAGTGAAGTGTTGGCAACTGACCGGATCACCAAACGGGTACAAGTGGTTCAGTCCCAACCCCATATTTTAGAATTTCTACCCCAGGGTAGTGACAAGGCGGTGGGCATAAAGCACCTCTTAAACCACTTTGGGTTGGATTTTGCGGACCTGATGGCCTTTGGCGACGCCGATAACGATGCCGGGATGCTCAAGGCGGCCGGTGATGGGGTGGTAATGGCCAACGGGCTCCCCGCCGTCAAGGCAATTGCCGACCACGAAACGGCTTCTAACGAGGAAGACGGGGTGGCACGTTACCTAACCAAGACGTTTGCAACAATTTTGTAATATTCAGCTAAATTTGAAGGCAAATCGCTTCGAAACTAAGATTCTATGATCTTTTTTCGAAAGATTTGCCTTTTTTTAGGCTTAATTTGGCAAACCTTCAAATAAAGTTAGGCAAACTTGAAAACCCCGGCCGGTTAGCGATTGATATCTAGTCCGTTTTTTCACGAACGGCACTTTGTTACAAAAGATTACAAAATCGGCGGTTGTTCGCCGCCATCCGCAACTCGCCTGAAATCTTTTAGTAACATTCTCCTTGTATCATTAGGAACGTAAATTTGAGAGCACACGTAAACGAAAATAAAAGGATGGTTAAATACTCTATGTTAAAGAAGAACTTACTGAAGATTTCTGCAACCCTTGGTGCGGCCGCATTAGGGGTAGCCGCTACCGCTAGCGTTGCGAACGCCGACACGGTGTACACTGTTCAGTCAGGTGACACCCTGTCCGGCATCTCCCAAAAGTTCGCCAACAACAACAGCTTGGTTGATTCCTTAGCCAAGAACAACAACATCCAAAACATCAACTTGATCTACGTTGGTCAACAATTGCTGATCAAGGACAACGGTGAAATCACCCAAGCTACGCAAGCACAAGCACAAACCTTGCCGTCTGCTAACACGACTAGCACCGCAAGTTCCCAAGCAAGCACGAACACGCAAGCACAAGCTACCACGCCGGCAACGAGCACCGCTGCTACGACGACCACGTCTAGCTCCGATGACGCTGCAAAGTCTTGGATCGCCGCTCGCGAATCTGGTGGTTCCTACACCGCTCAAAACGGTAACTACTACGGTAAGTACCAACTTTCCCGTGCTTACTTAGGTGGGGATTACTCCGCTGCTAACCAAGAACGGGTTGCTGACCAATACGTTGCTTCCCGTTACGGTTCTTGGAGTGCCGCTAAGTCCTTCTGGCTTGCTAACGGTTGGTACTAATATTAAAATAATCATAGGTTAGGTTATCACTACGATGAACCCCCCGGTGGAATTTTCCAGCGAGGGGTTCATTTTTTGTTTAACCGAGCGGCGCCCTGACCTTGGTTGTTCGACGCTAGTTTAGACTGGTGGACGCCCACGGCTAGAGACGGTGCTAATAAGCCGGCTAAGGCCGCCTGGGCGTGAGTAGGAGCGGTGAAGGAAATGAACGTGGTCACTGGTAACAGAACGGGAGGGGGCTTTTTGAGGCCCAAGAAGGGCGGGCTAGTAATTGTGGTGCGCCGCTAAATCCTGTCACTGGACTACCATGATGGTAATTCGTTGACAGGGTTTTGCAGGTACAAAAAAGGGGCTACGACATTGTCGTAGCCCCGAAGGTGAAACACATGAGCTGTTTTAGAAAAGCAGTTTGCTCATTAGGATAACGAAGGTCAACAGGATTACCGAGCTAATCGTGGAGGCAATCAGGGCGTTACGTCCCCGGGTCAAGAGGACCCGGAAGTTAACGCTCATCCCCAGGGCGGCCATCGCCATCCCTAAGACTAGGTAGGCGAGCTTAACCAGCATGGCCAAGACCGGTGCGCCAAGGGGAACAAAGGTCCCGATCACGGAGGCTAAGATAAAGCCGAGCATGAACCACGGAATTGGTAAGGAGCCCTTCTCGCCGTTGGTGGAGCCGGCCGCCTTAGCCTGCTTGCGTTGGTACCAAAGCCCAATGATGATCGCTGCGGGGGCGAGCAAGAGGACCCGGGACAACTTGGTGATAATGGCGGTGTCTAAGCTGACCGGCCCACCGGCGGAACCGGCGGCAACGGCGTGGGCGATTTCGTGGAGGCTACCCCCAGTCATGACCCCGAACTGAACGGCGGTCATGTGTAGAAGGGGCTTGAGGCCAATTTCGATCAGGGTGAAGAGGGTGCCTAAGATGGCGACGATGGCGACGGCGACGACTTCGTCTTCACGGTCGCGCTCTTCTTGGCCTTCCTTGCTGGTGAACTGTGATGAGATCCCCATTACGGCGGCGGCCCCACAGATCCCGGTCCCCGAAGCGGTCAGGATCGCTAAGTGGTCTTCCACCCCAAAGCGGCGGGCGATGTTGTAGGTGACCAGGATGGTGCCCGTGACGATGAAGACCGCCAGGGTGATCGTTTTAACCCCGGCCTGGGCTAACGAGATCAGGTTAAGCTTGAAACCCAACAGGATGATCCCGAGCCGTAGGAATTTGTTGGAAATGAGGCCGATCCCGGCTTGCGAGTAGCTGATTGCCGGTTCGTAAGTTTGGGCGAGCATCCCGAGGATGAGCGAAATCACCAGGGCCCCAATCACCTCAAGGTAGGGAAAACCAGCGAGGTAAGAACCCAGCAGGGAGCAAATAAGGGTCAGCCCGAAGGCAGACGCAAAGTTACGTGATAAAACAACGTTCATGTGACGATTGATCTCCTCTCTCTTATTACTTTTTTAACTTTAGCATGGTATAGTTATAATTAAAAATACTGAAAAGTTGTAAGTTAGTAAGCTTTATTTATAAGAAAGGAGGGCGCCCCGATGAATCCGCTTTACGATCACCGGCTTTTGACCCTAGCAACACTGGTTGAAACTGGTTCTTTCACGGCGACGGCCGAGCGGCTCTTCATTAGCCAACCGGCCGTTTCCCAGCAGATCACCGCCTTAGAAAACGAATTAAACCTGGAGTTGGTGCACCGGCGCGGCAAGCGAATCCAGGTCACCAAGGCGGCTGAGCACTTAACCAACTACCTGCACCGCGAAAGTCTAAACGTCGACCAGCTGTTGGAACAGTTGCGTGGTGCAGAACCGGTCCCGTTGAGGTTGGGGGCGACCCTTTCCCTAGCGGAGTTCATGCTTCCCGAGTTACTAGGCGAATTGGTCGATGCCGGCCACCAGGTTAAGATCCACACCGCCAACACCGATCAACTCCTCCAGGCAATTGACGATGGGACCATCGACCTGGCCTTGGTGGAGGGAAACTTCCATAAAGAGGCGTACGGGGTACTCCCCCTGGGGACGGCGGCGTTTGGCCCGGTCATGGCCCAACCGCATGGCCCGCGCGATTGGGAAGCGGCCTTTAACACCCCCCTTTACTTACGGGAAGCGGGATCCGGGACCCGGATGATTTTGGAAGGGTGGCTGGCGACCCACAATTATTCGGTTAATGATTTTTCCCGGGTCATCGAAGTCGATAACCCGACCACGATCATCAAGCTGCTCTTGCAGGGGCGGGGGATCTCGTTTATGTACCTCCCCCTAGTGGAAGGGCTGCTTCGGGATGGTAAGTTGCACCGGTTGGACCTACCCGACTTTGTGGTGAACCACCCGTTGACGATGGTGTACCGCAAGAACAGCGTTGCCGAGTCCCAATACCAGCAGGTGGCCAAATTCTTAACTAGCCACCACGAGGGGAGTAAGAAGAAACATTTGGGTAGGGAAAGCTGAGCTCTTGGATGAATGGATTGATACAACCAAATAAAAAGCTGGAGCGACCGTTGCTTAAAACGGTCGTCTCCAGCTTTTTTAATAAGGGTGATGTAATTAAACGGTGCTGGTGGAAGCGATCATAGTTAATTCCCCGGTCAGGGTCCACGCCGTCACGTCGGCCGGCAAGAGGAAGTGGTCGCCCTTTTGGAGGGGGTAAGCGTCCCCGTCGACGGTGAGCTGTCCCTGCCCCTTGATGACGGAAACCAAGGTGTAGGGGCGTTGGGCGGTTAACGAAAGCTCACCGCTGACTTCCCACTTGTAGACGGTGAAGTAAGGCGAAAGTGGCGGGGCCACTAGGGTGGTGATCGTTGAGGAGCCGCGGTACTCAACGACTGGTGTCAGGTGTGGTTCTTCGAAGGGAACCGTGGTCACGTCCGTGGCTTGTTGAAGATGGAGCGCCCGTTTTTGACCAGTGGTGGCGTCAACACGATCGTAGTCGTAGAGGCGGTAAGTGGTGTCGGAGCTCTGTTGGGTTTCTAGGACCACGATCCCCTTGTTTAAAGCGTGGATGGTGCCACTTGGAACGTAAACAAAATCGCCGGTTTTAACGGGCCGTTTTAAGAAGAGTTGTCCCCATTCTTGGTGGTCAATTAGGTCCTTTAACTGTGCCCGTGTCTTGGCGGAGTGGCCGTAGGTGAGGTAGGAACCGGGTTCGGCACTGATGACGTACCAACACTCGGTTTTTCCCAGCTCGTGCTCGTGTTCGGCGGCGTATTCGTCATCAGGGTGGACTTGAACCGACAGGCTGGCTTCGGCGTCTAAAATCTTCGTTAATAAAGGAAAGACGGGGGAGTGGCTGTTACCGAAGAGTTCCGGGTGGTCACGGTAAATATCGGGGAGAGGTTGGCCTTGGTAGCGGCCGTTGGCGATCTGGCTTGGCCCGTGGGGGTGCCCAGAAATGGCCCAACACTCGCCGATCTTCCCGTCCGGAAGCTGGTAGTTAAAGTCGGTTGCGAGTCGGCGCCCGCCCCAGATCTTTTCGTGGAAAACGGGAGTTAAGAAAAATGGTTCTGCCATTGGATCACCTCATTAAAGTTAGAAAACGGTATCATACGTCCTCCAGAATAAGAGGTCTGCACCAATCTGTCAACCACCGGGCCCAGTTAGCCAGCGGCAAAGCCGATCATTAAGCCCCCCTCCTCGGCGTATAGGGAACAGAGCCCCCGGCATTGGTTGATCGTGATCTGTGCCGTTGGGTAGGTGGCCGTGATCAGGGTGGCTAGTTGATTTGCGCCGGCGAGGTTGGCAACGTGGTCGATAATTACCCGGCCGCCCCGAAAGCCCCGGTCGGTTAGTTGGTCGACTAGTTTATTTAAGACCCGCTTGCCCTTGCGCGTTTTGGCGACTAGTTCAAAGTTACCGTCGGCGCTGGTCGAGCCAATTACGTTGATCCCGAGGGCTTGGGCCAATTTAGCCAGGGCGGGTTTAACCCGGCCGTTGTTGGCCAAATTGTTTAAGGACTGGAGCATGAAGAGTAGCTTGTTGTTAGCAAGGGTAGCTTCCGTTTGGGTAACCACCTCTTCAAAGGTGCGTCCCTGGTTGACGAGCTGGGCAATTTGTTCGGCCAGCAGGGCCATTGCCGGCCCGGCCACCTTAGAATTAAAGACGTGGATCTTCACTTCGGGGTGCTCCTCTTGATAGAGCTCGGCGGCGTGGCGGGCGGCGTTAAAGGAACCGGACAGGGCTGCGGTAATGGTAATGACGTATATTTCGTCGGCGCCAACGAAGGCTTGGGTCCATGCCCCGGTGCTGGGGCAGGCCGACCCGGTCTTTTCTTTGGAGGAAAAGAGGGCGGCTTGAAAGGAGGGCAAGTCAAGGTTTGTATCGTCAACGTAGTGGTTACCACTAACGGTGAGGGTGAGGGGGACGGTGACGTGGTCAATTCCGTTAATGGTTGGCGTGGTCAGATTGGCGCCGGAATCAGTGATGATTTTAATAGTCATTTTTATACCTCGATTATCTAAGCGGTTTTTGAAAAACCTTATTGACGCTATTCTATTATCATTAACTGATCAATGTCAACGGTTATTCAAAAACTTGATTTCGGGTGTGGTTGACGAATAAGTGGCGCCCTTCTTATAATGGTGGGAAAATAAGGAGGAGTAATGATGCGTGATTTAGAGACCCAGATGGCCGAGTCAATTCAAGGCTTTCATTTACCTCGCTACGGGGAGTTGCCGGCGGTGGGGTTGTACTTAGAACAAGTAACTAGCCTGATCAATCAACTACTGGCGCCCTTAGAAGACGTCACCCTAACCAGCTCAATGATTTCCAATTACGTTAAGTACCGGATGATTGGCCGACCCACTAAACGCCTCTACCAGCGCGAACAGGTGGCGGAATTGATTTTTATCGCCGTGGCTAAGAACGTCTTATCCTTAGATAACTTAAAGCGGGCGCTACGAATCCAACGCGATAATTACGAGGTGGCGGTGGCCTACGACTACTTTTGCGAGGAACTAGAGAACCTCCTAGCCGTTGTCTTTGGCTTTAAAGACCAGCCCGACCCGGTTGGTAAGGAAAACACCGAGCAAAAACGGATGCTAGAAAATTTGATCACCGCCGTTAGTCACCAGGTGTACTTGGATAAATACTTTGCCGCCCTGGAAAATGAGGACTAAAGAGGGGGGCGGGAAGTGACCTCGGAGACAGGTCGTTTGTAAGGTTGGGTGACGGTTGGCGCACTACGCACCATCTTTCGGTTTGCTTGGACAACTGATTTGCGGTCAGTTACCACGCTTGCTGTTTAACATTCGGAAAGACAATCAGAGCCCAGGAGAAAACACGTTTTTCTCCTGGGCTCTGATTGTGTATCTGATCTGACCTGGTAAGTTAGTTAATGACTACTTAGACTACTAATATTCGTCGTCGGCGATCTTATCCAAGGTGTCAATTGACGGGATGAAGAAGACCTGACCGTTGACCGGGGTTGAATAGTCCAAGAGGAGGTCGTTTTTGGTGAACATGTTAGTTAACATCGTCTTGGTAACGTCCCAGTAGCGACCGTAGCCAATGAAGTAAGTACCCGTTACGTTTTCACCAGGGTCGGAGAAGGGGACGTTCATCCGGATAATCTTGTGTTCGACATCGTTGCGGTTGTCTTGGGAAACAACGTTATGGGCGCGCTGGTTTTTGTCCTCGTCGCCCTGTTCTAAATCGGTGAACTTCCGCCGCCCGATGACTTGCTCCTGCTGCTCAGTCGAGAGGCTCTTCCAGGCGTCCATTTGGTGGAGGTACTTCTGGGCAAAGGCGTAAGAGCCGTTTTCAAATTCGGGGTCTTCTTCGTGAATGATCCCCCATTCGACGGCATCAGCGTCGACCGGGTTTTCCGTTCCGTCGACAAACCCGATGATCGCCCGCCCTTCAAAGTAGCGGAAGCCATGGGTCTCATCAACTACCTTGGTGACTGGCCGCAAGAAGGTCATGATCTCATCAATCACTTCGTAGGTGAGCGACTGGTCATCGGCCCGGACGTGAAAGAAGAGGTCGGCCGGAGTTCCCGGGGCGTCGTATTTGTCGCCCTTAATCCCGGTGAAGTCTTCTAATTCCTTTGGCTTCGGGGCCTGCGGGAAGAGGTAATCCCAGGCCTTGCTAGAAATCCCGCAGGCAATCCGCAGGTGACTATCGGGGTAGCGAACGTTTAAGGAGCGCTTGATCGCTTGCAAGCGGTCTGCCGTCTCCTCAACGGCGGCCTTTTCATTGGTTTGGTCTTGGCGGTTCAGGGAAAGCATCAAAAAGAGGACGTTTTTTCCGGCGTCACGGTATACATCTTGGGAACGTTGTGGGTTGACTGACATAAGAACCCCTCCTTATAAATAGATAAACAGTTTCCACCCTTAGTTTAGCACCATTCCAGGGAAAGGGTTAGCGAGGGGCGATAATTTTGGAGAAGGGGTTTAAATTGTCCTCGATCGTTACCAAAAACCGCTATTTTTTGAAAAAATTTAAAGGCTGATTGGGGCAGGAGTCTAGATGGTCAAGGTTGATTGAATCGGTTTACAGAACGGAGTTTCGGTCACGAATCCCTTAATTGGACAAGATTGGTTTAGGTTAATTTGACCCCTTTGATGGTAAAATCTCCCCCCCCGAAAGCAACACAAGTCCTGTAAAATATGTTAAGATATAGTGCACTTAGTAAGCGTTTACAGAAATTATAGGGCTTTAAACCGGAAACGAGCGCATACTTGCTAGGTCAAATTATAAATCTGTAAGGAGAGAATGCCGGCCCCATAATTTATACCATCCGGTTTATAAGGCATTAGGTGGCAGTAGATGTTTAGTATTATCTTGATCAGCCACGGTCAGATGTCCCAGGGGATCCTTCACTCCAGTGAAATGATCTTCGGTAAGCAAGAAGACGTTGTGGCGGTCTCATTGAATCCAGATGAGGGGCCGGATGACTTCCGCAAGAAGTTAGAAGAAGCCATCGCCAGTCTGGGCAATACCGAAAAGATCCTTTTCTTGGCTGACCTTTGGGGGTACTGTACCCTGTCAAGTTGACACATTAAATAATAAAAACTAGTTGGCCTTGCCAAAGCGGTATTCTGCTGCGGTAAGGTCATTTCTTTTGCCTGAAATAAAGGAATGCGTAAAGTAATCGATGCCTTCTGTCACCAGCTGTTCTAAGTCTTCAAACGTTTGTGGTTGTGGTGAGTGTGCTAACCAGATAGATTTAAAATCAGCCCACCAGTGCTCCATCACCGCATTATCAGCTGGTGTTCCTGGGGCTGAGTAACTATGTTGGCTGTTATTACTAGCCAAGTAGTGGTTGAATGCTTTGGAAGTATATGCTGCTCCGCGATCAGTGTGGATTAGCGGTGCCAGACCTCCGGCTTTCTGCTTGGCCATTTGAAATACTTTAATAGCCCCAGTACTCGTTTCTGTAGGCGTAATAATCCAGCTAAGTGGGTATTGACCGTATAGATCCAGGACAACGTGTAGACGGACTTTGTACTTACGAATGTTGTAGGCAATTTCCGTCGTGTCCGTCACCCACACCTGATTTGCGGCAGCTTGTTCGAACTGGCGGTTCAGGGTATTCTGTGCTTCATAAGTTTCCTGCTCCTGCACACGTTTTCTCTTAGGCTGACGATAGTCCGCTTTAATACTGTGTTCCTTCATAATGCGCATGACGCGCTTCTTGTTAACTGTGTATGATAATCTTTCCTGCTTTATCAAACGGGTCATCTTGTCATAACCAACGCAGTGTTTATGTTGTGCTTCTAACTGTTTAACGAGCTTTAGAATTTCTTGATCTTGAATATCATGAACCGTCGGTTCATGGGTAAGCCACTTGTAGTAAGCCTGCCGACTTACCCCGGCTGCTTTAACTAGATCAGATACCTTATACCCACTTTGGCTCATTTCCTGAATCGCTTGATATCGTCCGGCCGTTCCACCTCCCGATTGTGTATTTCGACCAATTTTTTTGCGAAGGCAATCTGTACCTCCCGTTCCTTCGCTTTAGCTTTCAGCTGCCTTACTTCTTGTCGTAATCTTTCCACTTCATTGGTTGGTGTTTTGCCTTTATGGCGACCCCGGTTATCCTGAAGGGATTCCCAATCGTGAGTTCTTTGGTACTTTCGTACCCATGAATAGACCCGTTGATAGCTGACATTAAATTTCTTTGCCGCGGCTTGATAGTTATACTCGTGATCAATTGTCCATTGAGTAATTTGCCGTTTCTCCTCAAAAGTAACTTTTCGGCCCACTTTCCTAGCTCGCTTTCTTGTTGCGTAAGCAACACTTAATTGTCCACTATTGTACCGGACAATCCATTGATGTAGTTGGGAAAGACTACGAATTTGATATCTATTGAGAATTGCTTGGCCTGACAGGGTACCTGAAAGGTAAGCTTTAACGGCTGATCGCTTGGTTTGAAGTGTGTACCTGTGATTGTGTTCAGGGCGAATCAATCCAGCTAAACCAGCCGTTAAAAATTGTTTAATCCATCTGTTAAGGCTAGAGGTCCGCACCTGGTGATAATCCGCGTATACCCCGAGTGAGTAGTCTGAATCTTGGTAATTACTGAGTAACCTTAATTTTTCCGTCGTTGAATATGTTCCTATTCAAAACACCCCCTAGAGATGACACTTTTATTATTTAAAGTGTCAACCCTAAGGGGTATTGTACGGGGGGCGGGACGCCATTTAATCAGGCAAGCAACCTGATTAATGAAAAGGAAAAGGGCGGTGACTGGTTAATTACCGCCGGAATGAACCTGCCGATGGTGATTGAATCATACTCGGCACGGTTTAGTGGCCAAGATCCAAAGGACGTCATTAAGGGCATCGTTGGTGAGGCTAAGAAGGGGGTTAAGGTCTTCCCAGAAGAATTCAACCCGCAAGAAGAAAAACCAGCCGCTCCGGCTAAGAAGGCCGGCAGCGCTAATTTACCAACTAGCGGCCAAATTCAATACGTTTTGGCCCGGATCGACACCCGGCTTTTGCACGGTCAGGTTGCCACTGGTTGGACGAAGGCGGCCAACCCAGACCGGATCATCGTTGTTTCCGATAACGTTGCCAAAGACAAGTTGCGTAAGAACATGATCGCCCAGGCTGCGCCGTCCGGAGTACCGGCCAACACGGTTCCAATTAAGAAGATGGCCGAAGTTGCCAAGGACGTTCGTTTTGGTAAGACCAAGGCAATGCTCTTGTTTGAAACGCCAGAGGACGCTTTAAAGGCGATCGAAAGTGGGGTCGACATCAAGGAACTTAACGTTGGTTCGATGGCCTACTCCAATGGTAAGGTCAACGTTAACCAAGTGTTAGCGATGGACCAAGAAGACGTCGACACCTTAAAGAAACTTCGCGACATGGGCGTTAAGTTCGATGTTCGTAAGGTGCCAAACAGCTCCCCAGAAAACATGGACGAGTTGTTAAAGAAGGCGCAGTCATTGATTGACGGTAATAAATAGGATTTGAGGAGAGAGAAAAATGATCTCAGTTATCTTAGTTATCATCTTCGCGTTCTTAGCGGGGATGGAAGGGGTCTTGGATGAATTCCAATTCCACCAACCACTGGTTGCATGTACCCTGATCGGATTAGCGACCGGTCACTTAGTACCATGTATCATGCTCGGGGGATCTTTACAAATGATCGCCTTGGGTTGGGCCAACATTGGGGCCGCCGTGGCACCTGACATTGCTTTGGCTTCCGTTGCATCTGCCATTATTTTTGTTCAAGGTGGGGGCCAAAGTAAGGACGTTGGGACTGCCATTGCGATCGCCATCCCGCTGGCCGTGGCTGGTTTATTCTTGACGATGGTGGTACGGACGATCTCCGTGGCCATCTCCCACATCATGGACCGCGAAGCCGAAAAGGGGAGCATCCGTGGGGTGAACACTTGGCAATTAATCGCCCTGTCCTTACAAGGGCTCCGGATTGCGCTTCCGGCGATTGCCTTAATGTCAATTCCGTCTAGCATTGTTCGTGACTTCCTGAACTCCATGCCAGCATGGCTGACCGATGGGATGACCATCGGTGGTGGGATGGTGGTGGCCGTTGGTTACGCCATGGTTATCAACATGATCGCCACCCGCGAAGTTTGGCCATTCTTCATCATTGGGTTCGTCCTCGCCGCCGTTTCCCAACTGACCCTGATTGCCATTGGGGCCTTAGGGCTGGCCTTAACCCTACTTTACCTACAATTGGAAAGCAAGGGTGGCGGTAACGGTGGTTCCAGCAACGGTGGTCAATCTGCCGGTGACCCGCTGGGCGACATTTTGGATGATTACTAAACCGAAATTAATCAAGAGGTATTGAATTATGGCTGAAGAAAAAATTAAGTTAAGCAAGCGTGACCGCTTCGATGCCTGCATGCGGTCAACCTTCTTGCAGGGTTCCTGGAACTACGAACGGATGCAAAACGGTGGGTATGCCTACGCAATGTCACCTGCCATCAAGAAGTTATACAAGACTAAAGAAGACCGGGCGGCTGCCTTGAAGAGGCACTTGGAATTCTTTAACACCCACCCGTACCTGGCCTCCCCAATTATCGGGGTGACCTTGGCCCTAGAAGAAGAAAAGGCCAACGGGGTTGAAGTTGACGACCAAGCCATTACCGGGGTGAAGGTCGGGATGATGGGCCCACTCGCCGGGGTGGGGGACCCAGTCTTCTGGTTTACTGCGCGGCCAATCATTGCCGGGTTAGGGGCTTCCCTGGCCATTTCCGGTAACATCATGGGCCCAATCCTCTTCTTCGTGATTTGGAACATCTTGCGGATTGCCTTCATGTGGTACACCCAAGAATACGGCTACAAGTTAGGGACGCGGATTACTGACGATACTTCCGGTGGCCTCTTACAAACCGTTACCCGTGGGGCTTCCATGATGGGGATGTTCATCCTCGGGACGCTGATCGAACGGTGGGTTTCCATCAAGTTCACGCCGGTCGTTTCCAAGACGCCACTGCAAAAGGGCGCCTACATTGAATGGGATAAGTTGCCAAACAACATGCACTCGGTGCAGAAGGTTCTGCAACAATGGGACATGGGTAAAGGCTTGTCCTTGACGAGCACGAAGGTGACGACCTTACAAAACAACTTGGATCAATTGATTCCTGGTTTAGCAGCCCTGTTGCTAACCATCTTGTGCATGTGGTTGTTGAAGAAGAACGTTTCACCGATCGTGATTATCTTGGGGCTTTTCATCGTCGGGATCCTCGGTCACGTTGTGGGGCTTTTGTAATTGATTAACGAACAGCCCCGCTTGGTGATGCCAGCGACTTCGTTTCTGTACCAAAACTCCTACGGCAACATCGTGATCGGCGATGGTGGTTTCGAGTACTTTGATAACAAGGACCGGCGGAAGTTCATTGAAATTCCGTGGTCAGAAATTGACTACGTAATGGTGTCGGTCTTTTTCAAGGGGCACTGGATCCCCCGGATTCAAGTGGTGACCAAGAAAAACGGTGGTTACATCTTTGCGGCTAAGGAACCCAAGAAACTCCTCAAGTTGATGCAAGATTACGTCCCCAAGGAAAATTTCGTCAAACCGCGACCGATGTTCAAACGAATTAGTGGCTGGTTTAAGCACTAGCAATAAGAAAAAGT
>NZ_CP040910.1:524386-722265 GCF_013394085.1 Limosilactobacillus fermentum
ATGAATAAAACAAACATCACCGCCAATGTCGTCTATAATAGGTAGCACAGATATCCGAATGAAAATAAATGCGAAGGACGGAATGATAATGAAAATCCTGATGATTGAAGATAACCGCTCGGTATGTGAAATGATGTCGATGTTTTTTAAAAAGGAGAAGTGGGACGCCACTTTTGCTTACGATGGTGAGGAAGCCGTGGAAAAGTTTGCGGCCGAAGCCGACGACTGGGAAATGGTGCTCCTAGATTTAAACCTCCCGAAAAAAGACGGGATGCAAGTGGCCGCCGACATTCGCCGGATTTCGCCGACGGTACCGATCATCATCTTGACGGCTCGGGACTCGGAAAGTGATCAAGTGCTGGGGCTCGAAATGGGGGCGGATGACTACGTAACCAAGCCCTTTAGCCCGCTGACCTTAATCGCCCGGATCAAGGCCTTGCGCCGGCGGGTCCAATTGTCGGGAATCGCCAACAAAGCCGAACAAGTGACCTCCGAATTCGACATTCAAACTAGCCACTTCAAGCTCAACTCCAAGACCCGCGAGGCTTATTTAAACGGCAACTTAATTTCCAACTTAACCCCGAAGGAATTTGACCTGTTAAAGACCCTGGCCTCTAAGCCAAAGCAGGTCTTTACCCGGGAGCAGCTCTTACAGTTGGTTTGGGATTACGAATTTTACGGTGATGAGCGAACCGTCGACGCCCACATTAAAAAGCTCCGCCAAAAAATTGAAAAGGTGGGGCCAAAGGTGATTCAAACCGTTTGGGGGGTCGGCTACAAATTTGACGACAGCGAGGCGGATGATAAATAATGCGGTTAATGTACCGGCAGATGCTCGGCTTTGTGGCCGTCATCTTGTCATTAATGGCGATCCTCACGGTGTCGTTTATTTCGGTCACGGACCAAACCATTTACCAATCGACGTGGCGACAACTCACTAAGTATTCGGATAGCTTGGTTTGGGATTCGATTCGCTACAACCCCAAGACTAACGACTTTGCGGGCTTTGAAAACTCGGCACTCTCTAGCAACGCCCGTCTTTTGTCGCGCCAGGATGTGCACTTTGCCATCTATAACGCGGCCAAAAAGGAACTATATGCTAGCAATGGCTTTACGCCAAAGTTAACCGCTAGTGATTGGAAACACCTCAAAAACGGTGATATCGTCAAGAAAAAGGCTGATTACCCGGCCTTTCGTCGGGTTAACGTGGAGGGCAAGGAGTCATATAAGACGTCCTCTGAAATGACCTTAATTATTCACCCCTACTTCTACAAGCAAAAGCTAGTGGCGATCGTAACCATTGGGACCTTTGTTTCCACGATTCGCCAAAACGTTAAGCAACTGCTGAAGAACTTTGTCTTCGCCTTTTTGCTGGCTTTGCTAGTGGCCCTAGTGATTTCTTATATGATCGCCCGCTCGTTAACCAAGCGAATTGATAAGCTCAACACCGCGACCCATTTGGTGGCCCAGGGTAATTATCAGGTTCACTTGGATAACAAGAATAAGGATGAACTGGACGAACTAAGCGCCAACTTTAACCAGATGGTCGGCTCCCTACGTGCGTCACGAGAGGAAATCCGTCGCCAAGAAGAACGGCGTAAGCAGTTCATGGCCGACGTAGCCCACGAGATGCGCACCCCGTTGACCACGATCAATGGGCTTTTGGAGGGGCTAGCTTACGATGCGATCCCTGAAGAAGATAAGATGCACAGCATTCAGTTGATGCAAAATGACACCAAGCGCTTGATCCGGCTAGTGAACGATAACCTAAATTACGAGAAGATCCGGACTAACCAGATCAGCATGGAACGCAAGGTCTTTGATGCCGCTGCCGTGCTGGAAAATCTAAGGGATCAACTGCGCAAGAAAGCGGCTGCCAACAAGGATGAGCTAAAGCTAGTAGTGCCCGATAGCATTCCGGTTTATGCCGATTACGATCGCTTTGTCCAAATCATGTTTAACATCATCCAAAACGCGATTCAGTTTACCACCGGCGGCCAGATTACAATTAGTGCCCAGCGGGTGGCCCAAGGGACCGAGGTTAAGGTGGCAGACACCGGGATTGGGATGACCGAAGAGCAGGTGCAAAACATTTGGGAGCGTTTCTACAAGGCTGACCGCTCACGAATGAACTCCCAGTACGGGGAGTCTGGCTTGGGGATGGCAATCGTTCGCCAATTAGTGGAATTGCACGGTGGCAAAATTGACGTTGATTCGACTTACGGGCAGGGGACGACCTTTACCGTCTTCTTCCCGGATCGGGAGTACGCCCCCCACAACGGGAGTAAACACGATCACCACGACGATGCATAAACCAGTTTATTAGACTAAATTTACTGAAAATGGTAAGTAGACCAATTTTTTTTAAAGCGCTGTGGTTAGCGTAAAACCATTTACGGACTCTCCTAGACCGGGAACTTGTGTTTTTGAAAAGATTGCGAAACCGGTTACTATGTTATAGAATATTTAGGTTGAGATTTGAGAATTCTAGATTGTTAGGAGAGAGAGAATAGAGATGGAATACTTAATCGCACTTATCCCTGCCCTCGGGTGGGGGTTGATGCCGCTGATTACCGGGAAAATGGGTGGCTCCGAAGCCAACCAAATTTTCGGGATTGGAGCCGGAGCTTCAATCGTGGGGATCATCGCCTTTTTGATTACCCAACCAACCGTATCGGCGGGCGCCTTTATCTTTTCGATGGTCTGTGGGGCCCTGTGGTCAACGGCCCAAATTGGTCAGTTCGTGTCCTTTAAGCGGATGGGGGTTTCCTCTACGATTCCGCTGTCAACCGTGTTCCAACTGGTCGGGAACTCCCTGATCGGGGTGATGATCTTTGGTGAATGGAGGGGTGCTAAGGCCCTCCTGATCGGTTTTGGGGCCCTGTTAATCGTGATCATCGGGGCCTTGATGACTTCGGTTTCTGATAAGAAGGGTGATAGTAAGGTAACCACCAGCAACGTCATCTTCTTATTAGCAACGACGATCGGTTACTGGATTTACTCTTCCTTCCCGAAAATTCCATACTTGGCTAACCAAAGCTCAGAGGGGATCTTCTTACCGGAAGTGTTGGGGATCTTGGTCGGGGCAATCCTGTACGAGCTCTTTACCGGTAACGCCAAGGCCTTTGGACAAAAGGAGCAATACACCAATATCTTAGGTGGGATCTCTTGGGGGATCGCGGCCTTTGCCTACATCTTTGCCGCCCGGAGTTTAGGGGTTAACGTTGCCTTTATTTTCACGCAGTTGAACGTGGTGATTGCAACCTTTGGTGGGATCTTAGTTCTTCACGAACACAAGTCTAGCCACGAAATGAAGTTCACCCTGCTGGGAATCTTGCTAATTGTAATCGGTTCTGTTGCTACCATTTTTGCTTAATTTGAAATCACCAAAAGCCACCGGCGTTCTGAAGTGAACCCCCGAGATTGGACAATAATCTCGGGGGTTTTATTATGGCTAAATTTAATTTAGAGTTACGAATTTCTATTGTGACATAATATTTAACGGGTATTAGTTCCATTCAATTGGCCAGAAAATACCATATTGCCAACAATGAAACGATTCTCCTATGGGTTCATCGCTTTAATCGTTTTGGCATTGCAGGATTAAAACCGAGACCTATGAACTTGGAATACTCTAGTGAGTTCAAGATAGAAGTATTAAACTGGAAACAACAGCACCAAGCTTCGCTTTCAGAAACAGCACTACACTTCAATCTCTCTTCACCAAGTACTATCTGGCAATGGCAAAGAAAGTTTGATTTAAAGGGACTCAGTGGCCTAAATAGAGTGAGAGGAGATCCAAAGACTATGGCTAAGCATAAGCATAAAAAAGTAACCAAACCCACAACAGCACAAATTCAAGCACGCCACGATAAAGATGAGTTAAAGCAACTCAAGCAAGAAAATAAGATGTTAAGAATCGAGAATGAATTCCTAAAAAAACTCGATGCCTTAGATCACGAAAAATCAGCTCACGCGAAACCGTGACCTTAATTGATGATCTGAGGCGAGTCTTCAAAACGTCGATTAGTTTTATCCTCAAAGCCGTTAAGATACTACGTGGCACGTACTATTACACTAATCACAGCCAGGGACGAAAATATGATGATGACCAGGTTATCCAAGCCATTGATGAAATTCGCCAAACAGATGCCAAGTATACTCAAAAATACGGTTACCGTCGCATAACGTTAGTTATGCATGAACAGGGATTTAAAGTTAATCACAAACGCGTCCTCCGAATTATGAAGGAACAAGGCTGGACAAGTCAGGCCTTTAATAAGCAAACTCGTAAATATAACTCATACAAAGGAGTTGTTGGTAGAATCGCCAAAAACAAGTTACACCGGCGATTCAAGACAGATCGACCATATCAAAAACTTGTCGCCGACGTTAGTGAATTTCGATACGGTCAGATGAGTCAAAGTGAACGAATCTATTTAGAGCCCATCATGGATTTATTTTCGGGTGAAATTTTGGCATTTAACATTAGTGCACATCCAACTCTTGAGTTTGCGTTGAAGCCACTAAAAGAAGCATTAGATGGACTACCTGAGCTTCCTTATCGAACAACGGTACACACAGATCAAGGATTTCAGTACCAACATAAGCAGTGGCAAAAAACGCTTAAAACTCATCATACCTTTCAGAGTATGTCCCGTAAGGCGACTTGCTTAGATAACGCCGCCATGGAATCATTCTTTCATCTCATGAAAGCAGAGATGATGGATGAACACTTCGAAAATCCAGAGAGTCTCGCGCAAGCGATGACTGAATGGATTGAGTTTTATAATAACCGTAGAATCAGGACCAAGCTAAAAGGCAAGTCACCAGTACAATACCGAGAACTTGCCAATCAGTTAGTAGCTTAATTTAGTTGTCCAAACTTGTGGGTTCACTTCACGTTCGTAATTCGAAGGGTGGTCCCCTGTCAATAAAATAGACAATTTAAATAGAGACTTTTTTGTCCTATGCCACGACTAAATTTTGAATTTGAGTTTGATACTCATCTTCAAGTTGCTTTGGTGATTTGAATCCACAGTGACTGTGAATTCTAACTGTGTTGTAAAACGTTTCAATGTACTGAAAAACTAGTCGTTTAGCTTCGGAGTATGAATGGATTTTAAACCGATTTATCCATTCACGCTTAATCAAGGCATGAAACGACTCAATGCAGGCATTATCCCAAGGATAAGCTTTCTTTGAATAGCTTAATGTCATGTTAGCTGTAACTTGATTGTAAGCTTCAGACGTAAACTGACTACCACGATCACTGTGCATGATTAATGGCTTGCTAATATGGCGACTGTGCTTAGCCTTTTCAATAAGTGGGATGACATTCGATACCTCCAAGGTTTCAGATAAGTCCCAACCAATGATCCGTCGGGAGTACAAGTCCATAATACTGGTTAAATAAACGAATCCGTCATGAACTGGAATATAAGTGGTGTCAATGCACCAAACGGCGTTTGGTCGCAATGGATTGAACTGCTCGTCTAAAATATTTATTAGCTGTTTATCAAACTTAGAATTGCGAGTGGTAGTCGTCCAAGGGGTTAGGTAAACGGCGTGAATGCCAAGTTCACGCATATACTTACCAACAGTTCGTTCAGCGATCTTATATCCTTTTGAGCGAAGTTCTTGGGTGATTTTGCCGGCACCGTAAATACAAAGGCTTTTGAGCCAAATTGCTTTAATTTCACCTTGAATAAACTTCTTCCGAAGCTTTCGCAGTGATTGGTGATTATGACGCTTTTCTCGTTGATAGTAACCACTTCTTGAGATTCCAACATAATCACACATACCATTGATGGAAGGGTGGGATTCCAAAGCGTGCTGAACGTCCATTTCTTGGTATACCTTTTCGGTAGTTACTTGCTCAGAATCCCGATTGATTTTTTTAATACTTCGATCGCTCCTTCAGCGTCACGAAGTTGACGCTTTAGTCGTGCAATCTCCTTGTCCTTATCGCTGGCAAAATTACCAGAGCCACGGCCAAACTCCCCAGTCTCAGTAAACAGCTTAATCCATTTATGTAATGTACTAGCCCCAATACCTAGATTCTTACTTATTTCATTCATGGTCATGTGATCCTTGTTATCTAAGTAATACTGAACGGCCTGTTCCTTAAATTCCTTGTCATAACTGTGCTTCGTCATTATTTGATCCTCCAATTTACTTCCTTAATTATACTAAATCAGAGTCTCTATTTAACTTGTACACTTTTTATTCTAGGCCCAGGGGGTGCCTTTTAAGTTAGTTGTTAACTAATTAAATAAACTGGTTGATTGTTTCAGATTTGACCCCGGTGATTGTAAGAGAATATGGGTGGTAAAGAGGGCATTGTACTGGTTAACCCAACGCTGTGGGTAAGTCAGGGGAAATAGGCCGAAATTTACAAACACTTACTGATATTAAAATTATTTTACCCGCTTTCTTGGGTGGTATACAATAACAGCAAGTAAGGGTCGACCCTTGCTCAACTGTTACGTAACTTTAGGGATAATTACCCTTGGATTTTAAATTAAGGTTTACACTAAGTTAGAATCGTGCTAATCTAGTGGTTGTAGATGATAATCGTTCTAACCAAGGAGGACATTCAGATGAACTTTTTAAACCAAGAAATTGACGACTTTAAGGTGCAAGCATACCAAGATGGTGACACCAAGGAAGTTACTAAGGCGGACGTCCTGGGTAAGTGGAGTATCTTCTTCTTCTACCCGGCCGACTTCTCTTTTGTTTGTCCAACGGAACTAGAAGCATTACAAGATAAGTACGAAGAATTTAAGCAAGCAGACGCCGAAATTTACTCGGTTTCCGAGGACACGGAATTCGTTCACAAGGCCTGGGCAGAAGCTTCCGAGGAAATCGGTAAGGTAAAGTACCCAATGTTGGCTGACCCAGCCGGTAAGTTAGCACGCATGTTTGATGTCTTGGACGAAGAAGCAGGCCAAGCTTACCGGGGTGTCTTCATCGTGGATCCTGATGGGAAGATCCAATCTTACACCATTAACAACATGGGGATTGGTCGTTCGGCAGAGGAAATTTTACGGACGCTTCAAGCGGCCCAATTCGTTCGCGAACACGGTGACCGCGTTTGCCCAGCTAACTGGAAGCCAGGCGACGATACCATTAAGCCAAGCCTTGACCTAGTCGGCAAACTGTAAAGGGCGGTGATCCCGATGGACCAAGAGCACATTTACGATTTAATTATCATCGGCGCCGGACCGGCCGGGCTTTCCGCCGGAATTTATGCCGGACGTGCAACGTTAGATACCCTAATTTTAGAAGCGGACACGGTTGGTGGTCAGGTCACGACCACGTCAATTGTTTATAACTACCCAGCCGCGCCGGCCATTGATGGCACTAAGTTAGCCAACCAGATGCAAAAGCAAGCCGCTGACTTTGGCGTAACCATTAAACGTGATGGGGTGCAGGAGGTTCAACTGGATGGCGAGATCAAGGTAATCACCACCAAGAGTGGGCACCAATACCAAGCCCGTAGCGTTGTTGTCGCTACTGGGGCTCACCCACGCAAGGTTGGCTTTAAGGGCGAAGATGAATTTCGGGGCCGTGGGGTAGCTTACTGCTCCACTTGTGACGGGGAGCTCTTCTCCGGCCTGCAGGTCTTCGTTGTTGGTGGTGGGTATGCCGCTGCCGAAGAAGCCGACTACCTGACCCGCTACGCTAAGCACGTAACGGTTCTCGTCCGTGGTGATCACTTCTCTTGTCCACCACTGACGGCTTCACGGGCACTCGATAACCCGAAGGTCTCCGTTGAGTATAACACCGAGATCAAAGAGGTTTCAGGAGACACCTACTTAACGGCGATGACCTTGGTTAACAATCAGACTGGCCAAGAACAAACCTACCAAGTTGAAGAGGGCGATAAGACCTTTGGCGTTTTCGTCTATGTTGGAACGGAACCAGAAACGGACCTCTTTAAGGGGCAACTAGACCTCGACAGCCATGGTTACATCCTGGCCGATGAACGGTGCGCCACCAACATTGCCGGGGTTTACGCCGCGGGGGATGTTTTGGCTAAGGAATTACGCCAGATCATTACGGCAGCTTCCGATGGTGCGTTGGCGGCTACGAACGCGGAGGCTTACGTAACGGCGGAAAAGAAGCGCTTGGGCATCCCTGTTCACGTTACCCCAGCTAAGCCAGCGGCCAAGACCGTGGGCCAAACTAGCCAGGTGGCGGACCAGCCAGCGCCCCAACACACTGGTGATTGGTTCACCCCTGACCTCGTTGAGCAACTAAAGGCAATCTTTGGGCGCTTAACTAAGGACGTGACCCTCCAGGTGCTGGGGGACGATAGCCCATTAAGCCAGGAGTTAACCTCCTTTGTTGATGAGTTAGCGAAGTTGGATTCCCACCTCCAAGTTGCAACCGCACCGGTTCCGGCCGACCTTGACTTGGCACCACAGCTTCGCTTGCTTGTTGATGGTCTAGACACCGGGTTACACTTTGCTGGGGTTCCGACCGGTCACGAAATTAATTCCTTGATTTTGGGGATTTACAACGTGGCGGGGCCGGGGCAAGAGATTGCGCCAGAATTGGTGGAACGGATCAAGGCCCTGCCGGCAACCGAAATTGAGATCGGGGTTTCCTTAACCTGTCACTTCTGCCCGGACGTGGTGGCCGCTTGCCAGCGGATGGCCTCGTTAAACCCACGAGTAACGGCAACCATGATCGACCTGCAACACTTCCCGCAGCTTCGTGAGGAACGGCAGATCATGTCCGTTCCCGCCACGATGATTGATGGTGGGCCGGTGATCTTCGGTAGCCAAACCTTGGAAGAATTGGTCCAGGCGGCTGAACAGGCGACAGTTAAAAGCTAAGAAAATCAAAAAGTGGATTGGTCTTAACCAAAAGACCGGTCCACTTTTTTGGTGCCAGAGATTGAAAACGGCTCCACAAACGGTTATTATTCTTATTAGTGAAAAGTATGACAAGTAAGAAAGAGGTAATTGAAGACATGGAAACGTTATCGTTTGATTCAAGTGCGTTAAAGAAGTTTGTTCACCCAAACGAACTCGGTGAAATGCAGGCGATGGTGACCGCCGCCGACAGCGAGTTGCGCAACGGCACTGGGGCCGGCGCCGACTTCCGCGACTGGCTGCACCTGCCAACCGACTACGACAAGGACGAGTTCGCCCGGATCAAGGCGGCCGCCAAGAAGATCCAAGCCGATTCCGAGGTCTTAGTCGTAATCGGGATCGGGGGCTCTTATTTGGGCGCCCGGATGGCGGTGGATTTCTTGCACCACTCCTTTTACCAGGCCCAAACCGCGGCGGACCGCAAGCAACCGCTGGTCCTCTTTGCCGGCAACAGCCTTTCCTCTTCTTACATCGCCGACCTGATCGACGTGATCGGCGACCGCGACTTCTCGGTTAACGTGATCTCCAAGTCCGGGACGACGACCGAACCGTCAATTGCCTTCCGGGTCTTCCGCCAACTGCTAGAAGACAAGTACGGGGTCGACGGGGCCAACGCCCGGATCTACGCCACCACCGACCGTCAGCGCGGCGCCTTAAAGACCGAAGCCGACGCCGAGGGTTGGGAAACCTTCGTGATTCCGGACGGGGTCGGCGGCCGGTTCTCAGTCCTGACTGCTGTGGGGCTCTTGCCGATTGCCGTTTCCGGCGCCGACATCGACCAACTAATGGCCGGGGCCGCCAAGGCCGAAGCCACCTACGTCAACCCGGATCTGACCCAAAATGAGGCTTACCAGTACGCCGCTTACCGCAACATTTTGTACCGCAAGGGATACACGACCGAACTGCTGGAAAACTACGAACCAAACATGACGATGCTGGCCGAATGGTGGAAGCAACTGGCCGGTGAATCCGAAGGCAAGGACCAAAAGGGGATTTACCCGTCCAGCGCTAACTTCACCACCGACCTCCACTCCCTGGGTCAATACATCCAAGAGGGACGCCGTAACCTGATGGAAACGGTCGTGAAGCTGGCCGAACCAAACCACAACGTCAAGGTGCCGAGTGCCAAGAGCGACCTCGACGGCCTCAAGTACCTGGAAGGCAAGGAAATTGATTGGGTCAACACCCAAGCTTACCGGGCCGTGGTCGCTGCTCACACCACCGGGGGCGTGCCGGTGATGACCGTCAACATTGCCAAAGAAGACGAGTTTACCCTCGGTTACCTGATTTACTTCTTTGAAGTGGCGATCGCGATTTCCGGTTACCTAAACGGGATCAACCCGTTCAACCAACCAGGGGTCGAAGCTTACAAGACCAACATGTTTGGCCTGCTGGGCAAGCCGGGCTTTGAAGAAATCGGTGAACAACTCAAGAAAGAAATTAACGACTAATTGACAATGAAGGCCCGGTTAAGGAAACTTTACCGCCAGTTGCAGCAACAACTAGCGGTGGGAATGGTGACTACGGTGGTGCTAGCAATTTTAAGCATCAGCGGCTCGTGGCCCTTTGTCAGTTACATGACCCTCGCCGCCCTAGTCTACTGCCTGGTTATTCTAGGCTTGTGGCTATGGGTGGCAATCGAGTTACACAGGTAAGCGGGTGAGGTGACCTCCTGGTAAACCTAATAACTGAGCGAGGACGGAGGTTGCTACGGACTGCAATGAGTCAAGCCCCTTAACTAAATGAAAGCCGGCTAATTCGCAATTTGGCGAATTGGCCGGCTTTTTTCGATTAAGATTACTTACTAACTTGGCCTTAAAGCGGCTTAATCATGTTGTACCAAACCTCGTTAGCATGGGTAGAGGTTGCCACCCCGTGGTTTTGGTAGCCATTGCGCTCGTAAAAGGGAATCCGGTCGACCAGACAGGTTAACGTCAACTGGCGACATCCCAGGTTGGTGGCTACCTTACTAAGGGCGGTCAGTAGCTGGCTACCAATGCCTTGGCTTCGGTTGGCCGGGGCAACGGCTAGCGATAGCACCATCACTGAGGAGGGGTGGGAAGCTGACTTGACGCCAGGTTCGTACATCCAGTCCTCAATGACGTCGCCAACTAGGGCCGGTCCACAGATAAAACCGAGGACCGTGTCCCCCACTTTGGCGACCAAAAAGGTTTCGGGAAAGTGATTAATGCGGTCAATGAAGGCCTGGCGACTTCCCGCCTCTTCGGGGGTAAAGCCGGCCCGTTCAATGGCCACAATTTGCTCGAGATCGGTTAAGCTTGCCTGGGTAATTTGCATGGGGTCCTCCGAGAAACTTAGTTAGTAGAGCTGGTGGAACTTGCACTAGCGCTTTGGCTGTACAGCTTTTGGACGTTTTGGACGTCGGCTGGCTGGATCGAATAGTTCGACCCGGCTGGTTGCATGACCGAGACCTCGTTGCTGTGGTCCAAGCCAATTACGTGACCGAGCTCGTGTTCCGCCGTGTTGACGATTCGCTGGTAGGAATAGCCGTAGGTTGGATTAAGTAAGTAGGCCCGGTTTAGGTAAAGCTTACCGGAGACAAAGTAGCCGGTGGCTTCGTCGAGGCTCATTTGGGTTAGCCCCGCGGCTTGGTTGGAGCTATTATCCATCGTCGAGACGATCACATCGGCCTTTTTCTTATCGGTGGTGATGTTAAAGGTAAAAGCTCCGGTACCGTTCCACTGACTGACGGCGTCTTCCATGGCGCTCTTGAGGGTGGGGTTTTGAATGGCGATGTACAAGGTGGCACTGGTCTTGACCCAGCGCCCGCCGCCGCCCTCGTTAATGGTGCTCGTGTGACTCTGGTGTTCCTTTTGGGTGGTGGTCGACGTTTCTTGACCCGTTAGTTCCCGGACGTAGTTCTCCAGGTTTAAGACAACGGTGTCGGTCCGTTCATGAAAGGTAGCGTTATTTTGGTAGGCCCAGATCCCGGCCGCAAACAGGGCGAAATAGACCAGGGGCGTGATCAAAAAGCGAAGGAAACGAATGGCACTCACCTCCCGATGGGTAAAAAAGCAACGCCCCGTCGTTAGTGGGGATACTGTTGGTTAAATTCGTAAACTAGTTCGGGTTCCTGACTGAGCCGGTGATTTTTATCCAGGCTTGCGATCAGCGCCATTTCTTCGTCGGTTAAGGAGAAGTCATAAATGGCGGCGTTTTGGCTAATTCGGGCTTCGTGAACCGACTTAGGGATAAAGGAAATTCCGGATTGCAGGTGCCAACGCAAGATTACTTGGGCCACGGAGCGGTCGTGGTGGTCGGCAATTTGCTTAAGAACCGGTTCCTCCATTAATTGCCCCCGACCTAGTGGTGCCCAGGCCTGGGTAACGATTTGGTGTTCCTGGTTGTACTTAATCATCGGCGTTTCTTGTAGCCAGGGGTGGCGTTCCAGTTGGTCAACGACAGGCATTTCCCGTGCCTGGGTGGCCAAGTACTGGAGATGGATCATGCTATAGTTTGACACCCCAATTGACTTGGTAAGCCCGGCCTTTTTCAGGTCTTCAAAGGCCCGCCAAGTGGCAAAGAAGTGTTCGTTAACCGGCCAGTGAACCAGCAATAAGTCAACGTAATCTAATTGAAGGCGGGCTAAGGATTCCTTGACCGAGGCGATTGCCTGATCGTAGCCCTGGTTTTTCTCCGCGACCTTAGTGGTGATGAAGTAGTTGTCGCGTGGTTGGTTAAGTTCCTTGAGGGCCTTGCCCAAAGCGGCTTCGTTTTCATACATCTGGGCGGTATCAAAGAGCCGGTAACCGACCTGGTAGGCGTGGGTAACGGCCTTGATCAGTTCTTGATCATCGGTAATTTTGTATACCCCAAAACCGTGGGCGGGCATTTGGTTACCATCGGCTAAGGGAATTAAGTTGGTTGAAATGTCCATAAACGGATTCCTCCTCGGTGATTTCTTCCATTATAACCAAAAATGGCGGGAAGGGAATTAGTTGTACTTGCCACCGCTAGTTTAAGACGAGTAAAATAATCAAAGAGTTTCCACTAGCAACGAAAGCGAGGGATTAACCATGCGCAAACCATTTGTGGTCGCGAATTGGAAAATGCACAAGAGCGTTGATGAAGCGTTAGACTTTATCCGGAGCTTGCAAGGCCGGCTTCCCGATGCCGACTTAGTCGAATGCGGGGTCGCCGCCAATTTCTTAGCCCTGTACCCAATGTTACAAGAGGTCAAGGGCCAACCGCTGGAAATTATTTCGCAAAACGCCTATGCCGAATACGAGGGGGCCTACACCGGTAAGGTAAGTCCTAAGGCCCTGGCCGACGCCGGAATTAATTATGCCTTGTTAGGCCACATTGAACGGCGCAAGCTTTTTAATGAAACGGACGATTTGGTTAACCGAAAGGTAATCGCCACCTTGCAGGCCGGGATGACCCCGATTATTTGTACCGATGAGACGATGATTCAAAAAGAGTTTAGTGGTAGCGTCCACTACGTCTTTGAACAGTTAATCAACGTCTTGCGGGGCGTTTCCTTCGACCAGGTAAAAAACATTATCATTTCTTACGAACCGAGCTGGGCGGTCGGGGTTGGTCAACACGCCAACCCGAACCTGGCCGAAGAAGGGTGCCGCTTGATTCGGCAAACGATCGCCGACTCGTATTCTTACGAGGTGGCCGATAAGATCCGAATCCTCTACGGTGGGAGCGTTAATCCCGAAAACATTAAGCAAATCATGAACAAACCGGACATTGATGGGGTCTTAATTGGCCGGGCAAGCCTCGACGCCGATAACTTCTTGTCGATGATCAATACGGTAGTCGAACTTTATAAGGGTGCTAAATAGGACAGTAGGGGCGTGGTTATTGGCCACGTTGCCTGTCTAGCATTATTGAATACAGTAAGGGGCTAAGAGAAAACTGGTTTTTCTCTTAGCCCCTCTGTTAATTAAAACTGTTCGGCCTTTTCAATCACGCTTAGGATGTCGTCTTGGCTAAAGTCGTGGTTCATGAAATCAGCATCATTCGTCGGTAGGTGCAGGTCCAGTGAATCAAATTGTTGGAAACCTAGGGCACCCGTGGCACCCCCGACGGCGAGCACGTGGCCGCCAAAGGTGTGGTCGTCTGATAAGAAGTGCCAATGGAATCCACCCACGGCCGCTCCGGCGTACAGGGTCGGCATGAAGTAGCCTAACAAGGTCCCTTCAATGATGTCAGCTTGAAAGACCCGTTGATCATCCGCAGTTTGGGCGAGGGTTTTATACGGCGGGTTAGACTTGATGACCGCCCGGGTGGTTACGTTTTTAAAGGTCCCCTTAACTTCAACGGAGAAAAAGGTGTTGGCGCTGTGGCCCTTTAAAATGTGCTTCCCTAGTTGGTCGAGTTCTAGGTCGGCAACGTTTCCCAGTGACTGGTAGTCGGCCCAGTGGATATTACCAAACGGAATCGTGTCTTGCTTTGGCATTACCCGGACCTCACCGTTGCCGCGGACCTGGTAGACCACGCCGTTTAGGATGATTAACTCACCATCGAGTCCCTCCCCGGTGCCAATACCGGTATCACCGTGTTCCAATAGCCCACCGCTAGTGAGGGTTCCCTTTAAAAGTCCGGGTACCAGTAGGGCGAGGGTACCGTGTTGGTATAAAACGTTGGTTTTGACCATGATTACTTCCTCCGTAGTGATTCTTGATGATCTGAAAACAAAAATAGGATGAACGACCGTCGTAACGGCGTTCATCCTATTTTGCTTTATAAGTCACCCGCACGGGGATCGAACCCGTAACTCCGCCTTGAGAGGGCGACGTCTTAACCGATTTGACCAGCGGGCAATCAATGTTTGGGGAGTTAATTAATAAGACCCAAGCATTAGTTTACAAGATTTATGGTCGTTTGTAAAGGGGCATCTTTCCCCCGTTACTCATAAGATAGTTCCAGTAGGTAGGCCCCTCTTTTGGGGAGGTGACTGGTGGTTACCCAGACGTCGTGGTAACCAGGTTTACCCTGAGCGGTCAGTTGGTAGTAGTCATCAAGTAGGGCGCCGTTTTTAGCGACAAAGTCAGGGGAAAGCCGGTTGACCATTAGGTGGCCTTCCGGAAAGTAGTAAGCGGCGTCGGCAACGGAAACGGAGTCCTTAAACAACAAGGAGACCGTATTTTGGTACTGAGCAGTAGAAGTCATGACCAGCTCCGGGTGGTGCTGGAGCTTGGTTAAAACGTTGTAAAGTGAATCCGAATTACTAGCCATCAATAATCCTCTCTTTCTCTGCAGCTTATTGTAACCCATTTTTAGGGGTGGAAAACAATCATTTTGACGAAAAACCTTGACGAGACAACAAAATTTGATATACTTAATACCGTTGCTTAACCAAGCAAAACTTTTATTGGGCATTCGCCAAGCTGGTAAGGCACTGGACTCTGAATCCACAATGCGCTGGTTCGAACCCAGCATGCCCAATCTTTACACGTCCTGCGGGACGTGTTTTTTTATGCCCTGAAAACGGGCGCCCACCATCACTTTCGACAAATAAGTAACATTTCTTGCGATTCAGTTACAAATTTATTGCAAAAGTGTTACAATGAATTTGTAAACAAATAGGAAATTTAATAAACCGTGATGGGGGGTAATGACTATGATGATTAAGAGCAAGGTTCTTACTAGCACAGTGATGTTGATGGCTGTTTTAGGATTAGCGGGGTGCGCCAACGCCAACACGAGTGCGCCCTCATCATCAAGTTCCAAGGCATCGAGTGCCAAGGTGGTTAAGGATAGTGGAAGCAAGAAGGCCACTGGTGAAAAGGCAAGTATGTCGAGTAGTCAAAATAGTTCAGCGGTTAGCCAAGCAACTAGTTCCAAGGTATCGAGTACCGCAAGTAGCACCACTAACGTTAGCCAAGCGGCTAGCACCTCAAGCACACCGGCTTCTTCAACTAGTCGTCAGGTAGCTAGTGCGACAGCCACTAAACAGGCAACGCCAACGACACCGGCAGCTGCAAGCGTTGCGTCCGCTTCTAGTAGCCAAGCTAGTTCTAGTAGCGTGGTAACTAGCCCGGCAACGGACACGTCAGTTTTACAAAAGTTCTTCGCCGCTAGCGGGGTTAGCCAAGCGAATGGTGATATTTACTTAGTAACCCCCAAGGCGGACGGTAGCTATCAAGTTGAGATCCGTAACAACGGTGGTGACCCGCAAGTTGCCAGCTTGGTAGGGATGTACCAATACAACCCAACCACTAACCAAGTACAAAAGATGAATATCGTAACGGGGCAATATGAGTAATTAAGTTAGTTTAGTAACGCAAGAGACTTGGAGAACGTTGGTGTTCTCCAGGTCTTTTTTTGGGTTAAATTAGTTGACGCAAGGGAGAATCTGAGTAAAACTAACAATCATTAGAAGTCTAATGATTATAAGTCTAACGATTTTGAGGAGGGGGACTAGTGGTAAGTGATGAGGAGATCTTTCAAAGCTATCACGACTTATTTATGCAAATTCGTGACGTGGTGATTAAACATAAGAAGGCGGCGGGCTTTCATGGGTCGGCACGGATCCTTGAGTCGCTTAATAAACAAGCGGACTTGTCACAACGCCAATTAGCGGATGAAGCAAGCATCAAACCCGGTTCGTTAACGGTAGCAATTGAAAAATTGGAGCGCCAGGGTTTGGTCACCAGAAAGCGTGATCCCCACGACAAGCGGATTATCCGGGTGGCGATTACGCAAGCGGGGCGAGAGCAATGGGCTAAGGTTCAGGCGGACCGGGAGCGGTTTGGTCAACAGTTACTAAGTCCGCTTACGCCATCGGAACGTGAACAAACTTATCAAATTGCAATCAAGCTTCGCCAAGCATTAATTGACCACTATGGTGAGACCAACGCACGAAAGGAGTTTTTCGATGATTAGAATCGCACGGCGCAACCTAGAGAAATTGCCGGCCCTCTTGGCGGTCATCTTCTTATTGGTTCAGGTGGCGGCCGATCTGTACCTGCCGACCATCACCTCGGACTTAATTGATAAGGGGGTGATTAACCATGATATGGCCTACATTTGGCAACAAGGTGGCATAATGCTCTTGGTGGCCGCCCTCGGGTTGCTAGCCTCGGCTTGTAACGTTTACTTCGCCTCCACCCAGGGAATGAAGGTGGGGCAAAAGTTACGCCGGCAAATTTATCACAAGGTGTTAACCTTTTCGAGCAAGGAGATGTCTGACTTTGGTGATTCGTCTTTAATCACTAGGTCGACTAACGACATCGTCCAGGTTCAAAACGTGATGGTTCAGTTTTTACGGATGATGCTTCAATCACCGATCATGTTGGTGGCAGCCATCATCCTGGCTTACCACCGCGAGCCGCGCTTAACGGGAGTTTTTGCCATCTCCTTGCCGGTCCTTGCCATCGTGGTAATTGGGGTGATGTACTTTGCCGTTCCGCTCTTTAAGAGTATTCAAAAGAAGACCGACCGGATTAACCTGGTCTTTCGGGAAGGCTTGACCGGGGTGCGAGTAATTCGGGCCTTTAACCAGGACCAGCGGGAACAAGACCGTTTCGAAGGGGCCAACGCCGATTACACCAACACCGGGATTAAGGCCTTCACCCTGGTTTCGTTACTCTTCCCAATCATGACTCTAATCCTTTCCCTAACTAACATTGGGATTATCTGGGTGGGAGCCAAGTTGATTGCTAACATGAGCATGCAAGTAGGGAACCTGATCGCCTTTATGACCTACTCGACCCAGATCCTGATGTCCTTTATGATGCTGTCCATGCTGTTTGTCTTTATTCCACGGGCCTCAGCTTCAGCTGCCCGTTTAAATGAAGTTTTAGATCGGCGCCCTAGCGTTAGTGACCCCACACCGGATGAACAACTGAGTGTGGTTAAGGACGCACCAGCCAGCCTAACTTTTGATCACGTTAACTTCCGTTATGAAGGAGCCGAGGAACTGGCCTTGACCGACCTGAACTTTAAGGTTCAAGCCGGACAAACCCTAGCCATTATCGGGGGGACCGGTTCGGGTAAGTCCTCGTTGGTTAACTTAATTCCTCACCTTTTCAACGTTGAAAGCGGACAGATTGAGGTCAACGGTCAACCGATCGACCGCTTGAGTCAACATGATTTACACCAAGAAATCTCGATCACCCAGCAAAAGGCGGTCCTCTTTACCGGGACCGTTCGTTCCAACCTGCAGTTTGGTTATGAAACAGCGACCGAAGACGATATGTGGCGGGCACTAGAGATTGCCCAAGCTGCCGACTTCGTTAGAGAAGAGGGGGGCTTAGATACCATCGTCGAACAGGACGGGAGTAACTTCTCCGGGGGACAACGCCAACGGCTGGCAATTGCCCGGACAATTATTAAAACGGCTTCCGTATACATCTTTGACGACTCCTTTTCCGCACTAGACTTCAAGACCGACGCCAAGTTACGCCAAGCCTTGCGCAGAGACCCGCAAATTCAGCGCGCCGTATCAGTAATTGTGGCCCAACGAATTTCAACGGTGGCCGACGCCGACCTTATTTTAGTGGTTGATGACGGTAAGGTGGTCGGCCAAGGGAGTCACGAAGAACTCAAGGCCACTAATAAGACCTACCAAGAAATTCTGCACTCGCAGATTCAAGAGGGGGATGAAGAACGTGCACAACGGAAATAGACACCAAAAAGACGGCG
This sequence comes from Limosilactobacillus fermentum, assembly GCF_013394085.1. Lineage (NCBI taxonomy): Bacteria > Bacillati > Bacillota > Bacilli > Lactobacillales > Lactobacillaceae > Limosilactobacillus > Limosilactobacillus fermentum. The sequence goes on from NZ_CP040910.1 coordinate 542,893, forward strand.
CCAAGGTACAACACTTTTGGAAGACGACGGGCCGTTTGCTCACTTATTTGAAGCCTTGGAAGTGGGGCGTGATTATTTCGATCCTGGTTGCGATTGCGTCGGTGGTCTTTCAAGTGATGGCCCCCAAGGTGTTAGGGGAGGCCACAACGGTTATCTATAATGGCGTCTTGAAGGGGGCGTCTGAAATGAAGCTGGGGATGCACCTAAGCAAGTACCCGATTGACTTCACTAAGATTGGCCAAATTGTGATCGCTGTTTTAGTGATGTACGCATTGTCGGGCTTATTTTCCTTCGTCCAACAAGTGATGATGACCCGGATTTCGCAACGGGTGGTTTACCAACTACGGCAGGATTTTAAGTCTAAGATGTCCCGGTTACCAGTCTCTTTTTACGACACCCATCCCAACGGGGACATCATGAGCCGGATGGTTAACGATATGGATAACATCTCCGGTACCCTCCAAAACGGGATGATTCAAATCATTACTTCCGCCCTGACCTTCGTGGGGGTATTGGCCCTCATGATTTCGATCTCGTGGAAGTTAACCTTAGTCGCCCTAATTACCGTTCCATTATCATTAGTGATTATTGGCTTTGTGGCACCAACGGCTCAGCGCCTCTTTGTCCGGCAGCAGGCGGTATTAGGTAAGATTAACGCGCAGGTGGAAGAAACTTACGCTGGCCACACAATCGTCCGGACCTTTAACCGGGAAGCGGACCAAGAAGCGCAGTTTGAAGAAAAAAACACCGCCTACTACCAAGCCGCTTGGAAGGCCCAGTTCTTCTCCATTTTGATGTACCCAGCGATGGCCTTTGTCCGGAACCTGGGTTACTTGATGGTTGCGGTGGTCGGGGCGTTGCAAGTGGTGAACGGCCAGATTACCCTGGGGAACGTCCAGGCCTTCTTGCAATACACCAATCAGTTCTCGCAGCCAATCACCCAGATTGCTAGCCTGGCCTCGACCATTCAGCAGACGATCGCCTCAGCGGAACGGATTTTTGAGGTGCTAGACCAAGACGAAATGGACACTGACTTGGCTGATCAAACCGTCTTGCCGGGGCCACAGCCCAAAGTTGAGTTTAAAGACGTTAACTTTAGCTACGATGACCAGCCGTTAATTCAAGACTTCAATCTCAAGGCCGAGCAGAATCACATGGTGGCGATTGTGGGGCCAACCGGGGCCGGAAAGACGACGATTATTAACCTCTTGGAGCGCTTTTACGACGTCAAGGGAGGCCACATCTATTTGGATGGGCGCGATACCCGTTCCTTTACGCGGCCGGAATTGCGCAAGAAGATTGCCATAGTGCTACAAGATACCTGGCTGTTTACGGGGACGATTTACGACAACATCAAGTACGGTCGTGAAGATGCCACTGAAGAAGAGGTCTACGCGGTTGCCAAACAGGCCCACGCCGATACCTTCATCCGTCAATTACCCAATGGTTACCAAACCGTATTGGACGAATCGGCCTCCAATATTTCTCAAGGGCAACGCCAACTGCTGACGATTGCCCGGGCCTTCTTGGCCGACCCGGAGGTCTTAATCTTGGATGAGGCGACCTCGTCAGTCGACACCCGGACCGAAGAGGCGATTCAAGACGCCATGAATGACATCCAAAAGGGGCGGACCAGCTTTGTGGTGGCCCACCGCTTGTCAACGATCCGCAGCGCCGAGCAAATCATCGTGATGAACCACGGTCAAATTATTGAAACCGGGGACCACGATAGCTTAATGGCAAAGGGCGGTTTTTACGCCGACCTGTACAACAGTCAGTTTGCCGGCAATCAGATTTAAGGTTCGATTTAAAACACCCCCGTTTGGAAGCCAAAATGGGCTTTTGTACGGGGGTGTCTTTGGTATAATGGGTGAAAAGTAAGGGGGAAGTTGATTGCAAACCTATCAAACAACGCAAGCGCAGTTACGGGCAATGGTCGACGACGGGGTGGTCCCCGGCATGTCTTATTGCCTCTTTGAACGCGACTGGCAGGTCGAAGCCGTTCGGGGGCTAGCGCAAATTGAACCGACTCCGGAACGGTTACGCCCTGGGATGCTTTATGACTTGGCTTCCCTAACCAAGGTGGTGGCAACGGTACCGGTGATCGCCATCCTCTTACAAAGCGGGCGCCTGTCTCTGGATGACCCGGTTAGTAGGTACTTACCGGAGTTTTCAAACGACCAGGTTAAAATCTACCATTTGCTGACCCATTCGTCGGCAATTGGTGGCTACATTAAAAATCGTGATGACCTTGATGCTAAGCAGTTAACAACCGCCCTGTTAACGAACCAGACTAGTGGGGTTAACCGGGACCGCTTGATTCGCTACGCCGACGTTAACTTCATCTACTTAGGCTGGATTGCCGAGCGCATCTTGGGGCAACCAATCCACGTGTTGGCGAGGGAGTTGGTCTTTGCCCCCTTACAGATGACGCAAATCACCGACCAGCCGGTAGCCACCCAAACGGTGCCGACGAGCATTGACCAGCGGCGGGGGCTCTTGCGCGGTCAAGTGCACGACCCCAAGGGAGCGGTGTTAGGGAGCCACTGCGGGTCGGCCGGCTTTTTTGCCCCCCTCACTGACTTGATTACCTTTAGCCGGGCCCTGGTGGGGACTAACCTGGCCGGCCTGTTGACCGAACAAACCATGGCGCAGCTCTTTAGCGATCAAACCAGAATGGTCAGCCCCCACCTCCGTGGCTTGGGCTGGAAGCTGGTCCCAAACCCAGCCACCCACCGTTTTTTGATTAGCCACACTGGCTACACCGGAACCCTCTTAGTCTTAGACCGTGATCACGACCGGGGGCTAATTATGCTGACTAACCGGGTGCACCCGCGGGGGCAAAACAACCGCTACTTAGACCGCCGCGATCAAATCATTGCTACATACCTTCGTGAAATGGGAGAAAATTAATGATAACTTGGGATACCATTCGCTATGTAATTGAAACTATCTGGTTAATTAACCTAGCCCTGGCCTTTTGGACGGTCTTTCGGGAGCGCCGGGACATCGCTTCAACCTGGGCCTGGCTGTTGGTCTTATCCTTTTTACCGGTGGTGGGCTTTGTCGCCTACCTCTTCGTGGGCCGCAAACTGTCGCACGACCAGATCTTCACCATCCAAGACGAACAACGGCGCATTCTAGAACAGTACAAGCAACAACAACAGCGCCTACTGGAGGCCCAAAAGCTCCTGCCTAAAGAAGAGCAATCGCGTAGGGATCAGATGATGGCCAACCTCTTGTTAAACACCGACAACGCCCTGCTAACCTTTGGCAACCAGGTACATTTATTTACGGACGGGCACGCTAAGTTCGATCAGCTCATCAAAGACATTGATCAGGCCAAGCGGCACATCCACGTTGAATACTACACCTTTGCGGCCGATCAATTAGGTCATCGGGTCTTGGCGGCCCTTGAACGGGCAGCCGAGCGTGGGGTGGAAGTCCGGGTTCTTTATGACTTGTCGGGGTCGCGCGGGACCACTTACCGCTTCTTTAGTCACCTTGAAGAACTTGGTGGCCAAGCTCAGGCCTTCATTTCTAGCGCTAAGGCTCGTTTCAACACCCCCCGCTTGAATTACCACTTGCACCGTAAGTTGGTCATCATTGACGGTGACCTGGGCTACATTGGGGGCTTTAACATTGGTGATCAGTACCTGGGCGAGTCGCCAAAGTTTGGTTACTGGCGGGATAGCCACCTCCGGGTCGAGGGGACGGCCGTATTGATGATGCAAGCCCGCTTCATCATGGATTGGAACACGACTTGCCGGCGGACCAAAAAGGAGCGGATGGACCTGGCGGGTGATTACGTTAACGTTCGAACCACCCGGCTAAAGAATCCGGATCGGTCAATGGTTCCGATGCAGATTGTTTCGTCCGGCCCCGATAACGATAACCGGGCGATTCGTCGCGGTTACCAAGGGATCATTTCCTCGGCCCGTCACTACGTCTACATTCAAACCCCGTACCTAATTCCCGATGACGCAATTTTAGAGTCATTAGTGGTGGCGGCTAAATCCGGGATCGACGTTCGGATCATGATCCCGCCGATGCCGGATCACCCCTTTGTCTACCGGGCGACGGAGTACTTTGCCCACTACCTGGTTTCCAACGGGGTGAAGGTTTACAAGTACGATAAGGGCTTTTTGCACGCCAAGACCATGGTTTCCGGTGGTCACCTGGCGTCGGTCGGGTCGGCTAACCTGGATTACCGTTCCTTCCGGCTTAACTTTGAGGTTAACGCCTTTACTTACAACGAGCAGTTGGCTGGTGAATTGAAAGCGGCCTTTGAAAACGATCTAAAAGACTGCACCCAACTGAACGAGGAGTACTTCGACCAGCAATCAGCTTGGCGGAAGTTCAAACAGGACTTCTGCCGCTTGCTCGCCCCAATTTTGTAATAATAAAGGCCAGGAGAACATCATGTTTCTCCTGGCCTTTTGTTGTATTCGCAAATGTTAGACAGATAACGTGCTCCCAACCACGGGCCTAGTAGCTAAGTACGGGTGAAGAACGGTGCGTGCCGCACCAACCTTCCCCCTAGCTTAGCTATACGACCCGAATCAGAGGTTGGTCGCACTTCCAATAACGTGCTCCCCAACCGCAGGCCTAGTGGCTAAGTCTGACCGGAGAACGATGCGTACCGCATCAACCCCCGTTCTATCCTTAGCCCACGGCCTGCTTGATAGGTTGGATCGCACTCACTTTTAACTATTTTTGATTTTGGTTTTGAGGTGGTCCATTTCCATCACCACGATCGTTTCTAACAGGGTGATGATGCAAACTGCCAGAAAGGACCAGTTACCTGGGGCAACGAACATGAAGATGATTAACAACCACGATCCCCAACTCCAGCGGTTGTCGATCCGGACAATCCGGCGAATTCGGCCCTCTAATTCGGCGGGGGCCTCATCGTTGGCCAGTAGTCCACGTAAGTACAGTTGGAGGCGGACTTCAAAGAATGACTCGACGATAAAGGCGATCACCATGAGGGTGGAGAGTGAATTTAACATTGCGCCACCCCCTAAAAGGTTGGTTGGACGATTAGCCCCTCTTGGGGTGTCAGATCGGCGTCGGGATACTTAATCGAAAGGGCTTCAAGTAACATTTGCTTAGCTAGCTCACCGTTGCGGGTGAGGATTGGCCCGTGGAAATAGGAGCAGTAGGTGTGTAAGTAAATGGCCCCTTCCGTGCCGTCCTCGCCGTTATTCCCGTGGCCCGCTAAGACGTGCCCCAAGGGGCGCTCATTTTCACCCAGGAAGGTCCGGCCGTTGTGGTTTTCAAAGCCGTGGAACTTAGCACCGGTGTCTTCATTTTGAATCTCGACGTCGCCAATGAAGCGGGACTGGTTTTGCTGGGCGGACCGGTGCTCACTTTGGGTTAAGGTGTAGTGGTCCAAAACCCCGATGCCGGGGATCTTTTCCCCGTCGGCCCCCACGTAGTACTTACCCAGTAATTGGTAGCCCCCGCAGATGGCGAGCATTGGTTTGCCGTCCTCAATAAACTTTTTGATCCCGTCCTTTTTGGTTTGGATGTCTTTTGAGACCACCATTTGTTCGTAGTCCTGACCCCCACCGAAAAAAGCAATATCAAACTGATCTGGATCAAAGTCGTCTTCAATTGAGACCACGTCGACTTGGATATCGGTATCCATTTGCTTAGCGTAGTACTTAAGGGCGATGATGTTACCAATGTCGCCATAGGTGTTTAATAGGTCGCCGTACAAGTGGGCGAGGTGTAAGTGGTACTTAGCCATTAATCCATCCCTCCTTGAATGTATTTCTTGTCGGCTAGTAGTTTGCGTAGTTGCAAGACCGCCGTGTAGGTAGCTAAGAGGTATACGTGCTTAGTAGGCATTTGCGGGATCTTTTCAATTACTTGGTTGAGGTCCGGTAAGTGATCGATCTTGTCAATTCCAGCCATTTCCATCCGGGTGGTAATGTCTTTGTAGCGCTCCCCACCGGTCATGAAGTAGGGGATATCGTGGTCGTGGAGGCGTTCAAAGTCGCCGTCCCAGATCCAGGAGGTGTCGATCCCGTCGGCGTAGTTGGCGTTTAACAAGAAGCCAAACGAGAAGGGCTCCGGATCGGTCAAAATCATGTCCAGGACCTGGTTTAAGCCCACCGGATTCTTGACCAAAATTAAGGTAACTTCCTTGCCGTCGACGTTGATTACTTCTTGACGGCCAAAAACCCGTTCGTCGGCGCTGAAGGCGTGTTGGATTTGGGCCGGGCTAACCCCTAGGAAACGACCTAAGGAATAGGCCGCTAAGGCGTTATAAATGTTGTACAGCCCGCCGATTTCAATCTGATAGGGGATCCCATCGATTTCAAAAGAAGAGGAGGTCGGGGTTAATTCACCAAGTTTAGTGACCTGGTAAGTCAGTTCCGGACGTTTAAAGCCACAGTGGGGGCAGAAGTAGTCGCCTAGGTTGGCGTAGGTCCGTAAGTGGTAGTGCAAGATGTGGTGGCACTTAGGGCACAAGAGTCCATCGGTATTAGCCGGCGCCTTGAAATCCGCGTGGGATTCGTGGTTGAAACCGTAATAGATCACGGGGTTTGGCAGCTCCTTAGTGTTGAAGATCTGCTCGTCACCGTTAGCGATGATGGTGGCCTTAGGGGCTAACTTAACCCCGGCTAAGATCTTATCGTAGGTCGTGTAGATTTCGCCGTAGCGGTCCATTTGGTCCCGGAACAAGTTGGTAAAGACAAAGGCGATCGGGGTAATGAACTTAGTGACCTTGACGACGTTTGCTTCATCAACTTCTAAGACCGCCAAGCCCTTTTGCTTGGGCCGGGGCGCCGTGATGAAGGTGGTGACGATTCCTTGTTCCATGTTTGAACCGGTGGGGTTGGTTAAAACGGAATCGTACTTTTCCCGTAGCACCCGGACGGAGAGGGCGGTGGTCAAGGTTTTCCCGTTGGTCCCGGTGAGGATCACCAGGTCGTATTTCTTACTGAAGGCTTGTAAGATGTTGGGATCGAGCTTGGTGACAATCTTGCCTGGTAATGAGGAGCCCCCGTGGGTAAAGGTGTGGAGGAACCAGTAACTAGACCGACCGGCAAATTCGGCCAGCGAACTTCTTAAAGACATAATTCATATCCTTCCGCTTGCGTGTATTGATTACCGATTAATTTTAATCGTTCCGGGCCCAAAAGGAAAGTAACCTCCCTCACCAAGTCATGCTAGCGGCGCGGGCGAAAATTATTTTTCAATGAGGAAAGAGCTAAGCAAGCCGCTTTCATCACGATTAGACCGGCAATAAGCATGGTTAACTCAAGAAAACATTGGCTAACTGGGGGGAGAAGAGTTTAAAACGGGCCCAAGATCCGCTATAATTAAGGCACTATGCGAAGAAATGGGTGAGACAGGTGGCGCAGTTGTTCTTTAAGTACGGCGCAATGAATTCTGGTAAGTCAATTGACATTCTAAAGGTGGCCCACAATTATGAGGAGCAGGGCAAGCCGGTTGAATTGTTGACGAGCGGAATTGATGACCGGGCCGGCACCGGGGTGATCGCCAGCCGGATTGGTTTGAAACGGCGGGTCACGCCGATCATGGAGGACACCGACGTTTTTGAACTGATCAAACAAATCGATCACCGGATTTACTGTGTTTTGATTGACGAGGCCCAGTTCTTGAGTAAGGCCCACGTACTGCAACTATGCCACGTGGTTGACGACCTCAAGATCCCGGTGATGGCCTTTGGGCTCAAAAACGACTTTAAAAACGAGTTGTTTGAGGGATCCGAGGCCCTGTTGATCTACGCCGATAAGATTGAAGAGATGAAGACGATCTGCTGGTTTTGCCCCCGCAAGGCAACCATGAACCTGCGGATTAGCGATGGGCACCCGGTTTACCAAGGCGCCCAGGTTCAAATCGGCGGCAACGAGTCCTACTACCCGGTTTGCCGGGAACACTATTTTCACCCAGATTTGCCAAGTGAACAGGAGAATGAGTAATGGAAATGGAAGAAATTTTCGATAAGTTACAAGCCGTGGCCGACCGCTACGATGAACTTAACGAGTTGATCTCGGATCCCGAAGTAATCGCCGACTCCCAACGGTTCATGAAGCTCTCAAAGGAAGAAGGGAGCCTACGCGAAACCGTTGAAAAATACAACGAGTACAAGGAAGTCACCCAAACGATTAAGGATGACACCGAGATGTTGCGCGAAGAAAGCGACCCCGACCTGGTGGAAATGACCAAAGAGGAGCTTAACGAAGCCAAGGAACGCCAAGCCCAGCTCCAAGATGAACTGGAAGTCTTGTTAATTCCAAAGGACCCGAATGATGATAAAAACATCATTATGGAAATTCGGGGGGCCGCTGGTGGGGACGAAGCCTCCCTGTTTGCCGCCGATCTGTATAACATGTACGTTCGCTACGCCGAAAAGCAGGGGTGGAACGTTGAAGTGGTTGACCGCAACGAAACCGAAGTCGGCGGGTTCAAGGAAATCGCCCTGATAATTACCGGTGACCAGGTTTACTCCAAGCTGAAGTTTGAAAACGGGGCGCATCGGGTACAACGGATTCCGGCGACCGAATCGGCGGGCCGGGTGCACACGTCGACGGCGACCGTGGGGGTAATGCCGGAAGCCGAAGACGTTGACGTGGACCTGGATCCAAAGGACATCCGGGTCGACGTTTACCGCTCTTCTGGGGCTGGTGGTCAGCACATTAACAAGACCTCCTCGGCCGTACGGATGACCCACTTGCCAACGGGGATCGTGGTGGCAATGCAAGACGAGCGTTCCCAACAGCAAAACCGGGCCAAGGCAATGCAGATTTTAAAGGCCCGGGTTTACGATTACTACCAACAACAAGAACAGTCTGAATACGATGCCCAACGTAAAAACGCGATTGGGACCGGGGACCGTTCGGAACGAATCCGGACGTACAACTACCCGCAAAACCGGGTTACCGACCACCGGATTGGCCTGACCCTAAACAAGCTCGATAAGATCATGGCTGGTGACCTAGAAGAAATCATCGAATCGCTAATCATTGCCGATCAGGCCCAAAAGCTGGAGCAATTACGCAATGAGTAATAATTGGACCTACTTTCAAGCCCAGCGATGGGCTTCTTCTTTTTTAGGGGACCATGGTAAGGATCCATCAGCGGCGCAGTTTATTTTGGAAATGCTCCACGACTGGTCGATGACCGACCTGTTGGCCAATAATCGTCAACCGATGCCCGTAGAAGAAGCCACCCGCTACCAACGGGCGATCACCCGGGTTGCCAGTAGCGAACCGGCCCAGTACGTGGTAGGCAAGGCGCCCTTTTTTGGGCGGAAGTTTGTGGTTAACCGGGACGTCTTGATTCCGGAAACCGAAACCGAGGAGTTGGTTGAATGGGTCCTGGATTCGATGCCGGCGGATAAGGAACTCAAGGTGTTGGACCTCGGAACCGGGAGCGGGGTAATTGGTATTACCCTGGCCTTGGAGCGCCCTAAGTGGCAAGTTACCCTGAGTGACATTTCGGCGGCCGCCTTGAAGATCGCCCTGACTAACCAACGCTTGCACGGGACCAACTTAAACCAAGTCGAAAGCGACCTCTTCGCGCGGCTAGGGGACCAGCGTTTCGACCTGATCGTTACCAACCCCCCGTACGTCGCGCTAAGTGAAATTGACGAGATGGATCCGGAGGTTTTGGAGTACGAACCGCCGCTGGCCCTGTTTGCTAGTGAGAACGGCTTAGCCTTTTACCGCCGTTTGTTTGCGGCCGCCGGTGAGCACTTAACGCCCCGGGGGGTCCTGTTTGGTGAAACTGGTCACCGACAAGAAGAACGAATTCAGCAGCTATTAAAGGAACTGGCACCGAGCGCTAAAATTGAGACCCGTCACGACATTGCGGGGCGAATGCGGATGATTAAGGTGACAGACTTTGATTAGATAAGAAGGGGAAAGATAATGGTGAAAACAGTCATTTTTCAACCAGCGGAAGTAAAGCAAGCGGCCAAGTTGATCCAAGCAGGTCAACTGGTGGCCTTTCCAACCGAGACGGTGTACGGCTTGGGGGCCGATGCTACTAACGAGGAAGCCGTCAAGCAAGTCTACCTAGCCAAGGGACGACCGAGTGATAACCCGTTGATTGTTCACGTTTCCTCGTTAGCGATGGTTGAGCACTTTGCCGCAGAAATTCCGGCAAAGGCTAAGCAATTAATGGACCGCTTTTGGCCCGGTTCCTTAACGATTATTTTACGGGTCAAACCCGGCACCCTTTCTAAAACGGTCACTGGTGGTTTGGATACGGTTGCCTTTCGCTTCCCCGATTGCCAGCCCACCCTCGATTTGATTAGCCAGGTGGGGGTACCGATCGTGGGCCCGTCCGCTAACACCTCGGGGAAACCGAGTCCCACCACGGCTAACCACGTCTACCACGATCTAAACAACAAGATCGCCGGGATTATCGATAACGGTCCGACCCGGGTGGGGGTTGAATCGACCGTTTTGGATATGTCAACGAGCCAACCGGTGATCTTACGGCCTGGAGCCGTCACCAAGCAAGACATTGAAGGGGTGATCGGCTCAATTGACATCAACCATCACCAAGTCAAACAAGATGAGGTTCCCAAGGCGCCGGGAATGAAGTACAAGCATTACGCTCCCAACGCCCAGGTCTACATCGTCGATCCCGCTGATGATTGGGGAGAAGTAGCGGCGGTGATCGCCCAGTCGAAGGAGCAGGTGGGCTTAATGGCTACCGACCAAGTGCTTCACGCCCACGTTTGGTCGGTTCAGGCCGATCAATTCTCCCTGGGGACGGGAGTGCAAGAGGCCAGCGCCCATTTGTTTGAGGGGCTCCGGGACTTTGATAATCAAGAAGAGATCCACCAAATCTTTTGCCAAGGGTTTGAACCGACCGGACTGGGAGCGGCTTACATGAACCGTTTGAATAAGTCGGCGGGTGGGGCCCACTTCCGGGATTTGCTCAATAAATAACGCATGTAAGCCGGACCATCCCAAAATGGTTCGGCTTTTACGTACGTTTATAAAATTAACCTTTCAATTTAAACGTAATTACCGTACAATATGGGTACGCAAGTGAAAGGAGCAATTAAGCTAATGGAATATGCAGGTAAGGACGCCCAACTTTGGGCCGCAATCGGACGCGAAGAACAACGCCAAGAGGGCACGATTGAACTGATCGCCTCAGAAAACATTGTTTCAAAAGAAGTTGCCGCCGCACAGGGGTCTGTCTTAACCAACAAGTACGCTGAGGGGTACCCTGGCAAGCGCTACTACGGCGGTTGCCAATTTATTGACCAGGTGGAGCAACTCGCCATTGATCACGCTAAGGAACTCTTTGGCGCTGCCTACGCTAACGTTCAACCCCACTCCGGTTCCCAAGCTAACATGGCGGTCTACCAAGCATTATTAAAGCCTGGCGACACCATCTTGGGGATGGGGATGGACGCCGGGGGCCACTTAACCCACGGTTCCAAGGTTAATTTCTCCGGGAAGCTTTACCACACCTACGGTTACGAACTCAGTCCCGAAACCGAGGAACTGGATTACGACGCCATCCTAGCTCAGGCTAAGGAAATCCAACCCCAGTTGATCGTGGCGGGGGCGTCTGCTTACAGCCAAATCATCGACTGGGACAAGTTCCGCCAAATCGCCGATGAAGTGGGTGCTTACTTGATGGTCGACATGGCCCACATTGCCGGCCTGGTGGCTACGGGTTACCACCCGAACCCGGTTCCGGTTGCCGACGTTGTGACGACGACCACCCACAAGACTTTGCGTGGACCACGGGGCGGGATGATCCTATCCAAGTCTGAAGAACTAGGTAAGAAGTTTAACTCGGCCGTCTTCCCGGGTACGCAAGGGGGACCGCTGGAACACGTGATTGCCGGGAAGGCCCAGGCCTTTTACGAGGACTTACAACCAGCCTTTAAGGATTACATTGGCCAAGTGGTGAAAAACGCCGCGGCTATGGCGGAAGTGTTCAACGAATCCGAAACGATCCGGGTGGTCACTGGTGGGACGGCCAACCACTTGTTGGTCCTTGACCTAACGAAGACCGGCTTAACCGGTAAGGACGCCCAGGCCCTGCTCGATTCCGTGATGATCACCACTAACAAGGAAGCAATTCCAAACGACCAACGCAGCCCGTTTGTTACTTCCGGTCTGCGGGTCGGGACGCCAGCTATCACCTCGCGTGGCTTTAAAGAAGACGACGCCAAGCAGGTGGCCAGCCTGATTATCAAGGCGTTAGACAACGCTGACGACCAAACCATTTTGGCTGAAGTGAAAGAAGCCGTTCACGCCCTCACCCAGGCGCACCCGGTTGACTAACTGAAGAAAACCAATTAGTAAAACCAGTCCCCTAATCAATCAGTTGGCATTGAATTAGGGGACTTTTTGCGGGCCGGACCATTGATGGACGGCGCCCCGACTGGTACAATAGCAAAGAAACTAAAAGGAGTGTTTTGTCATGGGTAAATTTGAGGTGCTGGATCACCCGCTAATTCAACATAAGTTAACGATGATTCGCGACAAGCGGGTCGGAACGAAGGTCTTCCGGGAAACGGTCAAGGAAATTTCAACCTTGATGGCCTACGAAGTTTCCCGTAACATGCCCCTAAAGGACGTTGAAGTGGAAACGCCAATTGCCAAAACCACTCAAAAGGAATTGGCTGGGAAAAAGGTAGCCATCATTCCGATCTTACGGGCCGGCCTGGGGATGGTCGATGGGATGACCGAATTGATCCCAGCAGCCAAAATTGGCTTTATTGGGATGTACCGGGATGAAGAAACCTTGAAGCCGCACGAATACTTCGTGAAGTTGCCAAACGACATTACGGAACGGCAACTCTTCATCGTTGACCCGATGCTTGCGACCGGTGGGTCAGCCGTAATGGCCATCGAAGCCCTAAAGAAGCGGGGCTGCCAAGAAAAGAACATGAAGTTTGCCTGCTTAGTAGCGGCGCCAGAAGGGGTTAAGGCGGTTCAAGAGGCCTTCCCGGATGTTGATATCTACACGGCTGGGCTGGACGAACGCTTAAACGAAGATGGTTACATTGTGCCTGGCCTCGGGGACGCGGGGGACCGCCTCTTCGGGACCAAGTAGGTTTGCGACTGTTTCCGTAATTTGTGTCTAATATTCGTGAATACAGCAAGAGGCGAGGGGGGAACCATGTTTTCTCCTCGCCTCTTTAGTTTGTCTAAAGTTCAAAATAAGCTAAAGCTTTTCATAATTCAGTCATTATTGCCGGGGCCCGCGCTACAATAGGGGACGTGATTTTAAGCAAAGGATCTGAGATTATGTGGAAAACTGGGTGGTGGAAGGCGAAGTATAAACTCGTCATCGCCCTAATTGTACTCGGGGTGGGAGCGATGATCTTCACAACCCATAACCAGCGCTTGTATAAGGCCCCGTTGGCCCAGGTGGTGGCCGTTGAAAACGGGAAGGCGCAAAAGGAAACTGACGAGTTCCAAAATGTCGACTACCAGGTTAACCAAACGTTGACCGTCAAAATGTTGAACGGGAAATACACCGGTAAGGAGTTTAAGGTGAACAATACCTACACCAAGTCGGGGGCCCTGGACCAACGTTATTACCCGAGAAATCAAATCTTTTTGAGCCAGTTGACAAAGCGAAATGGCCACCTGACGGCTAACGTGGCCGGTTACAAGCGTGACGTGGTCTTAGTATTTTTGGGCTGGCTAGTGATCTTCTTGCTGGTCTTAATGATGGGGTGGGCCGGCAGTCTGGCGATGTTAAGTGTTTGCCTCAACGCCGTCTTGTTCTACTTCGTCATTCAAATTGACCTGAAGATGCAGGCGAATCACGCCTTTTTGACCTTTTCCATTTTAGCCCTGCTCTTTGCGGTCCTCTCGCTCTTGTTGGTGCTTGGACCGACTAAAAAAATGGTGGCGACCTTTTTAGCGACCGTTTTGGGGACTTCGGTGGCAATGTTGGTGTCGGTGCTGGTGATGAATTTAACTCACCACCAGGGAATCTATTACGAATCGATGCAATACGTTACCCAGGTCCCGCGGCCCCTCTTTTTGGCTGAGACCTTACTGGGGTCTTTAGGGGCGGTAATGGATGAGGCGAGTGACATCGTAGCGACCCTACACGAGTTACACGAGATTGACCCGACGATCAGTCGCCGGCAACTCTTCTTGTCTGGGCGCAACATCGGCAAGTCAATCATGGGTCCCCTCGTGAACGTCTTGTTCATGATTTTTATGGCCGATACCTTTACTTCGGCCCTTCTCTACATTAAAAACGGGAATAATTGGGGCTACACCTTTTCAATGAACATGAGCTTGGGGACCGTTCAAAGTTTGGTATCCGGGATCGGAATCGTCCTAGCAATTCCGTTAGTATCGGCCTTTGCCGCGCTCTTGTACGGGAGAAAGGGGGAAGCAGCATGAGTTCAATTACCGCTCTGGGGCTGGTTTTGATGCTATTGATGATTGCCGTGGGGGGCCGGCAAGGCTGGTCCGCCTTTTTATCGTTGCTCTTAAACTTTGGTTTCCTCTTCTTTGCCATCATCCTGATCGCCTTTCACGTCCCGCCAATGATGGTAACCCTAATGACCGGGGTGATCATCTTAGCAATCACGATCTTTATGAGCGAAGACGATTTACGCACCACCGTGACCGCCTTTTGGGCCTCATTGGTGGTCCTCTTGGTTTTGGTGGTCTTAATCTACTTGGTTGAGCACTGGGCGATGGCCCAAGGGTTCGGCCTGGAAGACAGCGACGACTTGGAGGGGATGTCAACGGCAATTGGAATCTCCTATTTAAAGGTGATCATCACCACGGCGACCCTGTCAACGCTAGGGGCGATTGCCGAAGCGGCGATGGCGATTGCCGCCGGGCTAACCGAGATCTTAGGGGAGCACCCCGACCTGTCTGATAACCGCCTCATGCAAAGCGGGATGGAGATTGGTAAGCAGATTATCGGGACAACCTTGAACACGCTGTTCTTCGGTTTCTTTGGTGGTTTGTTGGCCCTCTTCATCTGGTTTGCCGGGCTTAACTACTCCTTTGGGACGATCGTTAACGATAAGATCTTTGTCAGCGAGATCATCGCCGTTTTGATTTCCTTTATCGCCGTGATCGTGACCGTCCCGGCCTCGACGATGATCATGATTTGGCAAAAGCACCGGGGGATTGACAAGGACGAGGTCGTCAAGTAGAATAGGAATAATTTAGTGAGTCCTTTAATGGAATCCCGTGAGGTTCTAAAGGGTCGGTCAAATCGCGAATAATTCGTGCCGTGCGCCTTTGGAACAGTGGATGTCCAAAGGCGTTTTTGTATGGAGGAAGAAAATGGAAGAGAAAAGACGGGACGTCGTCTTAGACGTTGATGAACGCCCTGGCACTGGGCAGTGGATTGGACTGTCCTTACAACACATGTTTTCCATGTTTGGGTCAACCGTGTTGGTCCCCATTCTGGTGGGGTTAAACCCGGGAATTGCCCTGTTTAGTTCCGGGGTCGGTACCCTGATGTACCTGTTAATTACTCGCCACAAGATCCCGGCGTACATGGGATCGAGTTTTTCCTTTATCGTGCCGATGATGGCGCTGATGAAGTCGACGGGCTACCCAGGGATTGCTCAGGGGACGATCGCCGTTGGGTGCGTCTACCTGATCGTGTCGTTGATCGTTTCCCGCTTCGGTTCGGCGTGGATTGATCGTATCTTGCCTCCAATTGTGGTGGGACCAATTGTAATGGTAATTGGGTTGTCCTTAGCCGCCACCGCCGCCAAGGACGCCACCATGAACGGGAGCACTTACGACATTAAGTACTTTATCGTGGCGATGTTAACCCTGTTGATCACGATCATTTTTAACATGTTTTTCAAGGGCTTCTTAGGCTTAATCCCGATCCTCTTGGGGATTGTTGGTGGTTACATCATTGCCTGCCTGTTTGGAATCGTGAAGTTCAGTGGCGTAATGTCCGCCCACTGGTTTAGTCTGCCTGCCTTTCAAATTCCGTTTTTTAACTATCACCCGCAGTTTTATTGGGGCGCCATTTTATCAATGGCCCCGATTGCCTTTGTGACGATGACTGAGCACATGGGCCACATTATGGTCTTAAATGAACTGACCGACCGGAACTACTTTAAGGATCCGGGGTTAAACCACACCCTGGCAGGGGACGGGACGGCTTCGATCATCGCCGGGTTTGTCGGGGGGCCTCCGGTAACCTCTTACGGTGAAAACATTGGGGTCTTGGCAATTACCCGGGTTCACTCGGTATACGTCTTAGCCGGGGCGGCGTCCTTTGCCATCCTCTTCTCCTTTGTGGGGAAGCTATCGGCCCTGATTGAATCAATCCCTTCCCCGGTGATCGGGGGGATCTCCTTCCTCTTGTTTGGGGTGATCGCCTCCTCTGGGCTCCGGGTGATGATTGAAGACCAAACCGACTTTAACGAAAAGCGTAACCTGATGATCTCTTCGGTGATTTTGGTGATTGGGATCGGGAACGCGTACCTGCAACTGGGCCAATACGAATTCTCTGGTTTGGCGGTGGCCGCCGTCTTGGGGATCGTTTTGAACCTAGTTCTCCCACAAAAAGCGGCTAGCGAACGCTAAACTGAGTAACAATTCACAAAAAAGATTGGAGCTGCACAAGCGGGGCCAATCTTTTTTTCGTTAACGACAATTAAAGCCGTTATGATACGGATTTAGGGTCTTTCAACATGTCAAACTAATAAAAATTTAATCAAAGGGAATTGGAAAGCAAAAGCCGCTTAATAATTGAGATGGTGCCGGTTTCAAAAGTTTGAAATTGCTTTGAATTCTAAATTAAAGAATGCTATATTAGTCTTTGTATATTGGGTTTAGTGGTGATTTTGTTCGCCCATCAGCTCATTAATACAAACCAGATTATGTTATAAAGAAAAGAGGTGGAATATAGATGGGCGGTGATGCGTTCACTTTTGAACTATTCGGCCTGACCTTCAACTGGACCAACTTGATCTCCGGTACGATCGTCTTCGTCATTACCTTCTTCCTGTTATTTGGGTTGTCAAGGCACCTGCAGATGAAGCCAACCGGTGGCCAAAACGTCTTGGAATGGATCGTGGAATTTACGAACGGGATTGTGCGTGGACAAATGCCTTCAGAAACGAGTGGTTTTTACAGTTTCTTTGTATTTGTCTTGTTCGTCTTCCTTTTCATTTCCAACCAACTTGGTTTGATCATTCAGTTCGGCTGGAACGGGCATGAAATTGTCAAAAGTCCAACCGCAGATCCGGTAGTTACCATGACGCTTGCCTTGTGTGCCGTTACGCTGTCACACTTTGCGGGGGTCGCTCGACAAGGCGTTAAGGGTTACTTTGCGGACTACTTCAAGCCATTCTCACTTATGTTTCCAATTAAGTTGGTTGAAGAGTTTAGTAACTTCCTAACCTTAGGGCTGCGGATCTTTGGTAATATTTATGCCGGTGAATTACTGTTGAAATTACTTGCTGGAATGGCGTTCTCTCACGGGATTCCTACGATGATCGTGAGCCTGCCACTAGAAATTATTTGGCAAGGCTTCTCAGTCTTCATCGGGGCCATTCAGGCTTATGTCTTTGTAACATTAACGACGGTTTATATTTCTCGGAAGGTAACCGGGGAATAACCACATATCTTTAAGGAGGATATATACAATGGGTGCAATTGCTGCAGGTATCGCTGCTGGTTTAGCTGCTGTAGGTGCGGGTGTTGGTAACGGTCTTGTTATCGGTCACACGCTTGATGGGATGGCTCGTCAACCGGAAATGTCCGGTCAACTGCGGGGGACGATGTTCCTCGGTGTTGGTCTGATCGAAGCCCTGCCAATTCTTTCGATCGTTATTGCCTTCCTGGTAATGAACAAGTAGTTAATCGTTTAACCAAAAAATTCATTACAAGGGAGGTGTCAATAGATGTTTATCATTGCGGAATCAAACCAACTGTATCTTGGTGACATGCTCTTCTACCTGGTCTCATTTCTGATCATGGCCGCCCTCGTTTGGCACTTCGCTTGGAAGCCAGTGACCCAAATGATGCAAAAGCGGGCTGACAAGATTGCAAATGATATCGATAGTGCCGCACAGTCGCGTGAAGAAGCCCAAAAGCTGGCTGCTAAGCGTCAAGAAGAATTAAAGGGTTCCCGCCAAGAAGCTGCCACGATTGTTGACAACGCAAAGCAGGCTGGTGAAAGCCAACGTGCGGAAATCATCGCCACGGCTCAACAAGACGCCCAAAACCTGAAGAATCAGGCCCAAAAGGACGCTGAACAAGCCCGGCAAGACGCCCTTCGTGGTGCCAAGAAAGATATCGCAAACCTGTCTATTGAGATTGCTTCCAAGCTCATCCACAAGCAATTGAATGCGGATGACCAACAAGCTCTCATTGACACTTACATTGAAGGGTTGGTAAAGCATGAGTAGACTTGACCAAAAGACGGTTGCAAACCGCTACGCCCGGGCCATCTTTGAGTTAGCCCAGGAAGATGGTCAACTCGATCAAACTTATCAAGAGCTTGTCAGTGTCCGCCAGGTTTTCTTAGACAACCCAAGTCTCGCCCCACTATTAGCCGGGGTGGACCTTGGCATTAAGGAAAAGCAGGCCCTAGTCGACCAGGTTAAAGAAGGGGCAAGCAAGTACGTTGCCAACCTCTTGCAAATGGCCTTTGACTACCGCCGCATGAGCGACATGGTTGCAATCGTCGATGAGTTTGAACGGCGGTATGATGAAAAGCACAAGCGTGTTCATGCCGAAGTTGTGACCGCGGTGCAACTTGATGAAACAAGAAGGAATCAACTGAGGGACAATTTGGCGGCTCGCCTCGGCGCCCAAGAAATCGTCTTAAATGAAAAGGTTGATCCAACGATCTTAGGGGGCGTGGTGGTAAAAACCGCTAACCAAACCCTCGATGGGTCCATCAAGACCAAAATCGAACAGATACGGCGTTTAATTGTTAAGTAACAGTGAACTTGAAGAGGTGAGATTTGTATGAGCATTAAAACTGAGGAAATCAGTTCACTCATCAAGAAGCAACTCGCCAACTACCAGGACCAGATTTCCGTTGAAGAAACCGGGACGGTTACCTACGTAGGTGACGGGGTTGCCCGTGCTGATGGCTTGGAAAACGCCATGGCTGGTGAGTTGCTCGAATTTGAAAATGGTGTCTACGGAATGGCACAAAACCTCGAAAGTAACGATGTCGGGATCGTTATTTTAGGGGATGATACCGCAATCCGTGAAGGTGATACCGTTAAGCGGACTGGTCGGATCATGGAAGTGCCAGTTGGCGATGCCCTGTTAGGCCGGGTTGTTGACCCACTGGGTCGGCCAATCGACGGTCTGGGGGACATCAAGACCGACAAGACCCGTCCAATCGAACGTAAGGCCCCAGGGGTGATGGAACGTAAGTCCGTTTCCCAACCACTGCAGACCGGGATTAAGGTGATTGACGCCTTAGTACCAATTGGTCGGGGGCAGCGTGAACTGATCATTGGGGACCGGAAGACCGGTAAGACCTCCATTGCCATCGATACGATCATTAACCAAAAGGACCAAGACATGATTTGTATCTACGTGGCGATTGGGCAAAAGGAATCAACCGTGCGTTCCCAAGTTGAAACCCTGCGGAAGTTTGGCGCCCTCGATTACACGATCGTGGTTTCCGCTTCCGCTTCTAACCCAGCACCATTGCTGTACATCGCTCCGTACGCGGGGGCAGCAATGGGGGAAGAATTTATGTTTGGCGGCCGCGACGTCTTAATCATTTACGATGACCTGTCCAAGCAGGCCGACGCCTACCGTGAACTGTCCTTGATTTTACGTCGGCCTCCTGGTCGTGAAGCATACCCGGGTGACATCTTCTACACCCACTCACGGCTGCTGGAACGGGCGGCACGGCTCTCCGATGACCTTGGTGGGGGTTCAATGACCGCCCTGCCAGTTATCCAGACCCAGGCAGGGGACGTTTCCGCCTACATTCCAACTAACGTTATTTCCATTACCGACGGGCAGATCTTCTTGGATGCCGACTCCTTCTACGCTGGTCAACGGCCAGCCATTGACGCCGGGACTTCCGTTTCCCGGGTTGGTGGGGACGCTCAGATCAAGGCGATGAAGAAGGTTTCCGGGACGTTGCGTCTTGATATCGCTTCTTATAACGAATTAGCGGCCTTCGCTCAGTTCGGGAGTGACCTAGACGCCGCCACCAAGGCCCGCCTAGATCGTGGTGAACGGACGATGGAAGTCTTAAAGCAAGGCCTCCACGCCCCACAACCAGTTGAACAACAGGTGGTTACCCTGTACGCATTGGCACACAACTACTTGGACGATGTTCCGGTAGACGACGTGTTACGCTTTGAAAGCGAACTTGCGACCTTCATGCGTTCCAACCACCAAGACCTTTACGATTCAATCAAGCAAAGCGGTCAACTCCCTGATGGCGACGGGCTCGACAAGGCCCTCGACGCCTTCAAGGCTGGTTTTCAAACTAGTGACCAAAAGCAAGATGTATCCGTGGCCCAAAACTAACAGTGACCAGTAGAAAGGACGGTGAGATTTAGTGCCAGCTTCATTAGCTGCTGTTAAACGGCGGATTCAGTCAACCAAGAGTACGCGCCAGATTACCTCGGCGATGCAAATGGTTTCCACTGCTAAGCTCAATCAGATTCAGCACCACACGAAGACATACCAGGTTTACGCTGAAAAGGTGCAAGCCATTTTGGTCAGCCTGGTTAAATCTCATAGCGCCGATTCACTGAAGTACGAACAAGACTCCTCTTTGGGGGACTTGTTCTCCAAACGTCCAGTGAAGAAAACTGGCATCCTCATCATCACGTCCGACCGGGGCTTGGTGGGTTCTTACAACAGTAACGTTATCAAGTCCACCCTCGACAAGATGAAAGAAGACGGCCTTAACGCAGACAACACGGTCTTTTTGACCGTTGGACGGACCGGCGCCGAGTTTTTCAAGAAGCGCGGGATGAACGTTGCCTACGAATTTACGGGTGTCAGTGACGTACCAACTTACCGGGAAGTACATGACGTGGTTAAGCAGGCGATCCAACTTTACCAGGATCAAGTCTACGACCGGCTGTACATCTCCTACAGCCACTACGTTAACCGGATCTCCTCGCAGGACCGGACCGAACAAATGCTACCGATTTCAGCGGATGGTTTACGCCAAACCGAACAGGAAATTGGTAACCGGACGGCCGGCGATGGGGTTCCGCTTCCGGCAAGTGAGTATGAGATTGAGCCTTCCGATGGTGGAATGCTCGATATGCTTGTCCCGCAGTACGCGGAAAGCTTGATTTACGGAGCGATTCTGGATGCTAAGACGTCCGAACACGCCTCCAGTGCCAACGCCATGCGTTCTGCATCTGACAACGCCGATGACATTATTTCGACCTTGCAGTTGCAATACAACCGGGCTCGGCAAGCGGCCATTACCACCGAAATTACGGAAATTACCGGTGGGATGACGGCCCAAGAATGATTCTGAATACAGGAGGAAACACATGAGTACTACTGGTAAAGTTGTTCAAGTAATTGGACCAGTTGTTGATATTGAGTTTCCCTTGGACGAGAAGTTACCTGAAATCAACACTGCTTTAAAGATCCAAGAAGCCGATGACAAGACGTTGACGGTCGAAGTTGCCCTTGAACTGGGTGACGGCGTGGTCCGGACGATTGCCATGGACGGGACGGACGGTTTGAAGCGGGGGATGGCTGTCGAAAACACCGACGCCTCCATCAGTGTACCAGTGGGTGACGACACCCTCGGTCGGGTCTTTAACGTCTTAGGGGAACCCGTTGATAACGGACCGGAATTTGGTCCGGACGCACAGCGGATGCCAATCCACCGCGATGCACCAAAGTATGAAGACTTGAGTAACACGACGGAAGTGTTGGAAACGGGGATTAAGGTGATTGACCTCCTCGCCCCATACGTTCGTGGTGGTAAGATTGGTCTCTTCGGTGGTGCCGGGGTTGGGAAGACCGTTTTGATTCAGGAATTAATCCATAACATCGCCCAAGGGCACAACGGGATTTCCGTCTTCACGGGGGTTGGTGAACGAACCCGTGAAGGGAACGACATGTACTACGAAATGAAGGCTTCCGGGGTTTTGGAAAAGACGGCCATGGTTTATGGTCAGATGAACGAACCACCGGGTGCCCGGATGCGGGTGGCCCTGACCGGGTTGACGATTGCCGAATACTTCCGGGATGTTAAGGGTCAAGACGTGTTGCTCTTTATCGACAACATCTTCCGCTTCACCCAGGCCGGTTCAGAAGTTTCCGCCCTCTTAGGTCGGATTCCTTCCGCCGTTGGTTATCAACCAACCCTGGCCACTGAAATGGGTCAACTCCAGGAACGGATTACGTCAACGAAGAAGGGTTCCATTACCTCAATCCAAGCCGTTTACGTTCCGGCCGATGACTACACCGACCCGGCGCCGGCTACGACCTTCGCCCACTTGGACGCCACGACCAACTTGGAACGGCGCCTGACCCAGATTGGGATCTACCCGGCGGTGGACCCACTGGCTTCAACTTCGACGGCCTTAACGCCAGAAGTGGTAGGGCAAGAACACTACGAAGTGGCAACTGGGGTTCAACACGTTCTCCAGCGCTACCGTGAATTACAAGACATCATCTCGATCTTAGGGATGGACGAACTCTCCGATGAAGAAAAGACCATCGTGGCCCGTGCCCGGCGGATTCAAAACTTCTTATCCCAGAGTTTCGCCGTTGCCGAACAATTTACTGGTCAACCGGGGGCTTACGTGCCGCTGGAAGAAACGGTGAAGGACTTCAAGGCCATCCTCGATGGGGAATACGACGACCTGCCGGAAGAAGCCTTCCGTTTGGTCGGCGGGATTGACGAAGCTGTTGCCAAGGCAAAGAAGATGCAGGCGGATACGGCAGCTGAAGGTTAGGGGGGTCTTAAATGGCTGAGAATACTTTTCAAGTCACCATCTCCACTCCTGACGGAATCGTCTACGACGGGAACGCAACCATGTTGGTAATGACCACGACGGGCGGCCAGCTCGGTCTGATGGCCAACCACCAACCGTTAATCGCCTCGTTAGCCATCGACGCGCTGTTGATTAAGCACCAAGATAGCGACAAGGAAGACGAACGGGTTGCCGTTAACGGGGGCTTTATCGAGTTCCACGGTAACGTAGCAACGATTGCGGCCTCAAGTGCCGAATTACCTGAAGACATTGACGTTGCCCGGGCCCAAAGTGCTAAGGAACGCTCCGAAGCATTAATTAAAAAGGCACGGGAAGCTAAGGATGCTGACGCCCTCGATCGAGCGGAAGTTCACTTGCGGCGGGACATTAACCGGCTGCACCTTAGCGGGAAGTAGTCTATCGGGGAGTGGGAACCAACTTTTATGACTGCTTACACAAGCGCTCATTAGTTGGTTACCGCGTTATCTGTCTAACAGCAACAATTAAAAAGACCGGGAGAAAGTAAAATTTCTTCCCGGTCTTTTTAGTTTCCCCACCTTTTATGACCGCTAAAAATTTAGTTAAGCTTATTTTTTGGTTTCGGTTCCGGTGGTGAGCTATGGTATGATAGCCATTGTATGAGGTGATTGAATGGCGGAGTTAAAAACTTTTATTACGCTAATTGTCCAAATTGGCTTTATTTTGATTGCCTTTCGAGCGATTAAAAGCATCGAAGTCGAGCGCTTCTTTCGCCAACCACCGGCGGGCTTACCCCTGCTGATCGTTTTAGTGGCGATTGCGATCGGGTACGCGTGCGCGAGTTTCTTTACTAATTTTTTCACGACCCTATCAACTATTTTGGGGTCACTGTAAGGGGGATTGATGGTGCGGATCAGAGTTGAAAATGGGGGGCGACTAAGCGGGACGGTAACCCTGGCGGGCGATCCAGAAGCGGTGGTCGCCGGTCAAGCGGCGGCCCTACTGTCGTCACGGGGGAAGGTTATCTTAGACCAGGTCCCCTTAGCAAACGAGCGGGTAACGTTAGGGACCCGCTTTTTAAAGCAGATTGGTGCGCAGGTGGAAACCGCAGGTACCAGTCTGAAGATTGATGCCACCCATAGTTTAACGGATCAACCGTTGGATAATTCACTAGCGGAGTTCGCCGGTCCCCTGATGCTTCGGCAGGGTAAGGTGATCCTCACCCCCGATTTCAATCCCCGCCTAATTGATGCCCTGAAGATTTTGGGAGCAACGGTAGAAGGCCAAACGGACCAGATAATCGTTAAGGCCACCAACCTGCGGGGAACCACGATTACCTTGCAAGAGCCTGATCCACAGGTGATGATCACCCTGATGTTGACGGCAATTGTGGCTAGCGACATTACCGTGATCAAAAATGCTCCCCATTCACCGGCGGTAGTCGCCCTGGCGGACTTGCTGAACCGAATGGGGGCCCGGGTTCACAGGGCTGGGGAGCGAATTGTCCGGATCCAAGGGGTCACCCTCTTGCACGGAGGAGACGTTTTGATTCCTCGTAACCAGCAGACGGCAGCCCGTTGGCTAACCTTAGCGGCGTTAACGGCCGGCGACCTCTTAGTGGATGGGGCCTCGCCGACCTTTATGACCTCGTTATTAAACCACCTGGAGCAAGCCGGGAATACGATTGTCAAACAAGCAACCGGGGTCCGGATCATCGGGACCCACTACCCGTTGCCAACCGCGTTGTCGATGGATGACTTCTTGGCGCCCTCTTTAATTGATCAGATCCTAATGCTCGGCCTGGTTACTTTCATGAACGGGCGGCGGTCCTTAGCCGGAACCAACTTGGATGACTTAAGCCCAGCCCTGACCGTTTTGGAACGGCTGGGGGTGACCCCCCAAGTGGAAGCGGGGTGCCTGAAGCTCTCGGGGCAACCAACCGATTCGATTAAGGGGCCAGTGACCCCGTTGGCTTTACCGGCCGCCTTAATGTGGCTATTAGCGAGCCTGCGCGGGGCGGCTAGCATCGAAGTTGAGGTGACCGACCAAGTAGCCCGGGTAATCGCTCCTTACTTAGCCGCCGTGGCTAAGCAGGGAATTCAAGTTGAAATTAGTGCCCCCCTCTAAGGGACTTCGCCGATTCTCGGGGTAGTTTGTGGTATAATAACGAACGATAGTTTTAAAACCGGAAGGAGAAAAACATGGCTAAAGACATCGGAATTGATCTCGGAACAGCCAATGTTCTAATTTACGTCCAGGGTAAGGGCGTTGTTTTAAATGAACCATCAGTGGTGGCCGTTGATACCAACAACGGTAAGATCCTGGCGGTTGGTTCGGAAGCATACCGGATGGTGGGGCGGACCCCAAGTAACATCCGGGCGGTGCGGCCCCTCAAGGATGGGGTGATCTCTGACTTCGATATTACCCAGGAAATGCTTTCCTACTTTATCGGTAAGCTAAGCGTGAAGGGGTTCATGTCCAAGCCCAACATCATGATTTGCGCACCAACTAACATCACCGAGATTGAACGCAAGGCTATTATTCAAGCGGCTGAACAGTCCGGTGGCGGTAAGGTCTACCTCGAATACGAGCCCAAGGTGGCTGCCATCGGAGCAGGCCTGGATATCTTTAAGCCAAGTGGAAACATGGTAATTGACATGGGTGGTGGAACGAGCGATATTGCCATCCTTTCCTTAGGTGACATCGTTTCTTCCCAGTCGGTTCGGATGGCCGGGGATAAGATGAACACCGATATTACCGAATACATCAAGGCTAAGCACGGCTTGGTGATTGGGGAACACTCGGCAGAACAAATCAAGATCAAGTTAGGGACGGCCTTGAAAGTAGTCGAACCGAAAACGATGGACGTACGGGGCCGCGACGTTGCGACCGGGATGCCACGGCAAATTCAGATTAACGAAAACGAAATTGAAGAAGCCCTGCATGATACCCTGGACCAAATCGTGCACGCTGCCATCGCCGTTCTTGAAACGGTGCCGCCGGAACTGGCCAGCGATATTATCGACCGCGGTGTTATGTTAACCGGGGGGACGGCCCTCTTACACGGGATTGACCAGCTCTTCTCCGAGAAGTTGAAGGTACCCGTAGTCGTTTCCCAAGACCCATTAGATAACGTTGCCAAGGGGGCCGGGGAATTGCTGGAACGGATGCAAGCCAACCCGGCTAACAACGGCAAACGGAAGCGTAAGCGCAAGTAAATGACCAGGCTAGTAAAAGCTCTGGTGATCGCCTACCAGCGGTTTTTCTCGGCTCGCCGACCGTACCGGGTGTGTCGCTTTGAACCAACTTGTTCGGAGTACATGCTTCAAGCGATTGACCGGTATCACAGCCGGGGGATTTTAATGGGGCTGGCCCGCATTTTACGGTGCCAGCCTTTTGCACGCGGGGGATACGATCCGCTTCCCGACCATTTTACTCTGAAGAGAAACCAACCAAAGTAAAGGTGAAACATGTCAAAAAGAGAAAAAGCAATTGAAGTAAGCGTCCAAGATAGCGAACGGAATAACCAAGCCATACAGCAGGTCTTTATTGGCAAGCGGCTGATTGGGGAAGTCGTTCCTGATGATGGACGGTTTAAGGCGGTAATGTTAAAGGACGAGACGTCATTTCGGGTGCGCTCCCAAGAGGAGGGCCTAGAAACGATCTTGCAACAATACCACCTCCACCAACACTAACCATTCCCTAATTTCCCGGGAAATAACGGGATGGTGACAAAGGAGAATTGATGAATGCAACGTGCGAAGACGGACAACACGGAGGTTGAATCCCGGATTGACTGGGGGATCATTTTCTGTGTCCTTCTATTGGCCCTAATTGGGCTGGCGTCGATTTACGTGGCTGCTTCCCACGATAGCTCTGGGAGTGGCGTTGTCAGGCAGGTGGTGACCCAGTTAGCCTGGTACCTCGTCGGGACCGTAATGGTCATCGTGATCATGCAGTTTGATTCGGAACAGCTGTGGAAGCTGGCGCCGATTGCTTACTGGGCGGGGATCTTCTTGATGTTTGCAATTTTGATCTTTTATAGTCGGTCGTACTACGTTAGTACCGGGGCCAAAAGCTGGTTTGCCGTGGGCCCCTTTACCTTTCAGCCTTCCGAAATTATGAAGCCGGCCTACATCTTGATGATGGGGCGGGTAATTACCACCCATAACAGCCAGTACCCGGTCCACAAGGTCGATTCCGACTGGCAGTTAATTGGTAAAATGTTTATGTGGCTCCTGCCAATTTTCATTTCCCTCAAGTTTCAAAATGACTTTGGGACCTCGCTAGTGTTCTTTGCCATTTTCGTGGGGATGATTCTGGTTTCCGGGGTGACCTGGCGGATCCTAGTCCCGGCCTTTTCAATCTTGGCCGTGGTCGGGGGGAGTGCCCTGGCGATGGTGACCTCGACGGCCGGCCGGGCAATCTTAGAAAAGGTCGGTTTTCAATCCTACCAGTTCAGCCGGGTGGATACTTGGCTGCACCCAGACCAAGATACGAGTAACCAGGGTTACCAACTGTGGCAAAGTATCAAGGCCGTCGGTTCCGGTGGTGTAACTGGGACCGGGTTCAATAACTCGAAGGTCTACGTTCCAGTTCGTGAATCGGATATGATCTTTTCGGTGATCGGGGAAAACTTCGGCTTTGTCGGGGGGATCTTGTTGATTCTACTCTACTTACTGTTGATTTACCTGATGATTCGGGTTACCTTTGACACCAAAAATGAATTTTACGCCTACATTTCAACCGGGGTCATCATGATGATCCTCTTCCACGTCTTTGAAAACATTGGGATGAACATCGGGCTCTTGCCACTGACCGGGATCCCGCTGCCGTTCATCTCCGCGGGGGGATCTTCGTTAGTGGGGAACCTGATTGGGATCGGGATGATTATGTCGATGCGGTATCACCACCGGTCTTACATGTTCAGTAATAACCAAAACTTCCACTAGGGAGTGATCAGATGCGTGAATTAGCGAATCCTTGGCACCAAGAGTACCAAGGGAGGGTGGTGGTCCTGTCACTAACGACAGAAGCCCAGCGAATCCTCGGGCCCGTTGAGTACTGGGATTTGCCGGAGGTGGGCGCTAAAGTGGTGTCCAACCAGCCGTTGATCGTGGTGATGGCTAAGTGGCGCTACACCGATCTAACCTTACCAGTGAACGGAACGGTGGTGGCCCGCAATCCCCGGGCCGTTGGTTGGGCTGAGCGCGGGGCTACCGACTGGATTTTAAGAATTGAATGTAACTAACGCACATGGAGGCCGGGAAAAAACTCCGTTTTCCCCGGCCTCTTGCTGTATTCGCGAGTATTAGACATCAAATGTGGCAAATAACCGCAGGCCCAGAGTCTAAGCAGGACGAAGAACGGTGTGGTTCGCACCAACCGTTCGCCCGCTCTTACATGCTACCTGCAACGGAGGTTATTTCCACCCACTTTTTAAAGGGGGAGCAAGTCGATGAAAGAAACAGACCTGGCACCGAAGTTAGAAATGATCAAAGCGCTCCACCGCCAAGCAAAAGAAGGGAAGACCTTTAAGGACCTGGCGCCCCGTTTGGCATCATTTCAACGGGGCTTACAAAGGCACCGGCGGACGACAGTTAGTCTCCCGGCCATTACGGAAACGGGACAGGCGATTTTAGAGCAACTGGTGAGCAACCTCAAAAATGACCAGCTAACCGAACTTAGCGACACCCAACTGGAGTTGCTCTTGACGCAGTTAGCTAACGAGGACCCAGCCGTTCGTTTTGGTGAGGCGACCTTACTCTTTAACGGGGCCTTAGCCAATGACCTGTTGACCAAGGATCAACTTCGGCACGCAATGAACACGCTAAAAAAGTGGGAGATCCTGTTTGACCACATCGAGGAGCCAATCAATAAGGGCGCTGTGCGCCGGGTGAGCGCGGTGACTGGCCTTGCCTCGCTGCTATATGCCGACCGGGCTGGCTATTTCTTCGTGACCAAAGCAGACCTGAGTGATTTAATTGACCGGGTGGCGCTAGGCATGTTATGGGAGCATGATAACCGGGGGTACGTTAACCGGTTAGGCTGGATCCAGCTCTTTGGTGAGTACACCGTCTTGGTGGGAGAACTATGCCGGCGCAGGGAACTGGTGCGCGGCGAAAAGGTCTTCTTAATGGCGACCTATTTAGTGGCCTACCGCCAACTTAAGGCCCCACTGATCATGGGCGAAGCTGATGAGGGTGCCGATTTTTTAATTGAAATGATGAATCAACACCCCGTCTACCGCCGCTACTTCATGGTCTTTTTACGTGACTGGCAACGAGACCTGCAACAAGAACGGCCCCAAAGCGAACAGGGCTGGCACCAGGTCTTTAACTACCGCCGGTTAATGCAGGCCCTGTTGATGAGCGCTGACCTGCCGGAGATTATTGCCCGCCAAATTACAAATCAGTCAAATCAAGACGAGCAATGAAAACTGATTTATGTTATACTTGAGCTTCTAGGAAGCGTACGAAAATTAAATAATAGATAGGAGCACATCATGACAGAAAAGAAATTACACGTTGCCCTCCTGTTCGGTGGAAACTCATCAGAACACGATGTTTCCAAGCGGTCCGCCCACAATATTTACGATGGAATGGACAAGGACAAGTACGATGTGTCAATCTTCATGTTCACTAAGGATGGCATCTTGCTCGACAACGAAGCCTCCCAGCGGATTTTTGATGGCGAACCAGAAGATCAAGTGGTTCAAGAGGCCTACCAAAAGATGGATCTCGATGCCCCATTAGCCCCGATTGCCGCCTTAAGCACGGTTAAAGAAATCGACTTCTTCTACCCGGTGATTCACGGTAACCTGGGTGAAGACGGGACCGTCCAAGGCCTGTTCCGTCTCCTCAAGAAGCCGTACATTGGCTCAGGGATCGCGTCTTCGGCTATGTCCTTTGATAAGGACCTCACCAAGCGGATCCTGAACCAAGCCGGGATTCGGAACACGAAGTACCTGTTGGTCACCCCGCAAAACAAGGATCAATACTCCTGGTCGCGGATCAAAGAAGAGCTAGGGGACCTGGTCTTCGTTAAGCCGGCCAAGCAAGGGTCTTCCGTTGGGATTCACAAGGTTGATACCGAAGAGGAATACGAGACGGCCATGAAGGATGCCTTCACTTACGACTACAAGGTTCTGGTTGAAGCTGGGATTAAGAACCCGCGGGAAATCGAAATCTCGATTCTGGGGAACGAAAATCCGATTGCCTCTAAGTTAGGGGGGATTCGGGTACCAGAGGGTGACGAATTCTACGACTACGAAAACAAGTTTGTCGACGCTTCCGGGGTGGTCTTTGACCTGCCGGTAATCGTTGACGACGACTTAGCCAAGGAAATCACCGACATGGCCCTGAAGGCCTACGAAGCATTAGGGATGAAGGGGATGGCCCGGATCGACTTCTTGGTAGACGAAGACGGCGTCCCGTACCTGGGCGAACCAAACACGCTGCCAGGCTTCACCAATATCTCCTTGTATCCACAAATGTGGAATATTTCGGGGATTAGTTACTCCGAATTGATTGATCGTCTGATTCAACTCGGGATTGAAGAATTTGAACACGAAGGCCAGCTCCGGTACGACTTCAAGGCCCTGGGGGTCGAAAAGGTCGGCGAAAAGCGTTATAACTAGTTTTGCCCAAGAAGTGGTCCTGTACTGCTTCTTTTTTTGACTTTTCGAAAATCTGATGATAAATTAAGTTAAGCGAGTTACTAAGCTAACTTTATAAAAGCCATCAATCCTGTGATTTCACCTTGCAGTTATAAATGATTTCAAGTAAAATCCAAAGAGTACATTTGGTTTTCAGCTCAATTATTGGATGATATATATAAATAATGTGAACTTATCACAAATCATTATTGATAAGATTATGCTTTTATTCAATAAAAGATGGTTTTTGCGCCCTATGATGGTATAAAGTAAGTCAGTAACGTAATAGCCGAATTTATGATATGATAAAACTAAATAAAAAAGTTATTATCTAGTTAGTTCAATCAGAAAAGAGTTGAGCAATCAAACAACCATACGATACAGAAAAGAAGTGATTATAATGCGATTAAAGGGAGAAGTTTTAAAACAGGTACGCCGTAAGCGGGGATTGTCCCAAACGGCGTTGGCCGAGGGAATTTGTACCCAAGCGACCATTTCCTTAATGGAAAAGCAAAACCGGATTCCAAAGATGAATATTTTAACGTCTTTGTGTGCCCGCTTGGACATTCCGGTGGACCGGATCATCGAAAACGATGACGTTTCAATGACGGTCTTCTTTGATCAAATCAGTTTGATGTTAGTCAACCATGACTTTGAAGGAGCCCGCAAGAAGCTGAACCGGGTGAAGGTCAAGAAGCTACAAAATGATTTTGACAAGCAACACTACTACTACCTCTTGGGGATGCTCCAAGTGGCGAGTGACCAAGTGGATGATGCCATCTTTAACTTTGAGCTGATTTTGACGCAATTCTCCACCACCAGTGCCAACATCTACTTGGCCATGACCACGATTGGGATGGCCTTGGCATACGAGAAGCGCGGTGACACCGAAAAGGCGCTCCAGTTTGTCGGGCGGGCAATCCACCTGATCGATGACAAGCAGCTTAACGGTGGTAAGCGGCAATGGATCATCTTGTACCACGAGATTTCCGGCCTGTACTATCGTTTAGGCCGGTACCGGCGGGCAATTTCAATGGCTGGACGGGGAATTAAGATCTGCCGGGAAGAGCAAACACTCTTCTTATTGGGTGGTCTTTACATGACCCGTGGCCAGGCGCAAGCTAAGTTAGGCCAGGGCGACGTGGCCCAGGAAAGCTTAACCGTCGCCCTTTCAATCTACAAGATCATGGAAGACGACACCGCACAAGAGACGCTCTCACAAGAATTGAGTCAATTAGTTGAATAACCAAAACAACGCCCCCGCTTACCAATCTGGTAGGCGGGGGCGTTGTTATTAGTTACTAGTGCTTTTTAAAGGAAGTCGGTTGGTTGTCGAGGTCGGTCCGGACTACGAGGACGTCACAGATGGCCATCCGGGTAACGTATTCGGTAACTGAACCGATTAAGATCCTTTCTACGGCGTTTAAACCAGTAGCCCCAATCATGATCAGGTCAGCGTGCATCTTTTCTGGCACTTCCCGGGAGATTAGGGTCTTCGGGGCACCGTATTCAATCGTGTAAGACACGTTGGTCAAACCTTGCTTCTTGGCGTAGTCAACGTATTGATCCAAGGTTTGCTTGGCGGTCTTAGTTACTTGTTCTACCATTGACGAGTCGAAACTAGAAACGTTTTGGAAGGCACGGGTGTCAACGACGTGCAGGAGCTGCAATTCGGTATCTGCACCGTTCCGTAGTGCAACGGCAACGGCCTTCTTAAAGGCTAGTTCGGCTTCCTTGGAACCATCGACGGGCACCAGGATGTGTTGGTATTGTTGAGTCATAATCGGCTACCCCCTTGTTTATTATCTATCCCTATTCTACACCTTTGAAAGGGTTTACGCAAAGTAAGTCTACAAAAGCTAGGGGATTAAGGTCCGGACCACCGTTAAAGTCATTGCTAATTCAAGCAAACAAGCGACGGCAATTGCGCTCAAGGTAATCACCACCGAGCAGGTCAGGGCCAAGATTTCAATGATTACGGCCACTATGATTAACGCTACCCCCCAAAAGAGGTAGAGGCCGGGCATTGGGACCGCCCCCTTTAAGTGGAGGTTAAAGAGCGGGCGGTGGCGGTGGGTTAGTAGGTAGCCCCCCTCAATTAGCAGGATTAGGTTGAAACAGGCGGTGAGCAGTTGGATCAGCATGGTAATTCCTCCTAATAAAAAAGCCAGGCCGGCTAGCCTGGTTAAAAGGTATGTATCAAGCTCCGTTCGTGCCGTTAATTGTCCGACAGTGTTGACCTGTGTGTAAGACAGGTGGGACATGGCAGTTTAGCATTCGGCTACCAAGAGAAAAGGCATGTCGTAAACTAAACGAAGCACTCGTCCCAAAGTAATAAGACTGTAAGGCAAACCTGCTAGATAGACAAGGCGTACACAACAGAGCTTCTATAAGTATATTAGCACATGCTTGGCCAATCTTCAAATTAGCGCTGGGGAGGTTGCTGACCGCGCTGGGCCGCCAAAAGTTGGCGGTATTGCTTGGCAAAGGCGCGTTCGAAAGTCCCGTTTTGCTTGGGCTGGTAGTACTGATCGTTTTTAATCCGGTCGGGGAGGTACTGCTGGGCGACCCAGTCCTCGGGGTAGTCGTGCGGGTAGCGGTAGGTGACCCCGCGCCCCAGCTTTTGGGCCCCTTGGTAGTGGGCATCCTTTAGGTGATCAGGCACGGCGCCGCTATTGCCCTGGTTGACGCGGGCAAGCGCCGCGTCAATGGCGGCAATGGCCGAATTGGACTTGGGGGAGAGGCAGAGTTCAATGACCGCGTTGGCTAACGGAATCCGCGCCTCGGGGAAGCCGATCCGCTCCGCAGCTTGGACCGCCGTGACCGCCCGTTCGACGGCCGGCGGGTTGGCCAGCCCGATGTCTTCGTAAGCGATCACCACTAGCCGCCGGGCGATGCTAACCAGGTCTCCGGCCGCAATTAACTGGGCGAGGTAGTGGAGGGCGGCGTCGGTATCGGAGCCGCGGATCGACTTTTGAAAGGCCGAAATGACGTCGTAGTGGCCGTCGCCGTCCTTGTCGGCGACCAGCGACCGCTTTTGCACCGATTCTTCGATCACGGAAAGGGTGAGGTAAATTTGACCATCGCTCGCCGGTGCGGTGGAGCGGGCCGCGAGCTCTAACCCATTCAAGGCGCTGCGCAAATCACCGTTGGTGGCGGTGATTAACTGGGTGCGGGCGTCGTCATCAAGGACGAGGGGTAATTTTCCCAGTCCCCGTTGCGGGTCCTTTAGCGCTCGGTCGATGGCCAGGCCAACCTCAGCTGCGGTCAGGGGTTTTACTTCAAAGATCTGGGCCCGGCTCCGGATGGCCGGGTTAATGGCAATGTAGGGGTTTTCGGTCGTTGCCCCGATTAAGACGATCCGGCCGCTCTCCAAGTGGGGTAAGAGGAAGTCTTGCTTAGCCTTATCGAGGCGGTGGATTTCGTCGAGCAATAAGATAACGGTACCGGACATCTTGGCCTCTTCGGCCACCACTTGCAGGTCCTTTTTGCTATCGGTGGCGGCGTTTAAGGTCCGAAAGGCGTACTTAGTCGAACCGGCAATGGCGCTGGCGATGCTGGTCTTCCCGGTGCCCGGCGGCCCATATAGGATCATCGAAGAGAGCATCCGGGCCTCAACCATCCGCCAGATGATCTTGCCAGGGCCAATTAAGTGTTGCTGGCCGACCACTTCGTCCAAGGTGCGGGGCCGCATGCGAAAGGCAAGGGGTTCCATCATTCCTGCCCCCCCTTTTTAAAGAGGCGTTGCCACCAGGATAATTGGGGCGCCGGCTGGTCTTGAGCGGCGGCTGGAACCGGGTAGCGCTTGGCCACGTCAATTGGTGACTGGTAGACGGCGTCATCAGCGGCCATCACTAAAGCCAAGCGGTCCGGGTCGGTCTTAAACTGGGGGTCGGTTTTTAAGGTGAAGTTGCCGCCGGCCTGGGCAATTACTTGGACGTAGGGGTGGGTCAATTGATCGGGGAGGTTACCGTTGATGAAGACCTGGGTGACCACCCCCTTTTTTAGTTCGGTTTCGACGGCGGTTGTCCAGGAGCGCTCCTTAATCTGGGCGTTGCTGATGGTTAAACAAACCCGTTCCCGAAAGGTACCTAAGTAGCGCCGTTGCTCATCGGGGTTAATCTTGGGCGTGCCGTAAACCCCGTTTTGCAGGCGCTGTTCTAAGCTGCTTTTTTCTTGGTTATCCATGCCAGTCCTCCTTTTCGTGTTCCCATTGTAGCACACCACGAAAAAAGACCCGCCGAAGCGAGCCTGAATTAAGAATATAGGAGGTATGATTAGCCCTTAACGATTTGGCAGAATTCAATCGTTTCGGCGTTGGGGCCTTCAATGTTGAAGAACTTGATCCCGTGATCCCAGAAGTCGAGGTGTTGGACTTCTGTTTCCTTCATCGTGAAGCCAGTGGCCTTGGCGGCCTTGTAAGCGGCGTCGGCGTCGGAGGTGTTTAAAGACAGGTGGTTGATCGCCCCGGTCTTCTTAACGGCGCCGTCACCAGTCCAGATTTCAAGGGTCAAGTGGGCGTAGGACATGAAGACCACTTGGTTGCCCTTATCGTCAGTGTCAAAGTTCCCGGTCATCTTGAAACCCAACTTTTCCCAGAAGGCGACCGTCTTGTCGAGGTCGTCGGTTGGGATGCCAACGTGTTGAAGATCGTCAAAGTAACCCGCTAAGCTCTTGTTAAATGCCATGATAATTCCTCGCTTTCAAAATCAAACAACAAACAACTAGTTCCCAAGGTCCAAGGCTTGGTGCTTTAACTTCGGGAAGATCAACTTATCGGCCAAGCCCGTGATCCCACCTTGGAAGAGGAGGGCAAAGATCGTCCCCAACCCGAAGTTGGCCAGGCCCATTGCTGGGATGGCGGCCAAAGCCATGATCGTTGGCGGAATGTATGAAGCCCACATAGCCAAGGTGGCGTTGCCCTTGAAGTAGCGGAAGCGCAGGATCTGGAACAGGTCATCGGCCGGGTGCAAGACCAGGTTGACCCGCTGGTAGATCGAGATCGCCACCCCGATGAAGGTCACCCCTAAGAAATTGATCAAGACGTAGAGGATGATCATCAGCAGGGAGTGGGCGTCGGGCATGATCCGGTTGAAGATGTTGGAGAACCACTGGATGAAAATTGAGAACGGCAGCATGAACAAGAAGTTCCCGAAAATCCGGTGCCAGTCCCACTTGTGCATTAAGATGGCGTTTAGAACGGAAGTCAGCATCCCCAGGATCATGAAGGCCCAAAAGAGCGCCATCGAATTTCCTTTACCTAGGACGGCGTAACCGAGGTTATTTTCGGCGGCGGTCCAGTAGGCGGATCCTAAAAATTGCGGGTGGATGTGGGAACTGGTGACCAAGGTTAAGACGTTCCCCATCGAGTTAACGACGATTGAAAGGGCGAAGTAAGCCAGGGAGGCGGACATTGAAATGGTCCGGCCTTGTACCGGCTTGCTAGTCGCACTAGCAGCATTTGATTCCATAATCTTATTCTCCTTCTCGTTGGTGAAATTATTCACTTACGGTTACTAAATTTACGACTGGTTCGGTTCTATGTCAAGCGGTTGACAGAAAAAAGTTGCCGACCAGGGAAAGTTAGTTAAATCAACGCAACGCCCCGCTATATAATTAGCGGCGATTGGCCATGCAATCGCCTTCACAAATGGTGTGAAAAAGAGCACAAAAAAGGCCCGTTCTACAAGGAAAACGGGCGTAAACTTAGAATGTGAAGTGGCGGTAGTTGCCGACCTCGACGTCGACGCGCGCCACCACGATAAAGGAGGACGGATCGGCGGTGAGGGCGAGTTGGCGGATGTGGCGGAACTGCCCGCGTGGGGTCACGATTTGAACGACGGTGGTTGGTTGGTTGGTGTAAACCCCGGTCCCCTTAATCATCGTTGCCCCGTGGGTAAAGTCTTTGAGCTGGTCGGCGATGGCTTGCGGGTTCTTCGTGTAGATCGAAACGATGACGTCTAGCTGCGAGGAGAAGAAGTGGTCCATCGTGTAGTTGGTAATCAACATCCCAATCAGGGAGTAGACGATCCGGCTGGGGCCAAAGACCAGGGCGGTGATCAAGAGGATGACCCCGTTGATGATGTTGGCAATCGAACCAACGTTACGGTGGAACTTCTTTTGCAAGTAAGTGGTGACGATGTCAATCCCCCCGGTGGTAAAGCCGCGGTTGAAGCACAGGCCGACTCCGGCCCCAATCAAGATCCCACCGACAATCGTGTTGGTTAGGGGATCGGTAACCAGTTGGTAGGAGGGGATGATCTGCAAGAAGATGATGTTAAACAGGACCGCGAGCCCCGAAAAGGTGATGTAGTGGGTCCCAAACACCCGCCAGGCAAAGATGAAGAGCGGGATGTTAAAGATCGCCACCAGAAGCGAGAGGGAGACGTTGATCCCCGCCAACTTTAAGAGGGCTTGGACCAACTGGGAAGCCCCGGTTAAGCCACTGGAATAGGAATTGGCGTGAACCAAGAACATGTTCACCCCGACGGCCGACAGGAGCCCGAAAACCAGGGCGATTGAGACACGAATAAGGTTGCGACGGACGGTCATGAAAATCCTCCTTAGGTTTAGTTATTGCTTCTATTATCACGTCTGAGATTGACTTTGGCTAGGGGGAATCGGGAAAAGGTATTCGATAAAGATGATACTTTTAGGATCATCATTGGAAAGAGCCATAGTGAACGATATGTTTCTAGTATTCAAAGTGATGAAGGTGAAATTCTTTTCCCTCGTGGGACTCGATTCAAAGTTGTAAAATACTACCAAGATGAGAATGGTAAAAACATAATCGATGTGGAAGAAGTTGAATGATGAAGAGATGCGACGATTGAGAGCTTTGGATCGACCAACTACTGAACAGTTACGAGAGTGGTTGAAGGATGTCCCAAAGTCAAAATTAACTCCTGAAGAACTAAAAAGACGGGAAGCTTATAAAAAAGCCGCCCACAAAAGGTTTAGGGAGATCGAGAAACGTCGCCAAGAGAGGTCAAACAATGGGAAGTAACGATTTCTTCACGGTAGCCTATAAAATTCTAAGTTACCTCAAGTACTGTTATGAACATGGTGAACAACCTGATCCAGGTGTGATTAATGAGCGAACGCTGCTGATTTCCAAAGCCCAGTACGTTGAGACATTGCGAATGTTGAGCGATCACAACTACATTGAAGGAGTTACCTTCACCCACACGAAGGAGGGAGTCTTGTATTCGTTCCAGGAGAGAGTGTCAAGAATGTTGTGTAAAAAAGGAAACTTCGCCCGCATGAATTGGCGATTCTAAAACATCGAATCAAGCGTGTCGTGACAGTCCTTGAATCCCCGATGTGCTCGATTCTCAAATTTATCGTTGTACTCCATCACTTGCGTCATGATAAAGCGATCGAGGGCTCCTTCGTTTGGGAACTGCTCTTTACGTCGGACCATCTTCTTCAGGCTCTTATTGAACGACTCAATTAGGTTCGTCGAGTAGATGGTCTGACGGATCGCAGTTGGAAAACTGAAGAACGTGAATAGCTCCTCCATTTGGACTAGATTCTTGATTCGACGCTTATAACTGGACTCCCACTTAGCACTGAAAGCCGCCAATCGTTCTTGGGCGGCTTGTAGGTTCTCTGCTTGCCGAATAGCCTTAAAGTCGGTGATAATCTCCCTGCGATCGTTTTTGCGAACGTACCCTAAAAGGTTGCGCTCTGCGTGGACCCAGCACCGTTGAAACTTCGCCTGCGGGTAGTTAGCCTCAATCGCAGATTGAAGTCCAACTAAACCGTCGGCGATGAACAACTGAATATCTTTAATCCCCCGTGCGCGTAATCCCTGGAGTAGTTCAGACCAAGCGGCTCCGTTCTCGGTCGGTGCGATACTGTAGTCAAGAACTTCCTTACCGCCGTCACTTCGAATTCCGATCGCTACGTTAACGGCTTCTCGTTCAACGGTACCACGGCGTAACGGAATGTAAGTAGCATCGAGGAACACACAGACGTACTGTGAGTACTTGAATTTGCGCTCGTGGAACTCTTCAACCAGGTGTTCCGTCCGCTTAGTGATGTTTGAAACCGTGGTTGGTGAGTAGTAGTGGCCGTACATTCTCTCAACCATATCAGCGATTTCACGAGTTGTGACGCCCTTGGAGTACATCTTGATGACCATTTCCTCCAGTCCATCAGTCCGACGCACGTAAGGAGGGAAGAGGGCGTTTTGAAACTTGTTTAACCGGTCCCGTGGGATCGTCAGATTAATTTCACCGTACTCAGTGTCGATCGTGCGGGTGTACGTCCCGTTCCGGTAGTTCACGTCGTCTTTTGATCGGTCGATCCGAGTATGTGGTTCGTAGCCTAGCACCGCAGTCAGTTCATTTTGAAGGAACTGATTAGCGGCCACTTCAATTTGACGACGTAAGACTTCATTCAGGGTAATATCTTTGTCTGAAGATAGCGCTGCGATAATATCTTTGTTAAACTGGTTCATGGGGAAAGCCTCCGTATTCTGATTGGTTTTTAGCGATTTCAATCATACGGGGAAGGCTTTCCCTTTTTCAATACCCTCAAGGTATCAATTTACACAAAATATTTTACACTCCCTTTTCCAGGACGCAAGAATCACTATCGAAGGCTTGGAATACCTGGCCGAGAACTCAATGATGCAGAAAGCTTTTAGAATCTTTAAGTCGTTTAAAGAATGGCTATAAACGGTTACCAGATGGTAGCCGTTTTTTTATGTCCGTTTCCGTGCAGTTGTGGACGTTAAATAAAACCCGAGACAGGCTCCCAAGCCGTTAAATGCGAGTAGGAGGTTTCAACATGCCACAAGATGTTAACGAGCAACCAAAGAACGTTGCGGAAAATATCGATGTCGAATCACAGGAATAAGTACCGAAGAAGGACGCTCCTAATGTTTTACCAAAACAAAAAGCCGGCCCCGTAACGGAGTCGGCTTTTTTAACAAGTAACCGAGATTACTTGTTGTAGAATTCAACGATCAGGGCTTCGTCGATGTCGGCGTTCATGTCTTCACGTTGCGGAAGACGGGTCAGCTTACCTTCGAGCTTGTCAGCGTCGAATTCAACGTAAGCCGGGCGAGCAACAACGGCTTCAACAGCACCCTTGATAACGTCCAGGTTCTTGGACTTTTCACGAACGGCGATGACTTGACCAACCTTAACTTCGTAGGAAGGAATGTCAACGCGCTTGCCGTCAACAGTGATGTGACCGTGGTTAACCAGTTGGCGTGCTTGACGACGCGTGGTAGCTAAACCAAGACGGTAAACCATGTTGTCCAGACGACGTTCAAGCAGAACCATGAAGTTAGTACCGTGAGTACCTTCCTTGATCTTGCCGGCGCGAACGAACAGGTTAGAGAATTGCCGTTCGGTCATCCCGTACATGAAACGAAGCTTTTGCTTTTCGCGAAGTTGGGTCCCGTATTCGGAAAGCTTACCGCGACGGTCGTTCCCGTGGTCACCAGGAGCGTACGGACGACGAGCAAGTTCCTTACCAGTACCAGAAAGTGAAACGCCCAGGCGCCGGGAAAGACGCCAGCTTGGGCCAGTGTAACGTGACATAATTGAATTCCTCCAAATAATTTGTATTGGAGTAAAATAATCCGATGGTGAAGCTGACATTCGTGCAGGCCAATTGGATCGTTCACCCTCGCAGCTGGGTTACTAGAAACACCAACTTGGCATTGGTCTGTTGACGAGCTTGCCTCTTCATTGCTGCATTATTTTACACGTCCACTATCATACAACGCTTAAATCGACCGGGTCAAGCAATTCTTTGAAGGAAAACGGTTAGAAATCCGGGAGTTCAATTGCTTGTCTGGGGATAAGTAGGGTAAGATTATGTTATAATCAAAAGTTAATTAAGACTTAAAAGTATAGGTGGGATTCGGATGTTACAAGTGTTAATTGGGATCATTGCGATTGCCGTGATCGTTGTCATCATTTTTTACGTGTGCCAACGACGGGCGATGCGGGTCATTACAGACTTACGGGCCCGGCTGGTGGCCCTGGAAGAAGCCCGGTTAGCACGCCGGTTGGATGACGCCAGCCTCGCTGACTTAATGGGGGAATCGTTGAAGGTGTTCACCGCCTTGCAAGATGACTACTTAAAAAAGGTGGCCCCGGCCGTTGACGACGCTAACGAACAATTAGAAGAGGTTAGCAAGAACCTAAACGGGCTCAACGTCTTCACCGTGACGGGACAGTTGAACCAGGTTCGGGAGTTAGTCGAAGAGGCCGAACGGCAGCAAAAGCGGGTCGTTGACCGGCTCCAAAAGGCGGACCAAAAAGAAGAAGAGCAAAAAAAGGCGACCGCCACGATGGGCGAGCAACTAGGCGACTTCCAAAAGAAACTGGATGACACCGCCTACCAGTACGGGGATGCCATTCGGCCCTTGCGTTCCCAGTTAGCCGATCTGCAAGAGCAGTTTACCCGCTTTAACGAGATCGCCGCCAAGGGTGATCACGAAGCGGCGGCCGAAATTTTAACCGACTTAAAGGAAAAAGAGGCCCACTTTACCAAGCTGGCTGAGGAGATTCCAGAACTTTATAAGCCACTATTTACCACCTTCCCGGACCAAATTAGCGAGCTGCGTGAGGGCTACCGCAAGCTAGTGGCTAACCACTACCGCTTCCCGGTCAATAATTTGGATGACCAAATTGAAGGCTTAGAGGCGCAACGGCAGACCGCCCTGGATCACATTGCCGCCCTTTCGCTAGCCCCGGTCCGGGTGGCCAACAAGAGTTTGGAAGAAAAAATCGATCACCTATACGATGTGATGCAGAACGAAATGGATGCCCGGCCCCAGGTTGAAAAATTGGTCGGGGTGGTTGGCGATCACCTAGATCACGCTCGCCAGCAAAACCGGGAGTTGATGGCCGAATTAGACCGACTGTCCGAAAGCTACACCCTTAATCACGACGAGGTTGCCCACACCCGCGAGCTAGAAGAACAACTTAAGCAGATCCAAAAGGAATACGAAAAGGATCAGGTAGCCGTTAACGCCCAAGCGGCCGTCGCCAGTCAAGTCCTAGAACGCTTCATGGAAGACGAAAAGGTCTTAACGGCGATCGAAACCCAGCAAAAGGAAATCAATGATGGGGTGGCCTACCTCAGCGAAGACGAGCAGCGGGCCCGCAAGGCCTTGCAACGCTTCGTTACCACGGTCCGGGCAACCAAGCGCCACGTTGAGACCCTCAACTTGCCGGGGCTGCCGCAAGATTACCTGGACTTTTTCTTCCTGGTCTCCGATGAAATTAGCCACTTGGCCAAGGACATGAACCAGCAACGGATCGACATGGAGGCCATCACTAAGGAACTCTTAAAGGTTCAAGGCGACGTTAGCGAATTAATCGACCGAACCAACAAGGTGCGTGACTCGGCGGAACTGACCGCCCGCTTAATGCAATACGGGCTCCGCTTTGTCGATGACAACCAAGAGATTGACGCCGCCATTACCGAGGCGCAAAAACTCTACGACTGCTACGAATACGAGCAGAGTTTGGAAACGATCGGGGCGGCCCTCGAGAAGGCAGAACCGGGTTCCTTCAAGCGTTTGGAAGACAACTACTACGATGAATTAGATGAAGAAGAGTCATAGATAACAAAAGGGGTGCGACGCTGGTCGCGCCCCTTTTGCTATCCAAGCCCCTAGTGATCTGTTATAATTGATCGGTATTTGGAGTCGAACAGGCCATTGGTGACGCACGCAATCACTTTATCCACACTAATGGCATATCTTGCGTTGGTATCCAGCGCGTGTGAAAAGAGGGAACACACAATGATTTATTTTGATAATAGTGCCACCGCACAGGCACGCCCAGAGGTCCTTGCGACCTACAAACAGGTTTCCGAGAAGATTTGGGGGAATCCCAGTTCTTTACACAAGCTCGGCGAAACGGCTTGGAACCTGCTAGAACAAACCCGGACCCAGATCGCCAATACCTTTGGCGTTCAACCCGGTGAAATCCTGTTTACTTCCGGCGGCTCGGAGGGGGACAACTGGGTCATTAAGGGAACGGCGCTTGCAAAGCAAAAGTTTGGCAAGCACATCATCACCTCATCGGTGGAACACGCCGCCGTTCGTAACGCGATGCAAAGCCTTGAAAAGTTGGGCTTTGAAGTCACCTACCTGCCGGTTGACAAGGAGGGACGGGTGAACCCCGCAGACGTGAAGGCCGCCCTGCGTAAGGATACGATCTTAGTTTCGATCATGGCCGTCAACAATGAGGTCGGCACCATCCAACCAATTAAAGAAATCGGTGCAATCTTAAAGGACTACCCGACCGTCCACTTCATGGTCGACGCCGTTCAGGCCATTGGTAAGGGTTTAGACGACCTGGTCTTTTCCGAACGGGTCGACTTTGCCACCTTCTCTGGTCACAAGTTCCACGCCCCCCGCGGAACTGGCTTTATTTACAAGCGGGCCGGCCGTAAGTTAGCCCCACTGATCGATGGCGGTGGGCAAGAACGCGGATTGCGCGGGGGAACCGAAAACACCCCGGGTAACGCCGCCATGGCCCGGGCAATTCGTTTAATGAAGGAACAAGAAACCACGGATGTCGCTAACGAACAGGCGGTCCGCAAGGCCATTTACGATCACATCAGCCAGTTTGACCACGTGGAAGTCTTCTCCGGCTTAGGCGCCGGCTTTGCCCCTCACGTGTTGACCTTTGCCATCGTCGGGGTGCGGGGCGAAACGATCGTCCACGCCTTTGAAGAACACGACATTTACATTTCAACCACCAGCGCATGCTCATCAAAGAAGCACTCGGAGGCCTCTACTTTGGCCGCTATGAAGGTGCCGGATAACGTTGCCACCTCGGCCGTGCGGGTTAGTTTGGGGGACCAAAACACCCTCGCCGATGCCGAAGAATTTAACCGGGTTTTTGATCAGCTTTACGCCGGGTTTAAAAAGATTATTGATTAAGGAGAACCGTTCATGAAGTACGATGAAATTATGGTCCGCTACGGTGAATTGTCCACCAAGGGCCACAACAAGAAGTCATTCATTGACCGCTTGGGTTCCAACGTTAGAAAGGCGCTCCACCAATACGACCAGGTCAAGATTCACCCGAACCAGGACCGGTTGCACGTGGAGTTAAATGGGACCGACGCCGAACCAGTCATGGAGCGGCTCAAGCAGGTCTTTGGGATCCAAAACTTTTCCCCATCCTTGCGGGTGGAAAAGGACTTTGATTCCGTGGTCGAAGCGGCCGTAGCGATATTTAAGGAACAGGTCCAGGGGCCGACCACCTTCAAGGTGGAAACCAAGCGGGCCGACCACAAATTCCCGATGGGGACCTTTGAAATGAATAAGCAACTGGGGGGCGCCCTTTTGAAGGCATTCCCAACCGACTTATCCGTGGACGTTCACCACCCGGACATCACGCTGCGGGTCGAAATCCGCTTAA
The DNA here is from genome assembly GCF_013394085.1 of Limosilactobacillus fermentum. Classification (NCBI taxonomy): domain Bacteria; kingdom Bacillati; phylum Bacillota; class Bacilli; order Lactobacillales; family Lactobacillaceae; genus Limosilactobacillus; species Limosilactobacillus fermentum. The sequence continues at coordinate 586,862 of NZ_CP040910.1, forward strand.
ACGGGATTTACCTGACCAGCGCCAAAATTTTAGGGGCCGGTGGTCTGCCGGTCGGCACCGCCGGGAAGGGAATGATGATGCTGTCGGGGGGGATCGACTCCCCGGTGGCCGCCTACCTAGCGCTGAAGCGGGGCGTTTCCTTAGAAATGGTCCACTTCTACTCCCCGCCGTACACCTCCGAACAAGCCCTGGCCAAGGCCAAGGAATTGACCGGGAAGTTGGCTAAGTACTCCGGCTCGATCAAGTTCATTCAGGTGCCGTTTACCGAGATCCAAGAAACGGTCAAGGAAAAGGTACCGGAGGGCTACTTGATGACCGTGCAACGCCGCTTGATGTTGCGCTTGGCCTGTGCCCTAGCCCAAAAGCGGGCGGGCTTAGCTGTCTTTAATGGTGAGTCCCTGGGGCAAGTGGCTTCCCAGACGATGGAATCAATGTTGGCGATCGAAGACGTTACCACGATGCCAGTGCTGCGTCCGGTGCTGTCCTACGACAAAAACGAGATCATCAAGATCGCCGAAGACATCGACACCTACGACCTGTCGATCTTGCCTTACGAAGACTGCTGCACCGTCTTCACGCCGCCTTCGCCAAAGACCAAGCCAAACCTGAAGCGGGCCCGCTCATACGAGGCGCGCCTAGACGTGGAAGGCTTGATGCAACGGGCCTTGGACGGAATTGAGATCACCGAAATTCACGCCGGCGACGAATTCTTGAACCAAAACCAAGACGTCTTCGCGGAATTACTATAATTGTTAGTCAAGGGGCTAGGGAACCAGTTACGGTTTCCTGGCTTCTTTTTTTGTTGCTTGCTACCTTTGGGGACAGGACAAATCTACAAATTTACGCAAACTGGAAGTGCGATCCAACCTTCTCGACGGGCCGTATGGCTAAGCTAGGGCAAATGGTTGTCGCCCTCGGCGCCGTTCTTCGCCCGTACTTAGATACTAGGCCCGTGGTTGGGTCGCACTCCTTTTTATTGCACAAATCCAAATATTTGTCCTGTCTCACTTTCGGCTTTGCGCTACTCAGTTTTCCCAATTGACCATTGAAACTAACCTAATTTCGACTTTCTTTTACACCAAGGTGGAGTATAATCGCTAATGTAATCGGTTACACAGAACCTAAAGGAGGTTGACGATGGTTATTTCGTGGTGGGGAGCGCTGATTGGCTTGGCGCTCGCAATCTACTTAATTTTAAAGAAGCTCAATCCGGTTTATTCCCTGATGCTTGGGGCGATTATTGGGGCCTTGCTCGGTGGGGCCAGCCTGACTGGTACCATTGACATCCTGGTCAAGGGGGAGCAAAGCGTCATGGGGACGGTGCTACGGGTGCTAGCCGCCGGAATGCTAGCCGGGGTAATGATGGAATCCGGGGCTGCCGAAACCTTGGCCCGCACGATCGTGGATAAGCTGGGCGATCGAATGGCGATTTTGTCACTGGCCCTAGCGACGATGGTCATTACCGCCGTGGGGGTCTTCATTCCGGTGGCCGTTTTGATCGTGGCGCCAATTGCCCTGGAAGTGGGGCGACGGATGCATATTTCCAAGCTAGCCCTCTTGGTCGCCTTATCCGGTGGAGGTAAGGCCGGGAACATCATTTCGCCTAACGCCAACACGATTGCGGCGGCCAAGGGCTTTGGGCTCGAGTTAAGCCAGGTCATGATCGCCGACTTTATCCCGGCGGTGGTGGCCCTGATTGTGACGGTGATCGTGGCCCGCTTGTTGGTTAAAAAGGGCGACGCCGTTATGGAAGCCGATTTAGGCGACATGGTGGATAGTGACACCGGCAACTTACCCACCCTTGGTCAGGCCGTGGTGACCCCGATTTTAGCAATTGTCTTACTCTTATTAAATCCCATCGGCCAAGTTGCCCATTTGACGCTGTTGACTAAGGTGAACTTAGACGCGACCTACGTACTGCCGTTTGCCGCGATTGTCGGCGCCCTGGTGATGAAAAAGGGCCGGGAGTTGCGCGATTACGCCCGGGTCGGGATGACGCGGATGACCGACGTGGTCTTGATCTTGATCGGGGCCGGGGCGATCGGGGCGACGATTACCTCGTCGAACCTGCCACAACTCTTAATCAAGGGAGTGGAGGCTAGCCACATGCCCGGGGTCTTGTTGGCACCGATCTCCGGGATCTTAATGGCGGCCGCCACCGCCTCGACTTCGACCGGGGTCATCCTAGCGACCGGCTCCTTTGCTAAGGCGATCTTAGGCTTTGGGGTCGCGCCACTGGCCGCCGCCGCCATGGTCCACACCGGGGCGATCGTGATCGACCAGCTGCCACAGGGGAACTACTTCCACGTGACGGCCAACGCCATGCACATGGACCTGAGGCAACGGTCGCAAGGGATCCTATATGAAGCCATGGTTGGGGGCTCGGCAATGCTGACCGCCACGATTCTCTACGGTTTCTTACACCTGATTTAAGGGGGAAGTAAAATGAAGTTTGTGATTGCGCCTGATTCGTTTAAGGGCAGTTTAACGGCTAAGGAAGCGGCCACCGCCATGGCGACCGGCATTAAACGGGTTTATCCCGACGCCGAGCAAACCTTGGTGCCCATGGCCGATGGGGGTGAGGGAACGGTGCAGTCTTTAGTCGACGCTACCAACGGCCAGCTCTTGATCAAGACCGTTCACGGCCCGCTTAACCAACCGGTTCAAGCCCACTATGGCTTGCTGGGTAATTCCAACACGGCGGTGATTGAGATGGCCGAGGCCAGCGGGATTGGCTACGTGACCGAAGAAACCAAGAACCCGCTGATCGCCACCACTTACGGGACCGGGGAGCTGATTTTGGATGCCGTTAGCCACGGGGTCGATCAAATCATCATCGGGATTGGCGGCAGTGCCACCAACGATGGGGGTGCCGGGATGGCCCAGGCCTTGGGAGTGAAACTTCTCAATGATGCCGGCGAGCAGGTGGGCCTCGGCGGTGGCGCCCTGGGGGAAGTCGCCCACGTTGACGTCAGTGGGGTCGACCGCCGCGTCAAGGAAGTGAAGGTGTTAATCGCCTCTGACGTCACTAACCCCTTGACCGGGCCGGAAGGGGCGTCGGCCGTTTTTGGCCCGCAAAAGGGGGCGACCCCGGAGATGGTCAAGCTTTTGGATGACAACCTGCACCACTACGCAGCGGTGATTAAAGCCGACCTGGGCAGGGACCTGGAGGAAAAGCCGGGAGCCGGTGCGGCTGGCGGATTGGGGACCGGGCTCTTGGCCTTTACCAACGCCACCATGCAAAAAGGAATTGAACTGGTGGTTGAGTACAGCCAGTTAGAGGAGCAGGCGGCCGGCGCCGATTACGTTTTGACCGGCGAGGGGAGCATCGATTTTCAGACCAAGTTTGGTAAGACCCCGTACGGCGTGGCTAAGACAACCAAGCGGGTGGCCCCCCAAGCGCCGGTAATTGGGATCGCCGGTCACCTCGGTAAGGGCGTGGCCGAACTAGCCGACGAGGGCGTGATCGACGCCGTTTTTGCCAGCCCGTCTGGAGCCAAGTCCTTAGAACAAGCGATTGCCGACGCCGCCCAGGACGTGGCGCTGACCGCGGAGAACGTTGCCCGGCTGATTAAGGTTAGTCATTAATAAGGAAGTGCGATCCAACCTACTCGACAGGCCGTGGGCTAAGGATAGGACGGGGGTTGATGCGGTACGCATCGTTCTCCGGCCAGACTTAGCCACTAGGCCTGTGGTTGGGAGCACGTTATCTTGGGAAGTGTGACCCAACCATTTGGCAGGCCGGATGTAAGATCGGTCGAAGGTGAATACGTTAGCTAATAGAGCCCCTGAATCATTATGGTTCAGGGGTTTTGTCGTTGTATCGATTGACCATTGAGATTAAATCATTAAGGAACTCTTGAACGGTATCCATTTCCCAATGACCGAAAGTGGTGCGAGTTTCCACCTCTTTTGGTCGTTGGGAAATGTTCTTACCTGGCTGTTCACGCTTTGGAGTTCGACCATGTTTGGCCTTAGTACGCCGAGTTTTCTCTAGAAGGTCAATAATCTTCGTTCTTAGGAGTCCCTTATCAATCCAGTTGTAAATGGACCTTTCCGATGCGGGAAGCTTACATCGTCATTAACAAGCGATTCTGCAATCTTGAGCGCAGCGTAAGGTGAGCATTTTTGCGAATCTAATGATTCAAACTTGTCATGATCCTTAAAGTCAGGTCCGAAAAAACTCTGTACTGTAAATTAGATGGCCTTACCTTCAAAAATGGGAAGTTACAGGGCGCTGATAACTACCGCATTACGAGCGATGGAGATGTTGATGACATGCTCCAGCTTAAGTAACCTGTTTTCAATTCAGTAAGGGTGTACCCCTTTACCCAGTCCAAGCGCTCACCAATTTCGGTGGGCGTTTTTCTGGTGAAAGGTAAGCCCAATCTGCTATACTTAACCCATAGTTGCTAGATTAAAGAATCATTAAAAGGAGGCCACAATCGTGGAAGTAACGATCAATGGTGAACACCGTCAATTAGTTGGAAATCCGCCGGCCGTCGGTGAAGACGTTCCGCACTTTAAGGTCTTTGATGAGGATAACCAAAAGATCAAGACCCGGGAACTGTTTGGTAAGCCCACTTTGATTTCGGTGGTGCCTAACATCAACACCTCGGTCTGCTCAATTCAAACCAAGAAGTTCAACCAACTGATGGACCAATACCCAGGCGCCAACTTCTTAACGGTGTCGACGAACACGATTTAAGACCAGCAAAACTGGTGCGCCGCTGAAGGGGTTAAGAACATGAAGATGGTGGCCGATTCGGAACAATCCTTTGGTTACGCCCTCAAGGTTTTGATTCCGGACGAAGGGATCCTGGCCCGTTCAATTTGGGTGCTGGATGCCGATGGCAAGATTGTCTACGAACAAGTGGTGCCAGAAGTCGTTGACGAACCAGATTACGACGCCGCTTTAGCCGCCCTGAAAAAGTTGCTCTAGGACTTGACGGCTGGCGAAAAGTTATCTATGATTTAAGTCATTCAATGCGATGAACGAGAGAGTAATGAATAGAGGGACCGCCTAAGCGAGGATCCGGTGGTGGAAAGGATCCCGGTACTCTGATCATGAAGGTAGCTCGTGAGCAGGAGTCCTGAATTAAGTAGGGGTTCCCGGTTCATTTACCGTTATCAAATGGCAAAGAGGGAGTGGCAGTGGCCACTTCAAATTAGGTGGTACCGCGAGAAGACTCGTCCTATGTTAGGGCGGGTCTTTTTTTTGTACCCGTTACCGAAGGGAGAAATTTAAATGACCGAAAAAGAAATGGCAACCAAATTCGACCCCCAAGCGGTCGAAGAAGGGCGCTACCAATGGTGGATCGACCAAGGTTTTTTCAAGCCGTCTGGGGATAAAAAGGCGCACCCTTACTCCATCGTGATCCCGCCGCCAAACGTGACCGGGAAGCTGCACCTGGGCCACGCTTGGGACACGACCTTACAAGATATTATCATTCGCCAAAAGCGGATGCAGGGCTACGACGTCTTGTGGCTGCCGGGGATGGACCACGCCGGGATTGCCACCCAGGCCAAGGTGGAAGCCCGGTTGGCCAAGCAAGGGGTTTCCCGCTACGACCTGGGTCGCGAAAAGTTTGTTAAGCAGGTTTGGGACTGGAAGGACGAATACGCCGCCATCATTCACCAGCAATGGGCCAAGATGGGGATCTCCGTTGATTACGACCGGGAACGCTTTACCTTAGACGAAGGGTTAAACAAGGCCGTGCGCAAGGTCTTCGTTGACCTTTACAACAAGGGTTTGATTTACCGGGCCACTTACATCATCAACTGGGACCCGAAGGCGCGGACCGCCTTATCCGACATCGAAGTCGAACACAAGGACGATAAGGGCGCCTTTTACCACGTCAAGTACCCGTTCACCGACGGGACGACCTTCAACGGCAAGGACTACATTGAAATCGCCACCACCCGGCCAGAAACGATGTTTGGTGACGAAGCCGTCGCCGTGAATCCAAGCGACGAACGCTACAAGGAACTGGTCGGCAAGCATGTAATGGTGCCGCTGGTTAACCGCGAAATCGAAATCATTGCCGACGATTACGTGACGCCGGACTTTGGGACTGGGATGGTGAAGATTACGCCGGCCCACGACCCGAACGACTTCCAAGTTGGTAAGCGCCACAACCTGCCGGAATTAAACACGATGAACGAGGATGCCTCGATGAACGAAAACGCCGGCAAGTACGTCGGCATGGACCGGTTTGACGCCCGGAAAGCGATCGTCAAGGACCTCCAAGACCAGGGTTACATGCTCAAGATCGAACCAATCGTGCACTCCGTTGGTCACTCCGAACGGACCGGGGTGCAAGTCGAATCCCGCCTGTCGACCCAGTGGTTCGTGAAGATGAAGCCGCTGGCAGAACGGGCCTTGGCTAACCAAAAGACCGATGACCGAGTCAACTTCATTCCGGAACGGTTTGAACACACCTTCAACCAGTGGATGGAAAACGTTCACGACTGGGTGATCTCCCGTCAACTCTGGTGGGGGCACCAAATCCCGGCCTGGTACCACAAGGAAACCGGCGAGATGTACGTCGGAATGGAAGCCCCAGCCGATGCGGAAAACTGGGTTCAAGACAAGGACGTCTTAGATACCTGGTTCTCCAGCGCCCTGTGGCCATTTTCGACGATGGGCTGGCCAAACACCGATGCCGAAGACTTCAAGCGCTACTTCCCAACCACCACGCTGGTAACGGGCTACGACATCATTTTCTTCTGGGTCTCCCGGATGATTTTCCAATCCCTGGAGTTCACCGGCAAGGCGCCGTTTAGAAACGTCCTCTTGCATGGTTTGATCCGTGACGAACAAGGGCGTAAGATGTCTAAGTCCCTGGGTAACGGGATCGACCCGATGGACGTGGTAGAAAAGTACGGGGTTGACGCCCTGCGCTGGTTCTTGGTAACTGGTTCAACGCCTGGCCAAGACATCCGCTTCTCTTACAAGAAGATGGACGCCTCTTGGAACTTCATCAACAAGATCTGGAACGCCAGCCGGTACGTGATCATGAACCTCGGTGACATGCCGGCGCCACAACTGCCGGACCAAAGCAAGTGGGACCTGGCCGACCGCTGGATCCTGAGCCGCTTGAACACGACCGTCAAGGACGTTACCGCCAAGTTCGAGAAGTTTGAATTCGGGGAAGCTGGCCGTGACCTATACAACTTCATTTGGAACGACTTCTGTGACTGGTACATCGAAATGACCAAGGAGAAGTTGAACAACGGGACTGACGAAGAAAAGGACGCCACCAAGAACATCTTGGGTTACGTCTTAGACCAGACCCTGAAGCTGATCCACCCAATCATGCCGTTCGTAACTGAAAAGCTGTGGCAGGCAATGCCGCACGATGGTCAATCGATCATGGTAGCGGACTACCCGGTTGAACACGTCGAACTGGCCAACCAAAAGGCCGAAGGGGAAATGGAAGACCTGATCGAACTGATCAAGGCCGTTCGTAACATCCGGAACCAAGCGGGCGCCCCAATGTCGTCACCGGTTAAAATGATGATTAAGGTGGATGATCAGGCCCACGCCGCCGTCTTCAACGAAAACCGGGATTACCTTGACCGCTTCTGCCACCCGTCAGACCTAACGATTGCCACCGAAGTCGACGTGCCGAAGCTGGCGATGAGTGGGATCTTGGCCGGCGCCACGGTTTACATCCCGATGGCCGAACTGGTGGACCTGGACGAAGAACGGGCCCGGATGGAAAAGGAAATTACCAAGCTAGAAAAAGAGGTTGCTCGTTCAACCAAGAAGCTGGGGAACGAAAAGTTCGTCAACAGCGCCCCTGAACAGGTGGTGGCCAAGGAACGGGCCAAGGCCGAAGAGTGGCAACAAAAGTTAGCGAGCGCCAAGGAACGCTTGGCGAGCCTGCAAGAAGGATAAAGTGAGTGTGACCCAACCTTCTCGACAGGCCGTTGGGCTAAGCTAGGGCGGGGGTTGATGCGGAACGCATCGTTCTCCGGTCGTACTTAGCCACTAGGCCCGTGGTTGGGAGCACGATATCAGGAAGTGTGACCCAACCTTCTCAGCGGACCACGTTATCCGTCATAGTTAAGAATCAGATGAGGGGTTGGGAAAGTTTTCCCAGCCCCTTTAATGAAAAGGGAAAATAATGGAAGAGATTACAACTTACGACCAGGCCCTAGCCTTCATTCACGGCCGGACCCGGTTCAAAAAAATTCCGACCCTCAAAAGAATGCGCCTCTTTTTGGAGCGGCTCGGCAACCCCCAAGAGGGCCTGAACATGATCCACATCACCGGGACCAACGGTAAGGGGTCGACGGTGGCGATGACTAGGGACATCTTGGGCGCCAGTGGCCTGCGCGTGGGGACCTTCACGTCGCCCTTCATTACCCGCTACAACGAACGGATGGCCATCGATGGGCAGCCAATTAGTGACGAAGATTTGACCCGGATCGCTAACCGGGTCGCCAAGGTGGCGACGGTGTTAGACCAGGAGCTAACGGAGGGCGGGCCGACCGAGTTTGAAATCGGTACGGCGATTATGTTTTGCTATATGAATGAGCAACGCCCCGACCTGGTCATTTTAGAGGTGGGGATTGGGGGTAAGTGGGATTCAACCAACGTGATCGAAGCCCCCTTGGTAACGGCGATTACGACCGTCGGTTACGACCACATGCGCTACCTGGGCGACACCTATGAACAGATCGCTAGCCACAAGGCGGGAATCATAAAGGAGGGGGCGCCGCTAGTCATTGGTCACCTCCCGACCAGTGCCCGGGAAGTGGTGGCCCAAGTGGCCAAAGCTCACCACGCTAAATTGTATGAGCTCGGGACCGACTTTGACGCACCAAACGTCACTCCCCACGCCCTGTACCCAACCGTTTCATACTCGGGGCTAGGGCTACACCGGGCCCAGTTTAAGTTGGGCCTGGCCGGCGACTACCAGGTGGCAAACGCCGCCGTGGCGATCACGGTTAGCCAACTGGCCTTAGCCGCCCTGGGGCTACCGGTGCTAGCCAAGGACGTCAGGCGGGGCTTAGAAGAAAGTGCCTGGCCGGCCCGGATGGAAGTAGTTAACGATGAACCACTGATGATTTTAGACGGGGCCCATAACCTGCCGGGGGTGCAGGCGCTCGTGCAAACGATCAAGGACGACTTTTTTGATCGGCAGGTCTACTTGGAAGTGGCGATCCTGGCCGATAAGCAGTATGAACTGATGCTGGGCGAATTAGCGAGCCTGGCCAACGTTCACTTGCTGGTGACTCACTTTGCCGGGCCGGCAGCGAGCCGCCCCAGTGCGGACCTAGGATTGGCCGTTAAGGAACTGGCGACCCGCTACCCGGTGGAATACGTCCCTAACTGGCAGCTGGGGATCGCCCGGCTGGCCCAAGAGGCCCAGGGTGACGACGTAATCATCATCACCGGCTCCTTGTACTTTGTTTCCGAAGTTCGCCAATTTTTATTAGACTAATTTCGTTAAAATAAACCTCCTCACCGTACTTAGATGGTGAGGAGGTTTTAATATGCTAAAACAACAATTACAATTTCCGCTTTACCACCAGACGATTCACGAGGCCTTGCCGGATCCCGACTTGGCCCAGCATTTTTTGGACCGCTTCCCAACTCCCCGGGCGCTACATAACATCACGGCCGAAGAAGAAGAGGAGTTGACCGAATACGACCAACAAGCCTTTAAACCACTGCTGGCGGCGGTCAACCTGGGGACGATGGCGGTACGCTCACCCCACGATCTCTACGGGCAGGCGGCCTCGTCGACCTCGGTGGGGACGGCGCTGATCGACGAGTTTGCCGGCGAAGAACAGGAAATGGTGGTGGCAATGTGTACCGATGTCCACAATAAAATCATTGCCACCAAGCGGCTCTTCATTGGCGGGACCAGTGAGTGTTCCACTTATCCTAATCAGGTGTTCCGCTTCGCCATTAAAACCGGGGCGCACGGGGTGATCTTGGCCCACAACCACCCATCCGGTTCTCCGGCCCCTTCAACGGCCGATATGATCTTTATTAAACGGATGGAAGAAGCCGGTAAATTAATTGGCATCGCCCTGATTGACGCCCTCGTGGTGGGCAGAAGGGATTACTATAGTTGGCGCGAGGCCCGTCAAGAAGAGGAAGAAACCGATTGGTGAAATCTTAAATAATCGTTAACGCTCTAGGGCGGATCTGTCAATTCCCGGGCCATTATAGTATAGTAGGGTCTGTTAATCTAACGTTTGGCTATGGTATAATATCGGCGATATGGATTACCACAAAAGAACGTATTAAACGTACAAACGAAGGGAAGAAACAGATTGCCATTAGGATTTGGAACTAAAAATATTGGTATCGACCTCGGAACTGCCAATACAATTGTTTACATTGATGGAAAGGGCATTGTCTTGCGGGAACCGTCCGTGGTTGCACGTAAGAAGGGTACCGGCGAAGTAATTTCCGTTGGGTCCGAAGCTCGGGACATGATTGGGCGGACCCCGGCAAGTATCGTTGCCATCCGGCCAATGAAAGATGGGGTCATTGCCGATTATGACACCACCGTTGCCATGATGAAGTACTACATGGACAAGGCGCTGGGCAACAACGGCGGCAAGCCATACGTAATGGTTTGTGTCCCAAGTGGGATCACCGAAGTTGAAAAGCGGGCCGTGGTTGACGCAACCCGGGTTGCCGGGGCGCGTGATGCTTACGTTATCGAAGAACCATACGCTGCTGCTATTGGGGCTGGCCTGCCAGTCATGGATCCGACCGGTTCAATGGTGGTTGATATTGGTGGTGGGACGACGGACGTGGCGACGATTTCCTTAGGGGGCATCGTATCCAGTCGTTCAATTCGGATGGCTGGTGACAAGATGAACGACGCCATTGCCCAATTTGTCCGCCAAAACAAGAGCCTCTTGATTGGGGAACGGACGGCCGAAAAGTTGAAGTGGGACATTGGTTCTGCCTCCTTGGACGCTGCCAAGGAAATGGGGACAACCGAAGTGCGTGGTCGGGACCTGATTACTGGGTTACCGAAGACGATGGAGGTTTCCGCCTTGGACGTTTCCGAAGCCCTTCAAGATGTGGTCAACGAAATTATCGCCGCTATCAAGGGGACGTTGGAAGAAACGTCACCTGAAATTGCCGCTGACGTTATCGACCACGGGATTGTGCTGACTGGTGGGGGCGCTTTATTGAAGCACTTGCCAGAAGTGATTGCGGAAGCGACCAAGGTGCCGGTCTTTATTGCCAACGATCCACTGGATTGTGTGGCCATCGGGACTGGGGAATCCTTGAAGAGCATCGACGCCATGCGCAAAAAGAAGTAACGGATTTCATTGATAAATCACCAACGAGAAATCGTGAAACGGGCGGGGCTGGTTGCAAAACAATGTTTTTGCCCAGCCCCGTTCATCGTTCTCGGGGGCTAAAGAGGAGCTTTCTTCCATGCAAAAGTTTTTTTCAAACCGTCGCCTAGTTATTTTAGTGGTGATTCTCGTGGTCTGCTTTAGCTTGATGGCCGGTTCCGTGGCCTTACGGAACCGGCGGAGCACGCCGCCTCTGATCCAGCAGTTTGGTGATGACATTGTCGGGATTGCCGGTAGCGTGGTAACCTACCCGGCTAACATCATCCAGGGGGGGCTGTCCAACGTTAACGAGTTAATGAATACCTACTCGGAAAACAAGGAGCTCAAGCAACAGGTTACGGAATTAGCCCAAGTTAAGGTTAGGGACCAAACCCTGGCCAAGGAAAATAAGCAGTTAAAGGCGGAACTAAAGGTAAAGTCCTCTTTGACTGATTACTCAACCATTGCCGCCTCCGTTTTAAGCCGGGACCCGTCGTCTTGGCAGGCCCAGTTAGTGATCAATAAGGGTTCCTCGGCCGGAATTAAAAAGAACATGCCGGTCTTATCGGGTGGGGGCTTGGTCGGCCGGGTTTCTCAAGTTAACAAGACCAACAGTATTGTTGAGTTGCTTAGTGATACTAGTGAATCATCGAACCGCTTTGCCATTACGATTCAAGGTACTAACGGTAAGACGGTTAACGGGATCATCACTGGCTACAACTCGTCAACCAACCAGTTGATCATGGGGCAGGTAACTTCCAAGGCCAAGATCAAGAAGGGGACCTCGGTGACGACCTCTGGATTAGGGGGAATCACGCCAAAGGGACTCTACGTCGGTAAGGTGGCTAAGATCGGAACGGATGATTACGGGCTGGCCCAAAAGGTTTACATCACCCCGGCCACGAACTTCAACGAGATCAACATTGTGACCGTCGCCAAGCTTGATGATTAAGTAGGGAGGGTTACCATGTACCGATTATCACGTCTGAGGTTCCTGTTCCCGCTTGGCCTATTTATTTGTTTTTTCCTGGATGGCTCACTGAGCAAGATCTTTGCCAACCAGTTCTTCAGCTACCCCTACTTAATGGTTAGCCAACTGGTTGTTTTGTGGCTGATCTTCGGGGCCTTTTTTGAAGAGGATATCCAAATTCCCCTGACTGGCTTTGCCGTTGCAGCGGGGATCTGTGCGGACCTTTACTACTCGGGGATTCTAGGGTTGTTTATGTTCTTATACCCGGCCATCGTGATGTTTGCCCGGGCCCTCAACCGCTACTACACCCCGTCGTTTTTATCCCATATTTTAATTTTCTTTGTTTCAATCGCCCTGCTGGAGTTACTCAACTATTGGGCATACTACTTGGTGGGGGTGACCCGGGTGGGCTTTGCCGGTTTCTTGTTGGATACCCTTGGCCCAACCTTGGCCCTGAACCTGGTCTACTTCATCTTGTTGTATTGGCCGGTTCACCGCCTCTATCAACGGGCGCTTGGGGAGCAACATTAGAATCGATGAGAAAAATTTAATTTTTCGGCCAGAACTGTTGACAAGAAAATCAAATCTAGTTAAGATACTTACAACATTAACAACGACATTGAGCAGATTAGTAGAACGATGCGTGCTATCAGCGAGTAACCGGTGGTGGGAAGGTTACAGTACTCCCGTTCGAATCACAACTGTGAGTTGGCCACTGACCAAAAGGTGGTCCGGGGAAGCCCGTTAGCGCGCAAAGTTTACAATTCGTGAACTTACTGAGGTCGTCTTCCGTGAGGGGGCGACAAGATGAGGTGGAACCGCGGCAACGCCCTCTTAGCCAAGTGGCTAGGAGGGCGTTTTGTCTTTTGTAAACTTGCTGAGGTTACCAGTGTGAGCTGGTAATGAACTGGGGTGGAACCACGTTAAGGCGTCCCCTTGAATCACCACGATTCAAGGGGCGTTTTTTATTAATTTGCTTAATGGGGGAAGACAAAGGAGGATCAACCATGTCGTTTAAATATATCATGGAAATTTTACCATCGTTATTTCAGGGTGCAGGATTAACCCTGCAACTCTTCTTTTGGACCCTAATTGGCTCCTTGCCATTGGGGATCATCGTCAGTCTGGGCTTAACTTCTAAGATCAAGCCGCTCAAGTGGGTCTTGGAAATGTACGTCTGGCTGATGCGGGGGACCCCGTTGCTGCTGCAATTAATCTTCGTCTTTTACGGCCTGCCAATCATCGGAATCGTTTTCCAACGTTACGATGCCGCCTTGGTGGCCTTTATCTTAAACTACGCCGCTTACTTCGCCGAAATCTTCCGTGGTGGGTTGCAATCAATTAGCCAGGGCCAATACGAAGGGGCCCGGGTGTTGCGCCTGTCATACTGGCAAACGGTCAGGAAGATCGTGATTCCACAAGTGGTCAAGATTGTAATCCCGTCAATCGGAAACGAAGTCATCAACTTGATCAAGGATTCCTCCTTGGTATACGTAATCGGGTTAGGCGACTTGCTGCGGGCCGGGAACGTTGCCACCTCACGTGACGTTACCTTAGTGCCACTCCTCTTGGTTGGGTTAATCTACCTGCTGATGGTCGGGGTCTGCACGGTCATCCTGCGCTGGGTTGAAAAGCGGTACTCATACTACAAGTAATCGGGGGGATTGAGATGTTAGAAATTAAAGACCTAAAAAAGAGTTTTGACGGGCGTCAGATTTTAAACGGGGTTGACCTGACGGTGGAAGACGGTGAAATCCTCAGTATCGTTGGTCCATCCGGGGCCGGGAAGACGACCCTGTTGCGTTGCATCACCGGGTTAGAGAGTGCCGACAGTGGGACCTTTTTAATTGACGGGCAACCGTTCGACCCCCAGGGAACCGAGGAAAGCGACGCCGTGATCGGGGTGGTTTTCCAAGACTTCAACCTCTTCCCCCACTTATCGGTGCTGGAAAACATCACCTTGGCGCCAACGATGGTTCTAAAGCAAAGTAAAGACGAGGCCAATAAGAAGGCGGCCGAATTGTTAGAAGAACTGGGCTTGACCGGTCTCAGTGACCACTACCCGTTCCAATTGTCCGGGGGGCAAAAGCAGCGGGTCGCCATCGCGCGGGCCCTGGCGATGAACCCACGGATCCTGTGTTATGACGAACCAACTAGTGCCTTGGACCCGAACCTGCGTGATGAAGTGGCCAACCTCCTCTTGTCACTGAAAAAGGAGGGGATGACCCAGTTAGTTGTTACCCACGACATGGATTTTGCCGAAAAGATTGCCGACAAGATCTTGAAGGTGCAAGCCTTAGACGCCAGAAAGTAGAAAGGGAGCAGTGGGATGAAACGACTGAAATACTTATTTGTCTTGGTCCTGCTTGTCATTCCGGCGGTCCTCTTGAGCGGCTGTGAGAGTGTGACCCAGCGGGCCGGCACCCAGGATACCTGGTCGCGGATTGAAAAGCGGGGGAAGGTAATCGTCGGCTTGGACGATTCCTTTGTGCCGATGGGCTTCCGGGAACGGGACGGGAAGTTGGTTGGGTACGACATCGACTTAGCCAAGGCCGTTTTCAAGCAGTACGGGATTAAGGTGGACTTCCAGACGATTGACTGGTCAATGAAGGAAACCGAACTGAAAAACGGGACGATTGACCTGATTTGGAACGGGTACTCGATGACGCCGGAACGGGCCAAGCAAGTAGCCTTTTCCAGGCCTTACCTCTTAAACCGCCAGGTACTGGTCACCAAGAAAAGGGACCACATTAACAACTTTAACGACATGAAGGGGAAGGTGTTAGGGGTACAAAACGGGTCGACCGGGATGACCGACCTGGATGAATACCCGAAACTGTTAAAAGACAAGATTAAGGGCAAGAGCCCGATCCTGTACGATACCTTCCCGAACGCCTTTATCGATTTAAACGCTAACCGGATCCAGGGGATCTTGATGGATGAAGTCTACGCCAACTACTACATCCAACACCAAGCAAACGCCAAGTCCTATTCAACGTACATTAGTAACAAGATGGGCGCCGATTACTTTGCCGTTGGGATGCGCAAGGGGGACAAGACCCTGAAAAAGAAGGTTAACGAAGGGCTCAAGCGCCTCCAAGAAGACGGCCAGCTTAAAAAGATCAATGAGAAGTGGTTCGGCAAGGCCTCGAACTTCTTGGGCCCGGTTAATTACAAGATCAAGTAGGTTGTAATTTAACTGGTAATCACGTATCATTTGAAACGGATCAATAAGAAGACGAAAGTGGGAAATAACCAAGCCGGTCGCCTGGAGGGGCGGTCGTAAGCCACTACAGCACGTAGCGGTTGGGTCCGCACTTGGACACGCGGGCGTTGGTTAGTGCTTACGTTTTCTGTCGAGTATTCGGAAATACAGTAAGGGGCTGGGAGAAAATACGGTTTTCTCCCGGCCTCGTTTTGCTTAGGAAAGGAAGAATAATCCTTGGACATTCAATTAACCACCGGGGTTGATTTGCACATTATTGCCACCAAGCAGTTTAAGGTGACCCGGATTTTGGTGAACTTTGCGACCGAGCAGCGCCAAATTTCACCGAGTGCCCGGAACTTGGTGGCGAACCTGTTGGTAACCTCGTCGGCCAAGTACCGCACCCAAACGGTGTTAGCCCGCCACTTAAACGACCTGTACGGAGCCTCGTTGAGCGGCTACGTGAGCCGGGTTGGCTTGGCCCACACCGTCCGACTCAAGCTAGCGCTGATTAATGATCAGGCAGCCAAGGCCCCCCTGTTTGAACGGGGGAGCGCCCTTTTAAAGGAGCTATTATTTAACCCCCTGGTCGAAAACGGCGCCTTTGATGCGGAAACCTACCGCCTACAGCAAGCCAACACGATTGGGAACTTGCAATCTTGGGACGATGACAAGCGTTTTTACGCCCTTAAGCGTCTGCAACAAACCTACTTTACAGAGGGGGCTGAGTTGCGCCGCCCGGCCAGCGGGACGGTTGCGGAGGTCCAAAATATAACTAGTCAGCAAACCTACCAGGCCTACCAAGAAATGCTGGCCCACGACAAGATTGACATCGTGGTGGTGGGGGACGTTGACGAAGCGGCCGTGTGTCAGGCCATGCGTGCGTTAGACTTTTCCCCGCGCCAATCTCCCCTGCACCAAAGCCTCTTGTACCACCAAGCGGCCCGCCAAACACCAGCCTTTGCAACTGAGGTTCAGCCACTGGCCCAGGCTAAGTTGGACCTGGCCTACCACCTGCCCGCTTACTACCGGCAGGACAACTACCTAACGGCGATCGTTTTAAACGGCCTGCTCGGGGGCACCCCGTACTCACTGCTGTTTACCAACGTGCGGGAGAAGGCTAGCTTGGCTTATTACGCCACCAGTTCGCTGCGGGCCTTTAGCGGCGAGATTTTGGTTGAAACCGGGATTAACCCGGCCGATCAAACGCAGGCGCGGGCGCTGATCGAACAACAGGTGGCCGACCTGGCGGCGGGTAAGTTTAACGACGCCCAGTTCCAGCGGGTCAAGGAGGGATTGGTGAACCAATACGTGACGGGGCTAGATAACCCCAACGTCTTGGCCCAAGCTCGCTTGATCACCGCCTTAATGGGCCTCGAGCCGTTGCAAAAGGTGGCAGAGGGGCTCCGGGCGGTTACCAAAGAGGAAGTGGCCAACTTAGCGGCCCAGATGACACTAGAGGCCGTCTTTTTACTCGACGGGAAGGGAGGAGAAACCGATGGAGAAGCTTGATTACCCTGCTTACGGGCGGGAACTCTATAAAACGACCCTCGCTAACGGCTTGAAGATTAACCTGTTGCCAATGCCGGATTACCACAAAACCTACGCGATCTTAACGACCGATTTCGGTTCGGTTGATAACACCTTTGTTATCGATGGTCAGCAACAAACGGTACCCAACGGGGTGGCCCACTTCTTAGAACACAAGCTGTTTGAAAAGGCCGATCACGATGCCTTTGACCTCTTCGGAGCGCTGGGGGCCGACGCCAACGCCTTTACCAGTTTTACCCAGACCAGCTACCTCTTTTCGACCACCGCGCACCTTCATGAGAGCCTGGACGTTTTGCTGGACTTTGTGTTTGACCCCTACTTCACCGAACAAACGGTGGACAAGGAAAAGGGGATCATCGGCCAGGAAATTCGGATGTACGCTGACAGTCCGGATAACCGGCTGTACATGGGGACCCTGGGGAATCTGTACCCGGAGGACCCGGTTAAAATCGACATCGCCGGGAGTGAGGATTCGATTGCCAAGATTACCCCGGAGTTGCTGTACCAGATCCACCGGACCTTTTACCAACCCGGTAACATGAACCTGTTTGTGGTCGGTAACTTGGACCCGGACCGGGTAGTTGAATGGGTACAAGCTAACCAGACCCTGGCCAACTGGCCGGCGGCGCCCCTACCAGTCCACACCTTTGCCCCGGTGGACCCCCAGGCAAACGACGTCGTTCCCTTTGCGACCTTAGAGATGCCAGTGGCCCGGCCCAAGGCGATGATTGGCCTGCGGGGGATTAGCGACTTTGAAAGTGGCCAGGAGCGCCTCCGTTTCGTTCAAGCGATCGGGATGGCGCTGGAACTGCTATTTGACGACACGTCGGAAAACTACCTGCGGATGTACAACGAAGAGGTCTTGGACGATTCCTTTGGTTTCGGGCTGGAGATTGAACGTGGGTTCCACTTTGCCACCTTTGCGAGCGAAACCAACCGGCCCGAGGCCTTTGCCGATGCGATTATCGACATTTTAAGGCGGGCGCCCGGCGAACTCGACGCTGCAAGGGACCAGTTTGAAGCGATTAAGCGGGGACAAGTGGGCCGCCTAGTCGCTTGCCTGGACTCACCAGAACAGATTGCCAACCGCTTTTCCGGCCACCTCTTTGATCAGGCCACGATCTTCGATGAATTGGCGTCGCTGGAGTCAATTACCTTCGCTGACCTGCAAAACGCAGTCGCCCAGTTAATTGTCCCGCAACGACTGAGTGCCTTTTTCGTCCTTCCGGAGGGGAAGCAAGAAGTTTAAACTTTATTATGATTTACGGGCAAGCCCAGCAATTTCAAGAGAGTATGCTATACTTGGTAACTGTTAATACTGTAAAAAAGAATGAGGAATTAGGTAATGAGTGAAAACGAAGAAAGAGTCAACGTCGGCAAAAAGCTGCGGGAGGCACGGGAGAAAAAGGGCTTAACGCTTGATGACTTGCAACAAGCCACCAAAATTCAAAAGCGCTACCTGATCGCCATTGAAGACGAAAAGTTTGACGAATTACCGGGGGATTTTTACGTCCGGGCCTTTGTTAAACAATACGCTGACACGGTGGGGTTAGACGGTAATACCCTTTTAAAGGATTACGACGACGATCTGCCGCAAACCAAGACCGCCGAGTATTCTAACCACCTTGCCCAAGCGGTGGAAACCCGGACTGGCAACCGCCAACCAACCGTTGACCGGGTTGACCGGGCGCGCCGTTACTTACCAACCGTGATCATTGCGGTGGTGGTGGTAATTATTTTGGGGGCGATTTGGGCAACGGCGATCGTTCGTAACCGCCAGGACGCCGCTACCAAGATCGATTCCAGCTCCGTGTCGGTTTCCGGGGAATCGTCGAAAAAGTCGTCCTCCTCTAGCTCCAGTTCCAAGTCTTCCAGCTCGTCTAGCAAGGCTGCTAAGCTGGAATTCACCGCTGCGAACCGGACGACTTCTTCCGTCACCCTTTCAACTACCAGTAGTCTGACCAAGGATACCGACATGACGATTAAGGCCAGCGGTCAAGCCTGGACTAGCGTGACGGTTGATGGGACTAGCAAACTTTCTAAGACCCTGACGGATAATTCGACGTCAACGGTTTCCCTGCCCAAGGGTGCCCAAACCGTGGTCTTGACCCTGGGGAACGCAAGCGCAACGACGGTTAAGATCGGCGACCAAACCCTAGACCTGACTGACAGCGGTAAGTACGCCAACACCCGGACGGTGACGATTAAGTTTGGGGCGACGACGACCGCTAGTTCCAGTGCTAGTTCAACTTCAACTAGTGCGGCTAGTTCCAGTGTCGCAACCACGACGAACTCAACGTCAACGACGGCGACGACTAACACTTCCACCCAATCTTCATCGACGCGCTAAAGGAGTTAATTTGCAATGAATTTACCAAATAAGCTGACCGTGGTCCGCTTAATTGTAATCCCGTTTTTCCTGATCCTGATGGTGATCCCCTTCCACTGGGGTGCCGTCACCTTTTGGGGGGCCACCATCCCGGTGAGCCAATTGATTGCGGCGATCCTGTTTATCGCCGCGACGATCACCGATAACCTCGATGGTCAAATCGCCCGCCGCCAGCACCTGGTTACGAACTTCGGTAAGTTTACCGACCCGCTGGCCGATAAGCTCTTGGTAATGACGGCCTTCATCGTCATGACGGGGTCCGGGGTGGTACCGGCCTGGGTCACGACGATTATTATCTGGCGTGAACTAGCCGTGACCGGCTTACGCTTATTGATCGTGGAACAAAACGGTCAGGTCCTAGCCGCCAAGATGCCGGGTAAGATCAAGACGACGACGCAGTTTATCGCGATCATCTTCTTGTTATTAAACAACGTGATCTTTGCCATGTGGGGAATTCCCTTCGGCCAAATCATGCTCTACATCTGCTTATTCTTCACGGTGTACTCCGGGGTGGATTACTTCGTGAAGGGCCGCGGCGTCTTTGCCGACGGGTTCAAATAATTTTTCGGGGACGAGACCAATTTGGTTCGTCCCTTTTTGCCATTTTGCCGTATTTATTGATTAAGGGGGAACCGCCATGCAAGCGGAAATTATTTCTGTCGGAACCGAAATCATTTTGGGTCAAATCACCAACACCAACGCCCGCTACCTCGCCGACCAGTTGCGCCAGTTGGCAATTGAGGCCCCGTGGCAAACCAACGTTGATGATGACCCCGCCCGCATCAAGCAGGCCCTTGCAACCGCCAAGGAACGTGCCAATCTGATCTTTATTTGTGGCGGACTAGGCCCGACCGAAGACGACCGGACGATGGCGGCGGTGGGGGACTACTTGGGGCGCCAACTACGGCTCGATGAAGACTACTGGCAACAGATCAAGGCCCAACTGGAGGCCCGGTCGATTTCCGCGACCGTGAGCCCGGAAAACATCCGCCAGGCCTACTACTTAGCGGGGGGGACCCCGCTGTCTAACCCTACTGGCCTCGCCCTCGGGGTCTATTTAAAAGACGGCGCCCATACCTACGTCGTTTTACCGGGGCCACCGCACGAATTTAAGCCAATGGTTGACCAATCCCTCTTGCCGCACCTAAAGGCGGACTTCGGAAAGGGCCACCAGACTTACTCCGCCCTTTTGCACTTCGTTGGCCGCCCGGAGTCGCTGCTAATGCAAGAGCTGGCCTCGCTAGGGCTTGACGAACGCCTAGTGGTGACCTCTTACGTCCAGCCTGATGAAATTCAGGTCCGGGTGACACTCCATGACGTGGCTAAAGAAGAAGCGACTTCCTTATTGGAGCAGGCCATCGCCAAGATCGCCCGACAAGAGGCGGACTACTACATTGGCCGGGGCGCTGGGGTCAGCATGGCCAGCCAGCTGGTGGCCCTCTTAAAGGAAAAGGGGCTTAAGATTACCGGGGCCGAAAGTCTAACCGGGGGCCTTTTTCAAGCCACCCTGTGCTCGGTGGCGGGGGCCAGCGAGGTCTTTGACGGCGGTTTTGTCACCTACGCGGCCTCGGCCAAGGAACAACTGCTCGGCGTTCCGGTTGAAACGGTGCGCCAATACGGGGTGGTTTCGAAGCAAACGGCGGAGGCAATGGCGAGTGGCTGCCAACAAAAAATGGGCGTTGACGTGGGTCTTTCCTTCACTGGGGTGGCCGGACCGGATGACTTAGAGGGCCACCCGGCCGGCACCGTATGGCTCGGCCTGGCGATCAAGGGACGCCCCGTCGAAAGCCACCTCCTCCGCTTGCCGGGGCAAACACGCCAGTTCGTCCGCCAGCAAAGCGTCCAGGAGGGGATGCGCCTGGCCTACAACGCCCTACGGTAACTTTCCGAACCCCTGTTCGACTTTTTGCTTGTCTTTTGCAAAGAACCTGATAGAATGATTAAAGACACCTACGGATCAAAGGAGGAACACAAGTTGGCAGATCAACGAAAAGCAGCCTTAGATAACGCCCTACGTAAGATTGAAAAGAACTTTGGGAAGGGTTCGATCATGCGTATGGGTGACGCCGCCGACACCAAGATTGCAACCATTTCCAGTGGCTCCTTAGCCATTGACGAAGCCCTCGGTGTAGGGGGATACCCACGGGGCCGAATCATTGAAATGTACGGTCCGGAAAGTTCCGGGAAGACGACCGTCGCTCTCCACGCCGTCGCTGAAGTGCAACGCCGTGGGGGGACGGCCGCCTACATCGACGCCGAAAACGCCCTCGATCCCCAGTACGCTACCGCCCTGGGGGTTCAAATTAACGACTTGCTCTTGTCCCAACCAGACACCGGTGAACAGGGGTTGGAAATTGCCGACGCCCTGATCGCTTCGGGAGCCGTCGACATCGTGGTGGTTGACTCCGTGGCCGCCCTGGTTCCCCGGGCCGAAATCGAAGGGGAAATGGGGGACACCCACGTGGGGTTACAGGCCCGCTTGATGTCCCAAGCCCTGCGGAAGCTTTCCGGGGAAATCAACAAGACCAAGACGATCGCCATCTTCATCAACCAAATCCGGGAAAAGGTGGGGGTGATGTTTGGGAACCCGGAAACCACCCCTGGTGGTCGGGCCCTGAAGTTCTACTCAACCATTCGGATGGAAATCCGGCGCGGTGAACAACTGAAGAACGGGACCGATGTGATCGGGAACCGGGCCAAGATTAAGGTCGTGAAGAACAAGGTGGCACCGCCGTTCCGCAAGGCCGAAGTAGACATCATGTATGGGGAAGGGATCTCCAAGACGGGGGAACTGCTCGATATGGCCGTCGAAAAGGACCTGGTCAACAAGTCCGGGGCCTGGTATTCTTATGGTAACGAACGGATTGGCCAAGGGCGTGAAAACGCCAAGCAGTGGTTTGCGGACCACGAAGACGCCATGAACGAGCTGATGAACAAGGTGCGGGTGGCCTACGGGATGGAACCGGACGAAGCGCCGGCCGCCAAGGAAGGCGAACCGCAACAAGAAACGATTGAAGAAGCGTCGAGTGACAAATAATGGACAAGGGGCTAGGAGAAAACCGTCTTTTCTCCTAGCCCCTTGCTGTATTCCGTAATGGTAGGTAGAAAACGAGGTCAGCCATGTCACCTAAGCAGGCCGTTGAATTTGTTTTTTAACTATTACACAGATAACGTGCTCCCCAACCACAGGCCTAGTGTCTAAGTACGGCTGAAGAACGCTGCGTGCCGCAACAACCTTCATCCTAGCTTAGCCCAACGGCCTGTCGAGGAGGTTGGTTCGCACTTCCTTTTCTTTCCAAATCTCAGCGAAGTTGATTGACACCCCATGGCGGGACGCTTAAAATTATTTTGTATGTGAATTTTTTTTGCATTACTTAAAATTAATCAAACTTTTGAACCAACAAGTCAATAGTTGATAGGAAGGTGAACTGATGAATGCAATCAGCTTATTAATCGCCGCTGTCGCTATTGTTGTCGGTCTAATTGCCGGTTACGTGGGTAGGAAAATCGTTTTCGAACAACGATTAACCCAGGCGAAGGAAAACGCCGCGGGGATTATTGCAACTGCCCAAAAGGAGGCGGCGACGGCGAAAAAGGAGGCCATTTTAGAGGCCCGAGAAGAAAGCCATCGCTACCGGGAAGTCGTGGAACAAGAACTCAAGGACCGTCGTAGTGAGGTCCAAAAACAAGAAGAGCGCTTGCTCCAACGCGAAGCAACCCTTGACCGCAAGGACACCAGTCTGGAGAACCGCGAAACTACGATCAGCGCCCGGGAACGGAAGCTCGATCAAAAGACGGAGCAGATTCAAAAGCGTCAACAACAGGCAGCGGATTTAGTCGAGCAGCGCCAAGCCGAGCTCGAAAAGGTCGCCCAGCTATCACACGAAGAGGCCAAAAAACGGCTCCTTTCGCAACTAAAAGAAGAGTTGCAAAGTGAACGGGAAACGATGATTCGGCAAAGCGAACAAGAAGCCGAATTAACGGCGGAAAAGAACGCCAAGGACTTAATCGTGGCCGCAATTCAACGCTCAGCCGCGGATATGGTTCAAGAAACCACCGTGACCGTAGTAACCCTCCCCAATGACGACATGAAGGGGCGGATCATTGGGCGCGAGGGCCGTAACATCCGGGCCTTAGAAACCCTGACCGGGATCGACCTGATCATCGATGACACGCCGGAAGCAGTCGTCTTATCCGGGTTTGACCCGGTACGGCGTGAGATTGCCAAGATGGCCCTGGAACGCTTGATCCAAGACGGCCGGATTCACCCGGCCCGGATTGAGGAGGCGGTTGAACGGGCCCGCAAGGACATGGATACCCAGCTGCGTGAAGTCGGGGAGCAAACGGTCTTTGACCTAGGCCTGCACACCATGCACCCGGACCTGATTAAGACGGTCGGGCGAATGAAGTACCGGACCAGTTACGGTCAAAACGTCTTACAGCACTCAATTGAAGTCGCCAAGTTAGCGGGGATCATGGCCGCTGAGCTCGGTGAAGACGTGACCCTCGCTAAGCGGGCCGGCCTCCTGCACGACATTGGTAAGGCCATCGACCACGAAGTTGATGGTTCCCACGTTGAACTAGGGGTGGAACTAACCCGTAAGTACAAGGAGAACAAGGTCGTTATTAACACGATCGCATCTCACCACGGCGACGTGGCGCCAACCTCGATCATTGCCGTCCTAGTTCAGGCTGCCGATGCCGTTTCCGGGGCCCGTCCTGGTGCCCGTAGTGAGTCGTTGGAACAATATATTCAACGACTCAAGAAGCTAGAGGAGTTGGCCAACCAAAATAGCGGCGTTGATCATTCGTACGCTATCCAGGCTGGCCGCGAGATTCGCGTGATTGTCAAACCAACCAAGGTTTCCGATAAGCAAGCGGTCACCTTGGCCCACGACCTCAAGCAAGAGATTGAAAAGCAACTTGAATACCCAGGGCACATTAAGGTGACGGTAATTCGGGAAACCCGGGCCGTCGATTATGCCAAGTAGAGATAGGGGAGCCGCAGCATTGCTAGCGGCTCTTTTGTTCTCTTCTAAGAGAAAATGATAGAATGAAAGCAGTAATTAAAAAGGGGTGGCAGTGTGGCAAGTAAACAAACGCCGATGATGGAACAGTACCAACGGGTCAAGGATCAGTACCCGGATGCTTTTTTGTTTTACCGCTTGGGCGACTTTTACGAGATGTTTAACGAGGATGCCGTTAAGGGGGCCCAGTTACTGGAACTGACCCTAACGTCACGTAGCAAGAGCAAGGATAACCCGATCCCGATGTGTGGGGTACCCCACCGGGCGGTCGATAACTACGTCGATATCCTAATCGATAAGGGTTACAAGGTAGCGATTTGCGAGCAAATGGAGGACCCCAAGACGACCAAGGGGATGGTTAAGCGGGAAGTTACCCGGCTAGTAACCCCGGGGACGACGATGGACCTAGCGGGGGACGCCGCCCGGCAAAATAACTACCTAACGGCGCTCAAACAAGAGCAAGGCGGCTACAACCTGGCGTACGCCGACCTGTCAACCGGGGAGTTAAAGGTCACTAAGGTGTCAAACGAGGCCGCCGCCATTAACGAATTAGTTAACCTGCAAACGCGGGAGGTGGTCACCGAACCGGAAGTTTCAGCGAGCCTGCTTGACCAACTGACCAAGCGCAACATTTTACGTTCAACGCAAGGGCAAGTGGTGAACCAAGCCGAGGTGGCCTACTTGAGCCAAGACCTCACGGACGCCGGGCAACGAGACGTGGTCGCCTTATTGGTTTCCTACCTGTTAACGACGCAAAAACGCTCCCTGGCCCACCTACAACGGGCGGTGGCCTACCAACTCTCTTCCTTTATGAAGATTGACCACCGTTCCAAGGTGAACCTGGAGTTGACCACCAACTTGCGCTCGGGCAAGCGGCAGGGGACGCTGGCCTGGCTCCTCGATGAGACCAAGACGGCGATGGGGTCACGACTGTTAAAGCAGTGGTTAGACCGACCGCTGTTGGACCAGGCAAAGATTGAGCGGCGCTACGACCGGGTCCAGGAGCTACTCGATCACTACTTTGAGCGTCAAAACCTGCAAGAAGAATTGATCAAGGTGTACGACCTGGAGCGCTTGGCCGGTCGGGTCGCCTACGGGTCGGTGAACGGGCGTGATTTGATCCAGTTAAAGACCTCCCTGGAGCAGGTACCTAAGATTAAATACATTTTGCAGACGTTAGACGTGCCGGCCTTTGATGACCTGGAACAGGCCTTAGACCCCCTTGAGGACGTAGCGGGTCTGATTGACCGGGCAATCGCCCCGGAACCACCGATCTCGGTCACGGATGGTGGCGTTATTAGGGATGGCTATAACCACCAACTCGATGAATACCGGGGCGCCATGCAAAACGGCAAGCAGTGGATTGCCGACCTGCAAGAACAAGAACGCCGGGCGACCGGGATCAATAACTTAAAGATTGGCTACAACCACGTCTTTGGCTACTACATTGAGGTCACCAAGGCCAATATCGACAAGTTACCCGCTGACCGCTACGAAAGAAAGCAAACCCTGGTGAATGCGGAACGCTTTGCCACCCCGGAACTAAAGGAAAAGGAAAGTCTGATTTTAGGGGCGCAGGACAAGTCAACCGCCCTGGAATACGAGCTCTTCGTGAAGGTTCGAGAAGCCGTCAAAGAACAGATTGACCGCCTGCAAAAGCTGGCGGCGAACCTGGCGGCCCTAGACGTCATTCAGGCCTTCGCTAAGGTGGCCGAGGACTACCACTTTGTGCGGCCAAGCCTGAATCACGATCACCAGCTGCAGATTGAAGACGGGCGCCACCCGGTCGTGGAAAAGTTCATGGGCCACCAGGAGTACGTGCCTAACGACGTCTTGATGGGTGGCGATACCAGCATCCTGTTGATTACCGGGCCGAACATGTCTGGGAAGTCAACCTACATGCGCCAACTAGCCCTGACGGCGGTGATGGCGCAGATGGGGTGCTTCGTGCCAGCCAAGCGGGCCCAGCTGCCGATTTTTGACCAAATCTTCACCCGGATTGGGGCCGCCGATGATTTGGTATCCGGTGAATCGACCTTCATGGTGGAAATGATGGAAGCCAACAACGCCCTGCAAAACGCTACCGCCGACAGCCTGATTTTGTTTGACGAAATTGGCCGCGGTACCGCTACTTACGACGGGATGGCCTTAGCCCAGGCGATTATTGAGTTTGTGCATAACCGGGTTGGCGCCAAGACCCTGTTTTCAACCCACTACCACGAATTAACCGCCCTTGAAGGCGAACTGGACCACCTGCAAAACGTTCACGTCGGGGCGACCGAAGAAAACGGCGAGTTGGTCTTCTTGCATAAGGTAACCCCGGGGCCAGCTGATAAGTCCTACGGGATCCACGTCGCTAAGTTAGCGGGGATGCCGACGCCGCTCTTAACCCGGGCCAACCAAATCCTAACCAGCCTGGAGGGGCAAGAAACGGCGGCGGTTCCTTCGCGGGGTGTCGAACCACCAGCACCGGTGATAGAACCAACGCCAGCAAAGGAGCAAACGCCGGTCAAAGAGCAAACGACCCCGTTAGTCGAGGAGAGTAGCGGTCAACTCGAATTGTTTGCCACGGCCCCGGTCGAAAAAAAGGACGGTAAGGCCGATAAACTTGCCCGGCAAGTTAAGAACTTGGACCTGATGAGCATGACGCCGATGGACGTGATGAACCAGGTTTACAAGTGGCAACAGAATCTAAAGTAACAAGGAAGGGAACACGATGGGCAAGATCCATGAATTAGATAGCGTCTTAGCCGACCAGATTGCGGCCGGCGAGGTGATTGAACGCCCCGCCTCAATCGTGAAGGAATTGGCGGAAAATTCCCTGGACGCTAACAGCCACCGAATCGACATCATCGTTGAAGAAGCGGGGCTCAAGAGCGTGCGGGTGATTGACGATGGCCAGGGGATCGAAGCAGACGACGTGGCCCGGGCTTTTTTGCGCCACGCCACCAGTAAGATCGCCGATAAAGGCGACCTCTTTAAGGTGACGACGATGGGTTTTCGCGGCGAAGCCCTGCCCAGCATTGCTTCGGTAGCGGATGTCTTGTTAACCACGGCGACTGGCGGGGCGGCGGGCAGCCAGATCCACATTAAGGGGGGCGAGATCCTCGCCCACGGCCAGGCCAGTGCCCGACCGGGGACCGACATCTTGGTTAGCGACCTCTTTTACAACACCCCGGCCCGCCTCAAGTACTTGAAGTCGCCCCACACCGAGTTAGCCCGGATTGTGGACATCGTTAACCGCCTCGCCCTGGCCAACCCCACCGTGGCCTTTTCCTTGACCCATGACGGCAAGGAGGTCTTTCGCTCGGCAGGGAACGGTAATTTAAAACAGGTCGTCGCCGCTATTTATGGGGTCCAAGCCGGGCGTAAGATGGTTGAGGTTAAAGGAGAAGACCCGAACTTCAAGGTATCTGGTTTGGTCTCGTTGCCCGAGTTAACCCGGGCCGGGCGCCAGTACATGACGATCATGATTAACCACCGCTACGTTCGGAACTTCCAGCTGACCAAGGCCCTGGTGGCCGGTTACCGCTCCAAGTTAATGGTGGGCCGCTACCCGCTAGCGGTGATCAACATTGACCTCGATCCGGTGCTCGTGGATGTCAACGTCCACCCGGCTAAACGAGAGGTTCGCTTGAGCATGGAACCCCAGTTAGTGGACTTACTTGAGCGGGTCGTCAGCCAGGCCATCGACCAACAGAACCTGATTCCCGACGTTGGTGACCGGGCCGACGAACTTTTAACCAGGGAGCAGACCGTTCACGCCCCGAGAAGCGCCGCCCCCCGGGTCAGCGAACGGGCCAGCGACGAGCCGCCGGCCTGGCAGCCCAGCCCGACCAGTGGGGAACCGGTGATTATTAGTCGCCGTAGCGAATTAGCTAGCCCGGCGGTGCAAGCCTTTGACCGGCGCTACCAAAATGAAGAAGTGGCGACCCCCTTTGGCGCCCAGGCGGACGCGAAGGTTAGCCAGGCGCAACCGGCGGTGGAACAGGTGAGCCTAGACATCGACGACCGGGGCGACGTCGCGAGCGAACGTTTCCCGGACCTTACCTACCTGGGGCAGCTCCACGGGACCTACCTGTTGGCCCAAGCCTCAGATGGGCTGTACATTGTTGACCAACACGCCGCCCAGGAGCGGATCAATTACGAATACTACCGTGAAGAGATTGGCAAGGTCTCTGCCGACCAGCAAAACTTTTTGACCCCCTTGGTTTTAAACTACTCCTTAGCCGACGCCTTAAAGATCCAACAACACCAAGCAGTGTTAGCCGCCTGCGGCCTAAAACTAGAGCCGTTTGGGCAAAACAGTTTTATGCTCGCTAGCCACCCGACCTGGTTTGTGGCGGGCCAAGAAGAGGATACCGCCCGCGAGATGATCGATTGGGTTTTGGCCAGTGGCAAGCTGAGCGTCAAGGACTTCCGGGCCAAGGCGGCGATCATGATGTCTTGCAAGCGGGCGATTAAGGCTAACCACCGTTTGGACGAACGCCAGGCCAAGGCACTGTTGGCCCGCCTGCCCCAGTGTGAGAACCCCTTTAACTGTCCCCACGGCCGGCCGGTAACGATTCACTTTACCACCACCGACTTGGAGAAGCTCTTTAAGCGGATCCAAGAGTCCCACCAACCCTTTGCCGACGACTTTGACGACCACGAGGACTAAGGCGAACAGGTGTGCTAAAATAGGGGAACGAAGACGAAAGGTAAGGAACACGGATGTTTGAATATTTAACCGGTTTAATTACAATGGTCAGCCCCGATTTTATCGTGGTTGACGTCAACGGGGTCGGCTACCGGGTGGCGGTGGCCAACCCCTACGCCTACCAAGAAGACGATCAACAGGCCGTCCAGGTCTTTATTTACCAAGCGGTCAAAGAAGACGCCATTACCCTCTTTGGGTTCGCAACCCAGGCCGAAAAGCGCCTGTTCACCCAGCTAATTGGGGTCTCCGGGATTGGGCCGAAGAGTGCCCTGGCAATCTTAGCCACTCCCGACCACCAGGGGCTAATCGACGCGATTCAAAACGGCGACGATAAGTACCTGAGCAAGTTCCCGGGGATTGGTAAGAAGACGGCCTCGCGGATCATTATTGAGTTAAAGGACAAGGTCGTGGCGGTTCAAGACGAGGTCCAACTCGACTTCACGGCCCCAGGGCCACTGGGTCCGTCCGCGGCACTCCAAGACGCCTTGGCAGCCCTGGAGTCGCTAGGGTACACGACCAAGCAAGTCGAACGGGTTCAAAAGCAATTGGAAGGCTTGCAAGGCGAGCTGTCCACCAACGACTACCTCAGCCAGGGCCTGAAGTTGTTGAGCAGATAAGGAGGTTTTCATGGAACAAGACTTTGATGACGTTCTTTCAAATGAGGTCACTGATGACCAGGAGGGGCGAGACGAGGTTAGCCTGCGCCCCCAAACCCTGGCGACCTACATCGGCCAAGCGCGGATCAAACATGAACTAGCGGTCTACATTCAGGCGGCTAAGTCACGCGGGGAGGCCTTAGACCACGTCCTCTTGTACGGGCCGCCGGGGTTAGGGAAGACGACCCTAGCAATGGTGATCGCCAACGAAATGCAAGTGGCCATCAAAACCACCTCGGGGCCAGCGATTGAAAAGCCGGGTGACCTGGTGGCACTCTTAAACGACCTCAAACCGGGGGACGTCTTGTTCATCGATGAAATCCACCGCCTACCCAAGGTGGTCGAAGAAATGCTCTACTCGGCGATGGAGGACTTTTACATCGACATCGTGGTTGGCGAGGGTCCCACGGCCCACCCGGTCCACTTCCCGCTGCCGCCCTTCACCCTGATTGGGGCTACCACCCGGGCCGGGCTACTAGCGGCGCCTTTACGGGACCGGTTTGGGATCGTGGCCCGGATGGATTATTACACTACTACGGAGCTCAGCCAAATCATTGACCGTTCGGCGACCATCTTCAACACTAAGATTCAAGAAGACGGGGCCCACGAACTAGCCCTACGCTCCAGGGGCACGCCCCGAATTGCCAACCGGCTCTTAAAGCGGGTGCGTGACTTTGCCCAGGTGGGCGGTCAGGCGGCAATTGACCCGGCCACGGTTGACCGGGCCCTAGACTTATTGGCCGTTGATGACCAGGGGCTTGATGAGATTGACCGCAAGCTCCTCACCACGATGATCGAGCACTACCACGGTGGCCCGGTGGGGATCCGGACGATTGCCGCCAACATTGGCGAAGAGGTCAACACGATCGAAGAGATGTACGAACCCTACCTCCTTCAGATCGGCTTTTTGATGCGTACCCCGCGGGGGCGGGTGGTGACCCCTGCGGCCTACGAACACCTCAAGATACCCTTTGACCAGGAGGAAAATTAACATGACCATGACTAGCTACCCCCTAACGGTCCCGATGCCGGTATTAAAGCTCCCCCTCTTGACCACCGATCCGCTAACCGCCGGGGAGTTATTTTCCCACTGTGGGGTCCGGATCGTCGCCTTACCGCTAGCACCGGCCATGGACGCCCCCGGCGCGGCCACCCTGGGGGAGGTTGGCGGCCTCGGTGCTTGGCTCAAGTGGGAAGGCCTCACCGTTGTCCTCCCCGGGTTCGGTCAGCCCCTAACGAAGGTGAAGAAAAACAGCGAACGGGTCGGCGTCCACTACCAACTCCCCCATGGGGGCGCCAAGAAAACCGTTAACGGTGCCGAATACGAGGAGTGGTTAAAGGCAGCCCACGCTTCGGTGGCCCTTCCGTTAAGCCAGGCGCCTGACCACTACGCCCCGGTTGACGACATCGTGCGCTCCGTGGCGGTGAACGCCGCCTGGGGCGCTCAAACGCCAACCGGGTGGGGCGTCGTGCAGGGGGCGGGGCTAAAGGCCGCCCGCCAGGAGAGCATTGCCTACTTGGTCGAGCAAAACATTACCAACTTTTACCTGGGTGGCTTTGAGCAACCACTCGAAGACGAGGAGTGGCAACGGAGTTTGGAGATGACCACTGACTTGTTACCACCCAACGGCTTGGTGATGGTTGAAGCGGCAACGCCCTTCCGGATTCAGGCGGCGATTGAAGCGGGGGTCCACTTGATCATTTCCGATTTACCGCTGACTTTGGCGCGCCACCACCGTTACCTGCAAGAAGACCTCAGCGACGTGCCGGTCGAAGAAGGGGCGCCGCATGGTTTACCCAAGCAAGCCTGGCCCTACTTAACCGAGCGCCACGTCGGCTTAGCAACGCGCCTGTTGACCGAGGCTAACGTGAAGAACTGGACGGCTTACTTTGCGAAAAAACACCGGGAAATGTTAAATTAACTGGTATTTAAGCTGGTTTTTGGTATAGTTAAAATATTACTAAGATTAACACCAGAAGGGATGAATTCTTGTGAACGCTAACATGTCAAGCATTATTTTGATCGTGCTGATGATCGCCTTCATGTACTTCTTCATGATCCGGCCTCAACAGCGCCAACGAAAAGAACACCAAGCAATGGTGAACCAATTGAAGCCGGGTGATGCCGTGGTGACGATTGGTCGCTTACACGGGATGGTCCACGAAGTTAATACGGCCGAACAAACGGTAACGATTGACTGCGAAGGGATTTACTTAACTTTCGACCTG
Organism: Limosilactobacillus fermentum; assembly: GCF_013394085.1. Taxonomy (NCBI): domain Bacteria; kingdom Bacillati; phylum Bacillota; class Bacilli; order Lactobacillales; family Lactobacillaceae; genus Limosilactobacillus; species Limosilactobacillus fermentum. The sequence continues at coordinate 618,913 of NZ_CP040910.1, forward strand.
TCCGCCGTTGCCAAGGTCAACCGGGCAACGCCAGCTCCGGCCGCTGCAACGACCGTGACTGAAGCACCAGTTGAATCAGCTTCGGCCAACAAGGAAGCGGCTGCTCAGGCTGAAGAAGAACAAGCGCCTGCTTCGGCTGCAACCGACGCTGACGACGAAAAGCCAGCGGAACAAGCCGAAAAGTAGTACGCAGGCCAGCAGAACAATTTAAAATTCGGTGGCCCCGCGCTAAAAACGGGATTGGGCTCCAGCTTGGTTCGGGATTTCCGGACGGCTGGGGCCCATTCGCGTTCTTGGTGAATGAAGTTAGGGCCGAGAAGAGGGGAAAGTCGGGCGGTGAGTTTTTGGTTCGCCGTCAAAAACTGGTATACTAAGAACCGGTTACCCCAAGCGGACGAAAGGAAGATTACGATGGCAGACTTAGATGCGATCTTTGAACAAATTAAAAAGTACAACCGGATCATTATCCACCGGCACCAACGCCCGGATCCAGATGCGATTGGTTCACAGGTGGGCCTAGCGTCGATTTTACGGGCGTCTTTTCCCTACAAGGAAGTGGCAGTCGTGGGTAAGGAAATCCCCGGTTTTAACTGGATCGGCCAGATGGACGACGTCGACAGTAGCGAATACGATGGCGCCCTGGTGATTGTTACCGACACGGCCAACGCCCCGCGGATTGACGACCGGCGCTTTAATAACGGCGATGAGTTGATTAAAATTGATCACCACCCTAACGACGAGCCCTACGGTGACCTCATGTGGGTCGATGACCAGGCGAGTTCTTGTTCCGAGCTGATTTACGGTTTTTACCAACACTTTGCTAAGGAACTAACGATGACCAAGGAGGCGGCAACGGCTCTGTACGCCGGGATCATTGGCGACACGGGACGCTTTTTGTACCCGGCCACGACGCCCAAGACGATGCTGGTGGCCGGAGCCTTAATGGCCGCCGGCGCGGACGCCGCCGCCATTTCCCAGCGCGAAAACGAAATTTCGCTCCCCCTGGCCCGGTTGTCCGCTTACGTTTACGAACACTTAACGATTACCGACAGCGGGGCGGGGAGCGTCTTATTAACCGATGAAGTCCTCAACCAATTTGGGCTGACTGAAGCCGGCACCTCGGCCGTCGTTTCCCTGCCAGGACGGATCAAAGACGTCGTGGCCTGGGCAATCTACGTCCAACAAGAGGATGGCGGTTTCCGGGTGCGCCTGCGCTCCAAGGGGCCGGTGATTAATGAATTGGCCAAGCGCCACCACGGAGGGGGCCACCCGCTCGCCTCCGGGGCCCGGGCCAATGACGAAGCAGAAATGAAACAAATTATGCAGGAACTGGATGAGTTAACGACCCAGTTTCTAAAAGGAGAACTTTAATGATTGAATCTTTTGCGGACCTTCACTTGGCCGACTTTTTAACGCCGGCTCTAAAGGACCTTCACTTTGAACGACCAACCGCCGTTCAAGCCCGGGTGATCCCGTTGATCCTCAACGGTAAGAGCGTGGTGGGCCAATCGCGAACCGGGAGTGGGAAGACCCATGCCTTTTTGTTGCCGATCTTTAGCCAACTAGCCCCCAACAACCAGACGGTCCAAGCCGTTATCACCACCCCGTCGCGGGAATTAGCCTACCAAATTTATAACGCCGCCAAGCAACTAAACCGCTTTGCGACCACCCCGTTGACGATTCACAACTACGTCGGTGGGACCGACAAGGAGCACCAAGTCGAACAATTGAACCGGCGCCAACCCCAACTGGTGATTGGGACGCCGGGGCGAATCTTAGACCTGATTAACTCCCAGGCCTTAGATATCCACACGGCTAGCCAGTTCGTGATCGACGAAGCCGATATGACCTTGGACATGGGCTTTTTAGAAACGGTTGACCAAATCGCCGCCCGCTTCCCCGAAAAGCTCCAGATGATGGTCTTTTCGGCCACGATTCCCCAAGGGCTACGGCCATTTTTGAAGAAGTACTTGGAAAACCCGGTGATTGAAGAAATTCCCACCGAAACGGTCATCAACCCCAACGTGGAAAACTGGTTGATGTCGACCAAGGGGCGCGACAAAAACGACCTGGTCTACCGCCTGTTGACCCTAGGGGACCCGTACTTGGCCCTGGTCTTTGCCAACACCCGTGACCGGGCGACAGAACTGGCTAACTACTTGCAAGAACGGGGCTTAAAGGTCGCCCTGATTCACGGGGGACTGGAACCACGGGCCCGCAAGCGGACGATGCGCCAAATTCGGGACATGGACTACCAATACATCGTGGCGACGGACTTAGCCGCCCGGGGGATTGACCTGGAGGGGGTTTCCTTAGTCTTAAACGATGACATTCCAAGTGACCTGGAATACTTCGTTCACCGGGTCGGCCGGACGGGTCGGGCGAACATGGCCGGGACCGCCATCACCCTGTACGCGCCCGCCGAAGACGTCCTGATTGAAAAGTTAGAGGAACGGGGCATCACCTTTATTCCAAAGGACTTGAAAAACGGCCGGATCGTCACGACTTACGACCGGAACCGCCGCAAGGCCCACCGCCGTAAGAAGGCGGCCTTAGACCCGACCGTTAAGGGCTTTGTCAAGAAGGCCAAGAAAAAGGTCAAGCCGGGCTACAAGCGCCGCATCAAGCAGCGGATTAAAGAAGACGAGCGCCAAAAGGTTAAGCAGGCCCAGCGCCACGAAATGCGCAAGGCGAAGCGGGCTCGGCAAAAACAACACCGGGCGGAGCGGGCTCGTCAACAGAATGGGCGTTGATTTTGCCCCGCCCCTTGGTTATAATGAAACACATCTGGGACATGACCGGTTGGGGGAACTTTTAGAAACGTGCTGGTGGCTGCAAAGCACGACGAACCAAACCAGGTTGCTCCCCAGGGGATAATTTAGTGATCAACCCCCACGGGGGATTAAAAGTGGCAAACGAATCCATCGTTGCAAGCAGAGTGGTACCGCGTCGACCGGCGTCTCTGTCTAGCAGGGGTGGATTTTTTGTTTTAGAAAGGAAAGGCAATGAAAGAACTGAAAAAACTGAACTCCGCCCAGATTCGGCGGATGTACTTAGACTTCTTTGTTCAACACGGACACACCGAGATGCCGTCACGCTCCCTAGTGCCGGTTAACGACCCAACCCTGCTCTGGATCAACTCCGGGGTGGCAACAATGAAGAACTACTTCGATGGTAAGGTGGTTCCGGACAACCCGCGGATGACCTCTTCGCAAAAGAGTATCCGGACCAACGACATTGAAAACGTGGGGAAAACGGCCCGCCACCACACCATGTTTGAAATGATGGGGAACTTCTCGGTTGGTGACTACTTCAAAAAGGAAGCCATCACCTGGGCCTGGGAACTGTTAACCAGTGACGAATGGTTTGGCTTTGACCCGGAACGCCTCTACATCACTTACTACCCGAAGGATAACGACGCCCACCAATTCTGGCTGGACGCCGGGGTCAAAGAAGACCACCTCTTAGCCGACCAGGATAACTTCTGGGACATTGGCCAGGGGCCGTCCGGTCCGGACACGGAAGTTTTTTACGACCGCGGCCAGGAAATGAACAACTTACCGGAAGACGATCCGGAATCCTATCCGGGGGGCGAAAACGAACGCTACCTGGAAATCTGGAACATCGTCTTCTCCCAGTTTAACCACACCCCAGAAGACACTTACGAACCGTTACCGAACAAGAACATCGATACCGGGATGGGGCTGGAACGGGTCGTTTCAATCTTTGAAAACGCCAAGACCAACTTTGAAACCGACCTCTTCATGCCGCTGATCAAGCAGGTAGAAGGCTTCTCTGCCGACAAGCAGTATGGCCAAAACGCCGCCGATGACGTTCAGTTCAAGATCATCGCCGACCACATCCGTTCGATCACCTTTGCGATTGGCGACGGGGCCCTGCCATCCAACGTCGGGCGTGGCTACGTGATTCGCCGGCTCTTACGGCGTTCGGTGGTGGCCGGCAAGAAGTTAGGGATTGACGAACCGTTCCTAGCTAAGATGGTACCCACCGTTGGCGAAATCATGAAGGACTACTACCCAGACGTCTTAGAAAACGCCGACTACATCGCCTCAGTGATCTCCTCTGAAGAAGACCGCTTCTCCGCCACTTTAAACGGGGGGCTGAGCCTGTTAAACAGCGTGATCGATGAGGCTAAGCAAACTGATGGCAAGCAAATCGACGGGAAAACGGCCTTCAAGCTTTACGATACCTACGGCTTCCCGGTTGAGCTGACCCGTGAATACGCAGCCGACGAGGGCTTGACCGTTGACGAACAGGGCTTTGAAGCGGCGATGACCGAACAGCAAAACCGCGCCCGCAACGCCCGTGACATGGACAACGGGATGGGGGTGCAAAGCGACCTGTGGACCAACTTCACGGACGAAAGTAAGTACGTGGGCTACACCGACCTGGTGGTTGATAACGCCAAGGTAATCGGGTTGGCCGCCGACGGTAAGCAAGCTGACCAAGCGGAACCGGGTCAACACGTCGACGTCATCTTCGACCAGACCCCGTTCTACGCCGAAATGGGGGGCCAAGTAGCTGACACCGGTCAGGTCATCGATAACTACGGCAAGGTGGTTGCCACGGTTAAAGACGTCCAACACGCCCCACACCAACAAAACCTCCACACCTTAGAGTTAACCGCCCCAATTAAGAAGGGCGCCCGCTACAAGTTAGTGGTGGACCGGGCCCGCCACCTCAAGATTGAAAAGAACCACACCGCCACCCACTTGCTGGACCAAGCCTTACGCAACGTCTTGGGCGGCCACACCCAACAAGCCGGGTCCTTAGTGGAGGCCCACTACCTACGCTTTGACTTCAACCACTTCGGTCAGGTTACTAAAGAGGACCTTAAGAAGGTTGAAGACATGGTCAACGAACAGATCTGGAAGGAAATTCCGGTCACGACGGTCGAAACCGACATTGATTCCGCTAAGAAAATGGGGGCAATCGCCCTCTTCTCCGACAAGTACGGTGACAAGGTACGCGTCGTTAAGATTGGTGATTTCAACACCGAATTCTGTGGTGGGGACCACGTCAAAAACACCAACGAAATCGGCCTCTTCAAGATTGTTTCCGAAGGTGGGGTCGGCGCCGGGGTCCGGCGGATCGAAGCCGTGACGTCCAGTGACGCCTTTGCCTTCATGCAAGAGCGGGTCGACAGCCTAGACCACATCGCCGCCGACCTGAAGGTGGCTCAAGTTAAGGAAGTCGCCCACCGGGTTAGTGAGTTGCAAGACCAGCTCAAGGAAGCCACGAAGCAAAACGAGGCCCTGCAAGCTAAGTTAGCCGCCCAACAAGCCGGCGACGTCTTCAACCAGGCGGAAGAAACGGCGAAGGGAACCTTGATTGCCGCCGAAGTTAAGGTGGCCGGAATGGACCAACTGCGTCAAATGGCTGACGATTGGCGCCAAAAGGATTACTCCGATGTCTTGGTCTTAGCCACGGCCGCTGGTGACAAGGCCAACCTCTTGGTAGCAGTCAAGGATGGCCTGGCCAAGACGGTCAAGGCTGGTGACTTGATCAAGGCAATTGCCCCGGCCATTAACGGGGGCGGGGGCGGTCGCCCAACCCTGGCCCAGGCCGGCGGAAAGAACCCAGCCGGGATTAGCGAAGCTCTCAAGCTGGCTAGCCAATTCATGAATGATTAAGGGAAAGTCGACATTTTCCTCCTCGGTAGACTGGATTTAGACACTAAGTCCGCGGGGAATTTCCTGGCACCATTACGAAATAAAACCCCTCACCGGCTTGCGCAAGCTGGTAGGGGTTTTTGTTTGGCCCCATTTCCGGGGGGCTAAATTGTACTTTTGGTGGGGATATAGTACAATTAGCAATGGTACATTTGATGGAGGTGACTGAAATGGCAACTGATGAAACGATGTTTTTTGACTTTGATAAGTTGCACGAAAAAAACGTCAAAGAGACCCTTAAGACGGTCTATGATGCCCTTGAAGAAAAGGGCTACAACCCGATTAACCAGATCGTGGGTTACCTCTTGTCTGGTGATCCTGCCTACATTCCGCGGCTAAACAACGCCCGGAACTTGATTCGCCAGCACGAGCGCGATGAAATTATCGAAGAACTCGTTCGGTCCTACCTGAAGAACAGTGGGGACGTTCAGTAATGCGCTTATTAGGATTAGACGTTGGCTCCAAGACGGTGGGGGTGGCGGAAAGCGATCCCTTGGGCTGGACGGCCCAAGCCGTGGAAATCATCCCCATTGATGAGGAAGCGGAGGTCTTTGGCTTAGAGCGGGTGGCGGAACTGGTTAAATCCCGTCAGGTCGCTGGTTTTGTGCTCGGCCTACCCAAGAACATGAATAACACGGAGGGACCACGGGTTGAAGCGGCACGCCATTACGGTGAGCTCTTGGAGGAGCGGTTTGGTTTGCCAATCGACTATCAAGATGAGCGCTTAACCACGGTCCAAGCCCACCGGATGTTAGTCGAAGAGGCTGACGTTTCCCGGCGCAAACAAAAAAAGGTGATCGACGAATTGGCGGCCACCTTAATCTTACAGAATTACTTGGATCGCCACGGTAAGTTGTGCGCCAAGCTATAGGAGGAATTGTCATGAGTGAGCAAACGCCACGCGATGACGGCGAAATCTTCACCCTGGTTGATGAAGCCGGCAACGAAGAATTATACAAAGAGGCAATGCGTTTCCAATCACCGGAGACGGGCAAGTGGTACATCTGCCTCTACCCGCTGGACGAAGAAAACGACGAGGAGGTTGGGATTCAGGCCTTTGCCTTTGAAGAACCTACTTCAGAAGAAGACGAGTTAGAACTATTGCCGATCGAAAACGATGCCGAATGGGAAATGGTCCAAGAGGTGCTTAACACCTTTATCGATGACGATGGCAATTTTAACGCCTAATATTATAAGAGGCTGGGAGGAAACCATGTTTTCCCCCAGCCTCTTGCTGTATATCCGGATGTGCTAGTTTGAGCAGTAGTTTAAGTGGGGGCCACCGAAACAAGACGGAAGCTTTCCCTATTTTATTGGCGAGCCAGCTGGCGGGCCTTTTGGGTGTTAGCGAAGTGGACCTTGGCAAACTGGTTGAGGTCGAGGCCCTTGCGGATTAGCTTGGCGGCGATTAAGTCGACGGCGTGACCGGCCCCAATTGGCAGGGTGATGCCGGCTTGTTCAGACAGGGTATCCATTGCCTTCAACGATTGGTAGCGGGCGACGATCGAGGCCGCTGCCACCGCCACGTGAGCTTGTTCCCCCTTGGTTTGAAAATAAACGTGGTGGCTAACAATCTGTGGTTGGCCCTGCAAATAATTAAAGTAGGTCCGTTCACTGACGAACTGGTCAATCAAGATGGCCTGCGGCTTGGTGGCTAACCGTTCTAACGTCTTAGCGAGAACGTAGTTGTGGCACAGGGCCTTTAACTGGGCCTGGTTATACTTTTTCATGCGGGCGTTATAGGCCGCGGGCATCAAGTTGAGGTAGGTGACCGGGCAAGTTGCCATGATCTGTTTGGCCAAGCGAATGATTTCCGGGTCGGTTAGTTTTTTGGAATCGGCGACGCCCAGCTGGGTGAGGGAAGCGACTTGGTCGGCGGCGACAAAGACGGCCGCCGTGGTGAGGGGGCCAAAGTAAGAGCCCACCCCGACCTCATCGGACCCCAAGACCGACCAGGTGGCAAAACCGGCGGGTAAGCCAGCCGGGGCAGGTGTCGAACGCGAGGGGGCTGGGGCGTCGTTTGGTTGCCACCGGGCGGCCTCTTGGTTGGCAAGGGCGCCCTGAAACATCACCTTGTGGCTCTTGGTGTAGCCGGTCACGGTGACCCCCTTTAGCTTGGCGTGAAAGGACGCCCCGGCCGGGAGGGTTCCCGGGGCCTGGTAGGTTGACTTCATCTGTTCAAAGGTCGGTGTATCAACGTTAATTACGATGTTCATGTTGCTCCCCTTTCTGTTGCAATCCCTACGATAGCAAATCCGGGGTGAAAATGCTAAAATATTCAGTGAAAATTTAGGAGGGAACACATGATCCTTACCGCCATTATCATCATCATTTTAATGGGTTGTTGGATTCACGGCCGCCGGATGGGGCTGATCGGCCTGGTAATTACGACGGTCGCTTATTTTTTGGCGTGGTTGATGGCCCGGCTGGGGGCCCGGTTTGTGGGGGCCGCGTTGGCTGGTATCTTACCGTCGATCACCGACAGCACCAATTCAACGGTCACGAGCCTGTTAAAGACGAGCACCAGCGAGTTTTTCTACAGTGGGGTCAGCTTTATGCTGATCTTTTGGGCGATCACCTTTTTCTCCCGCTGGTTGTTGCACCGCTTTAACTGGGTCCGCCAGGTTCCGGTGGTCGGGACGGTTAACGGCTGGGCCGGCGGGGCGCTAGATTGCCTGTTGGGGTATTTAATCATCTTCGTCTTTTTGTTCATCTTCCAGCTCCTCCCCGTTGATTGGTGGCAAAGCCAACTAGCGGCGTCGGGATTGGCCCAGTGGATCATTAATCAAACCCCGGGGATGGCCAAGGTGGTCATCTCCTGGGTCATTTAAGGAGGATCGATTTGTCAATGAACCATAAAATTTTAGAAACCTTAGAGTACGGCCGGGTCAAGGGGCAGCTCGCCCAGTTTATCGTTTCGGCCACGGGACGGGCGGAACTGGCTAAGCTCGAACCCCAAACCGATTACACCACCATTCACCATTGGGTGGAAGAAACGGAGGATGGGGCCGACCTATTACGTTTGGTCGGGGGAATTCCCCTGCCGGAGTTAGCCGACGTTAGCCCCCAACTCAAGCGCTTGAAGGTGCAAGCCAGCTTAAACGGGACCGAACTGGCCCAGATCACCCAGGTCTTGCGGACCAGCATGGCGGTGCAAAACTTTTTTGAGGGCCTAGTCGAAAAGAAAATTCGCTTGCGGACCATTGATAACCTGGCGACGTCATTGGTGACGATTCCGGAGGTTACCCGGCGCCTCGCTCGCTCACTGGATCCGGACGGCCGGGTGACCGATGAGGCATCAACTAAGCTACATGGGGTTCGTCAGTTGATCACCCAAACCGAAGTTGATATTCGCCACGAACTGGAGCGTTACACCCGGGGCAAGCAGGCCAAGAAGCTGTCGGACCCGATTATTACGATCAGAAACGACCGCTACGTAATCCCAGTCTTGGCTCAGTACCGCAACCAGTTTGGCGGGGTGGTCCACGACCAATCAGCGTCCGGGCAAACCCTCTACATTGAGCCGGGGAGCGTGGTGGAGTTAAATAACCGCTTGCGCCAAGCCCAAATTGAGGAACGCCAAGAGGTACGTAAGGTCCTAGCGGAGTTATCAGACCTGGTGCGCCCCTACCGCAACGACATCGCGCAAAATGCCCAGTTGCTAGGCCACCTCGACTTGATTAACGCCAAGGCCAAGTTGGCGGCGGCGATGAAGGCGAGCGTACCGCTTTTAAACCAGGAGGGTGAGGTCAACTTACGGATGGCCCGTCACCCCTTGATCGACCAGGAGAAGGTGGTTGCCAACGACATTGCCCTGGGTAAGGACTACCAGGCAATCGTGATCACGGGGCCGAACACCGGTGGGAAGACGATCACCTTAAAGACCCTGGGCTTAATCCAGTTAATGGCCCAGTCGGGGATGTTTATCCCGGCCAACGAAAACTCGACGGTCGCCATTTTTGATAACGTCTTTGCCGACATTGGGGATGAGCAGTCGTTGGAACAAAACCTGTCGACCTTCTCTGGCCACATGGAAAACGTTAAGCGGATCTTAGAACAAATCACCGCTAACTCCCTGGTACTCTTGGACGAACTGGGGGCCGGGACCGACCCTAAGGAAGGGGCGGCCCTGGCGATGGCAATCCTCGACCAAATTGGGGCAACGGGTAGCGAAGTCGTCGTGACGACCCACTACCCGGAACTGAAGGTCTACGGCTACGACCGGGCCAAGACAATCAACGCCTCAATGGAATTTGACCAGCAAACCCTTCAGCCGACCTACCGGCTCTTACTTGGGGTGCCAGGGCAGTCCAATGGGATCGCGATCGCCAAGCGGCTAGGGATTGAGCAAGCGGTCATTGACGAGGCCTCATCGTTGGTCTCTGATGACAGCCAGGACTTAAACAAGATGATCGGTGACCTGGTCGAACAACGCAAGCGGGCCCGGGAGGAAAACGAACGGCTTCAGGCGTTAGTTAAGGAAAACGCGGCCACCAAAGAGGAGTTAGACGCCAAACTCGATCGCTTTAACGAGCAGCGCGATAAGCTCTTGGAACGGGCCCGTTCGGAGGCCAACCACGAGGTTTCCCAAGCTAAAAAGAAGGCCAACCAGATTATCCACCACCTCCGACAACTAGAAATTCAGGGCGCCACGGTTAAGGAAAATGAATTAATTGACGCCCAGGGGGCCTTAAACGCCCTACACAAGGATAACCCACGCTTAAATCACAACAGCGTTTTACAACGGGCCAAGCAAAAGCACCAACTTAAGGTGGGGGACCACGTCAACGTCAAGTCCTATGGCCAGCAAGGGGTCTTGTTAAACAAGCGCGGCGCCCATAAGTGGGAGGTCCAACTGGGAATTTTGAAGATGGCCATTGACGAGGCCGACCTCGAAAAGATTTCGGCTAAGCAGGCTAAGCAAGCCGAGAAAAAGCACGCTCAGCCCCGGCGAATGGCGGTGCGGACGATTCAAACGCGGCAAACCAGTGCCCGGTTAGACTTGCGGGGTCACCGTTACGAAGAGGCGATGAGTGAACTGGCGTCCTTTATTGACCACGCCTTGTTAAACAACTTGCCGTCGGTAACGATCATCCACGGGAAGGGGACCGGGGCCCTACGTAAGGGGACCCAACAGTACCTCCAGAGCAACCCCCGGGTAAAAAACTTTGAATACGCTAGCCCTAGCAATGGGGGCGACGGGGCAACGATCGCCTACTTTTAGCGGGTGAATCGGGGCGCCGGACCATTAAATAAATGGTAAAATAGGGGTAATTAAACAAAGGGAGGTTGGAGCATGTCAGTACACGAAACAAGCGACGCCACTTTTGAACAAGACACGGCGACCGGCGTGGCCCTAATTGATTTTTGGGCGACCTGGTGTGGACCGTGCCGGATGCAGTCACCAGTTATTGAAGCCCTCGACCAGGAAATGGGGGAGCAAGTTGGTTTTCACAAGCTAGACGTGGACGCTAACCACAACGTGGCCGAACAGTTTCAGATCATGAGTATTCCCACCCTAATGATTACCAAGGACGGCCAGGTAGTCGACCAATTAATCGGCTACCACAGCAAAGAGCAGGTCGCCCAACTTTTAAAACAATACCTCTAGTCATAAGGGGGACGCTGGTTAGAAGCTTGTTTCTAATTGGCGCCCCCCTTTTCGATTTTCTTAAAAATTGGACCAGGACTTGTAATTTTTCCCTAAGCGCGTTTAACTAGGAAGGTGTGAATTTTAGTGAAATGGGGAATGACGGATGCAACTCCGACAACAACTACAAAGGAACCTCCCGATTATTATTGCCACGGTGGTAATCGGGGTGATTGTGGGGACAAGTTCAGCCTTACTAAGTCTCTTTTTGGACCACGTTGAGCACCTTTTTTTGGGCTTTCAAGAGAGTAACCGGATGCCGGTGAACCTGGACGCCAGCGCTATTCACCGGGGCTTGTCGGTAATAGCGGGGGGGATCCTAGCTGGGTTCTCTTGGTACCTCCTACAAAAAAAGGGCTACCGTCCGGTGGGGCTAGCTAAGGCCGTGGAAGGACAACGGATGCCCCTTTTCCGCACCCTTGCCCACGTCTTAACCCAGATCTTCTTCGTTGGGACCGGGGGCTCAATTGGGCGTGAATTGGCACCACGGGAGGCCGGGGCCGCCTTTGCCCAGAAGTGGGAAGATTTTGCTAACCAACACCCCGCTTTAACACTGGAAGACGACGATAAACGCTTGTTGGTGGCGGCCGCTGCCGGAGCGGGCTTTGCCGGGGTCTACATCGCCCCGATTACCGGCGCCTTCTTTTGCATGGAACTACTCTACAAACGAATTACCCCACGGGCGATCGCCGTCTCGTTGACCATGTCTTCGATCGCCACCATGATTGGTGCTTTGGTCAAGGGTTACGTTCCTTACTACCTGGTCTCTGACCGGGAGCTTTCGTTACGCTTGCTCCCCTACGTTATCGTGGTCGCCCCGTTAATGGGGTGGTTAGGCCACCTCTTTGGGCGGGCGATCAAGGCTTGTAGCGCCAAGCGACCCCACCAAGTCAAACTATTGGTGCTCTTTCCAATCGTCGGCCTGGTGACCGGGTTAGTGGCCGCCGTTTACCCCCAAATCATGGGGAACGGGCGGGGGTTAGCCCAGTTGGCAATGTCGACGACGGCACCGAGCCGTATCGCCATCGTGGCCCTGTTCTTTGGTTTGGTGGCCAAACCAATCGTCACCCTGATGACGATTCGTTTTGGGGGCTACGGTGGGGTCTTGACCCCGTCCATTTCAATTGGTGCCTCACTGGGGGTCTTGCTAGGGATGGTGTACGCCATTATTGTGCCGGGCATCCCACTCGCCCAGTTCGCCGTGGTCGGGGCGGTCGCCTTTTTGACCTCCTCGCAAACGGCGCCTTTAATGGCCCTCTTTATGCTCTTTGAAGTTTGCCACCTGGCTAGCGGTTCCTTTTTGATGCTAGCGCTAGCGGCGGGTTTATCGATCGCCGTTAATAAGTGGCTGAGTGCGGCGAGCAACTAAAAAAAGAAGCTGGAAAATTCCAGCTTCTTTTTTTTAATCTCTGTGGATAAGGTAGTCACCGTTTTAGCCCACGGCCCGTTTAACGGTGGGGGTCGCACTTCCTATTTCTTTTTCTTTCGCCCAAACAAGCCGGTACGCTTCTTGGACGTGGGTTCTTCGGTAGTCGGCATTTGGGGGTGGATGAATTCAACGAGTTCGGTGCGTTCGGAATCGGAGGTGTCTTGGGGGTCGTTTTGAACCAGGAAGGTGGCGGTGTGGCGGCCGCGTTCTTGGACCTCGGCTTCGGCAACCGAGCCCAGTTGGAATTCAATTTCCTGGGCTAAAAAGCCGGCTTCCAGGGCAAAGGAGGTGGTTTCCTTGTCGAGGGTCAAGCGCTCGTCAACGATGGGGCCGCCCAGCTCCCAAATTTGCTGGGTGGCGCTCCGTTTTTTCAGGCTTAATTCGCCCATGCCTAGTTGGTTAGTTAAGACGATCAGTTCTTCTTCGGTGGCAACCGGGTATTCACGCGCCAGGTCCTTACCGATCCAGTAGAGGATCCCCTCCGTTTCGGTTCCTAAAAGGGCGGGGATAATGATGTCACGCAGGGTGGCGGCTCCAAGACCCCGGTGGCTGTTAATGAGGTGGTTGTAACGTGTTTGGGTCATTTTAATAACTTCTTTCTTTGGAAATCTATTTTATTATACCGGAAATCGGCAGCCGGGCGAGGGACTTAATGAAAATTTAGGGGCGAGGATTGCAAAGCAGCTTGATTTGGGCGAAAATAAGGTTTCAACCTGTTGAAAAAGAGAAAGGGTGAACATAAAATGGACAATCGCCCAATTGGAGTGATGGATTCTGGCTTGGGGGGCCTTTCAGTCGTCCGGGTTATCCAGCAAAAACTACCCAACGAAGAGGTCATCTTCGTGGGCGACCAAGGTCACTTCCCGTACGGAACCAAGGATCAAGCGGAGGTCCGTCAACTGGCGCTTTCGATTGGTGCTTTTTTACTCAAGCATGACGTAAAGATGATGGTCGTGGCCTGCAATACGGCGACGGCGGCCGCACTGCCGGCCCTGCAAGCGGTGCTCCCAATTCCCGTAATTGGGGTCATTGAGCCCGGCGCCCGGGCGGCCCTGGCCCAGGATAAAAAGGGACCGATTGGGGTGATCGCCACCACGGCAACCACCACGGCCGGCGCCTACCCAGCTACGATCGAACGGCTAGCGCCGGGTACCCCGGTCATTGCAAAGGCCACCCAGCCAATGGTCGAAATCGTTGAGCACGGCCAGACCGGGACGGCAAAGGCCCAAGAAGTGGTTAGTGAACAGCTAATGACCTTTAAAGAGCACCCGGTAAAAACCCTGATTATGGGCTGCACCCACTTCCCGTTTTTGGCCCCGGAAATAAGTAAGGCGGTCGGACCAACGGTGGCCTTAGTCGACCCGGCTAAGGAAACGGTGGCCACGGCCAAGTCCTGGCTGGAACAGCACCAAGCAATGGGTAACCACGCCCACCCCAACTACCACCTATATTCAACGGGCAACCTCCCTGACTTAAGGGCCGGGGTGAATAAGTGGTTGTTGTCGGGGCACTTTGACTTAGGAACCGCCCAAATTGAAGAGGGGGATTAACGTGTTAACACTCGTCGTTGCAACTAACAACCCCGGCAAGGCCCGGGAATTTCAAGAAATGCTCGCACCCATGGGGATCGAGGTCAAAACGTTGGCCGACTTCCCCCCATTTCCAATTGTCGAAGATGGAAACAGTTTTGAAGAAAACGCCCTAAAAAAGGCCCAGGCAGCCGTTTCAGCCCTCAACTTACCGGTGGTCGCCGACGACTCGGGCTTGATGGTTGACGCCTTAGACGGTGAGCCCGGGATTCACTCGGCGCGCTATGCCGGCGACCATAATGACGCCGCTAATAACCAAAAGCTCCTGGCCAAATTAGCTGGGGTACCGGATGAAGAGCGGACCGCCCATTTCCACACGACGATCGTGGGCCTAAAGCCAAACGGCGCCAAGCTAGTCGCCAACGGCCAAGTCAATGGTCACATTCTTCACGAATTAACCGGGACGAACGGCTTTGGCTACGACCCGCTCTTTTACGTTGACGAATTGGCAACGTCGATGGGGAACCTAACGGATGAACAAAAAAACGCCATTAGCCATCGGGGACGGGCGCTGCGGGCGTTGATGGCAGACTTTAAAGAATGGTGGGAGAAGTAATGAAGGCACTATTTATTAGCGATAACCATGGTGACGCCGCTATTTTAGAGCGGGTTAAGGAAGGCTTGGCGGATCAAGTTGACGCTATGTTTCACTGCGGCGATTCAAACTTATCCCCGGATGACCCAGCCTTAGCCGGTTTTCAAGTGGTGGTGGGCAACACCGATTGGGATCCCTTCCCGCGGGTGGTGGACCAAGTAGTGGGCGATGAGCACGTCTTCGTGACCCACGGCCACCTGTATGGCGTCAACCAGAGCTTGTTGAACCTGAAGCTAGCGGCCAAGGAAGCGGGCGCTACGGTGGCGGCGTACGGCCACACCCACCAACTGGCTTGCCAGGTGGTGGACGGGATCTTGTTGTTAAACCCGGGCTCAATTAACCAACCCCGCGGCGAGTACGATTACCTGGGCGGCACCTTTGCCACGGTAGAAACGACGCCCGAGCACTTCATCGTGCGCTACTTCAACCGCGACCTGGTCAACGTCGGCTTAGATAAGCGCTTGAAACGATAACAGAGGTGTAGGGGGAAACGGAGCTTTTCCCGATCCCTCAAATTAACAAGGGGCTGGGAGAAAACACAGTTTTCTCCCAGCCCCTTGTTGTATTCCCGAATGCTAGACAGAAAACGTGGTCAATAACCGCAGACCTAGTGCCTAAGCAGGCCGAAGAACAGTGCGTTTCGCACTAACCGTTCGTCCTAGCTTAGTCATACGACCTGCCGAGAAGGTTATTTTCCACTCTCTTTTGCGTTTATTTAATTCGTTGGTCGAGCAGGGCGTTAATGGTCCGCAAAACGCCGCTCTCATTATTGGTGTGGGTAGTGACGTTAGCCGCTTGTCCTTGAATGAAGGGCGCCGCGTTTTTCATCGCGTAGGATTGGGGCGTCATTGTCAAAAGGCCAAGGTCGTTTTCGTTATCGCCAAAGGTCACCACGTGCTCAGCCTCTACCCGTTCTTGGTCGGTGAGGGTCAGTAGGGCGCCCTGTTTAGTGGCCGAAGCGAGGCCGATTTGGGAGGTGTGAAAGCCCGAGTTTTCCAGGGCGAGGCCGGCGGGTAAGTGAGCGGTTAGCCAGGCGGTGGCCGCTTGCCAGTCAACGGTCGGGCTAAAGGTCACCGAGACCCGGGTTAATTGGTCATCGACCAGGGTTGCCACCTGCCGCAAGTCCGAAACGGCGATCACCTTCTCATAAAAGGTTTTAACGATTGCCCGATTAGTGGGGGACATCGACTGGTCAATGTAAGAGGCGTTAACCCCGGAGACTACCAGTTGTGCTAGTTGGCCCGCTGCAAAGTGGTCGGTGATTAGGGCTAGGACGTCGGTGATTAGGGCGTTGGTTAGGGGGCTAACCGATAGCAGTTGGCGCCCCAGGTGGACGACCGCCCCGTTTTGGGAGATAAAGGTTAGCTGGTCGACCTGGTTAGCAAACTCCCGGGTTAAGCGGTGGTAAGAAGAACCGGAGGCAATCACCAAGGGGATCTTGGCGGTGACCATCCGGGTGTAGGTTTTAGAGAAGAGTTGGTGGTCGTAACCGTGGGCGTCGTTTAAAAAGGTGCCGTCCATGTCAGTGACGATCATTTTAATTTTAGTGGCCATGCGGGTGCCCCCATTCGTTGCCTAGAGGAACTTCAGCGTCATTTAAATCCTTTAGGTAGGTGGCTAAGCAGGTGGCCGCCGCGCTACCCTGGGTGCCGGAACGGGTGGTGATGACCACCCGGAAGACCAGCCGTCCCATTTGATCGGTGGTTGGCCCGGTGACGTCGGGTTCTTTAATTAAGCCGTCGACCTCCTTTAGCAGGCTTGGGCCGGCCTTTTTAACGATCGCCTCCACCTGGTCGAGCGGGGTCGTCGGCGTGATTTGGATGTCGACGTTGGCGGTCAGATTGTGGCGGGAGAAGTTTTGTACCATGGTGATGTTGCGGTTTTGAATGTAGGTCAGAGTCCCGTCTGCGGAGAGAACCTGGGTGGTCCGTAACCCAATGGCGGCCACGGTTCCCTTGGTGGTGCCAATTTGAACCACGTCGCCAACGTCAATCTGTTGTTCCAAGAGGATGAAAAAACCGTTAACCACGTCGGAAACAAACCCCTGGGCCCCAAGCCCCAGGGCAATGGAGAAGATTCCGGCCCCGGCCAACAGAGTGCCCACGGGAACCCCGATTAAAGATAAGAGGGCGTAGAGTAAGAAAAAGTAACAGGTGTAGCGAAAGATGTTGAGGGTTAAGGCGTGAAAGGTAGCCGCCCGGTGCGTTCCGCCCAGCACCTGGATGCGCCTGGTCTGGTGAAAGGCGGCGTCAATGATTAGTTTTCCAACCCAGAGGATGGCGCCAAAGATGACAAAGGCGAGGAGAATGGACAAGATCCGATCACCCAGATTTTTGACGATCGCATCCCAATTAAGGGTGGAGAAGTAATGGCTGATTTGGCTGGCCTGGTTGGTCAGCGAGGTGGAGGCAAGTAGTTCCATAAAATTGTTCCTTTATCCATAAAAACGTTATTGTTTTCTATCATAACAACCCAGTGGCACGCCGGCAAATCAATTTGCGGTCGATACCTAATAATGCTATCCTTAAGATTAAATAAAGGAGGTTTCACTATGACTGTTGGACAACTTGCGGGCTTAATTGCGGCCCTAGCGCTCGTCGTGTTGGTAATTTTTATCGCCTGGTTCCTCGTAAAGGTGGCCGGGGCAATTCGGGATGCCATCACTAGTGTCGAGCAACTCACCAAGGATGTTGATACCCTCAGCGGGGAATTAAACGGAATCCTGAAGAACAGCAACTCCCTTTTGGAGGACATCAACAAAAAGGCGGTTCAAGTCGATCCAGCCGTTCAGGCGATTGCTGACCTGGGACAGAGCGTTTCAGACGTCAACCAAGCCTCCCGTTCACTGGTGGAAAACTTAGCGAGCCGGCGTGAAAAGCGCCGCAACAGCTTCATGAAGTCCGCGGCCCAAGCAGCGGCGATGGGGGTTGTTAGCCGGGTCTTTAAGCGCAAGAAGAATCAGTAGGAGGACGTCGAATGGCAAGAAAGTTTTTAACGGGGCTGGCACTGGGAAGTGTGGCCGCCGTGGCTGCCTATAAGGCACTGAGCGAAGAAAAGCGCCAAGCACTGCGCGAACAGTTCCAAGGACGGTTTAAGGACCTGATGGATTACCTGACGGAGTACTCCTTGTTAGCGCTGGACGTCGTTGACGGGGCGGTTGGCGATTACCAAGAAGCTGCTAGCGACAAGCTTGATAACCTAAAGGACACCTTGAAGGATCAGGCAAGCAAGGTTGGTAACCACTTCACCAACGACAACTTCGACGCCCAAACTGAGGAGTTGCGCCAAACCTTGGCCCAAGCGCACCAAGCACAAGCGGCGCCAGAAGAAGACATCGTAATCGACCAAACTAAAGAGCAAGCAAAAGAACCGGAAAAGACAGCCGGTGAGCCATTGCATGAACCATAACCAAAAGAATAGTAATAAAAGCCCGTACCGGGCCAATCGAAGGCGATTGGGCTGGTACGGGCTTTTTTGTGTTTGCTTGGCTTAGCCGACGACTTGTAGTTCCTTGCTGGTGTGGGTGAAGGGGAGGCAGCCGTCTTCGGTAATGTGGACGCAGTCTTCGATCCGAACGCCGGCCACGCCCGGGATGTAAATCCCCGGTTCAATTGAGAAGCACATGCCGGGTTCTAGTTGCATGTCGTTTCCTTCCATGATGGACGGAAATTCATGTTCGCTCATCCCCATTCCGTGGCCGAGGCGGTGGATGAAGTACTCACCGTAGCCGGCCTGTTCGATCACGTCTCTGGCGACCTTATCCAATTCAGCGGCCGTCATCCCCGGTTTGGCAGCGGCCTGGGCGGTTAACTGGGCCTCTAAGCAGACTTGGTAAATGTCTTTTTGTTGATCGTTGAGCGCCCCGACGGCCACGGTCCGGGAGGCGTCGGAGATGTAGCCATCGTAAATCGTCCCGAGGTCAAACAAGACCAGTTGGTTATTTTCGATTTGGCGACTACTGGTGGCGCCGTGCGGTTCGGCTGCGTGGGGGCCCGCTTGGATCAGGGTGTCAAACGACATCTGCATGATGCCGTGCTTTTTTAAGGCGTACTCCAATTCGGCGGCCACGGCCTGTTCGGTTTGGCCAACCTTAACTGCGTCGAACCCGACCTGGAAGGCAAAGTCGGCCCACTTGCCGGCTTCGTTGAGCTTTTCGATTTCATCGGCCGATTTGATCAAGCGCATCCGTTCGATGGCGGGGGTCAGGTCGAAATCAAAGTGGGCGGCCGGGAATTGTTCTTCCAGGGCCCGTAACCGCGTCACCGTCAAAAAGCCTAGTTCGGCACCCCACTTGGTAGGGTTAGCGATCCGTTTTTGAACCTGGTCAGCGATCATTTTAAACGGTGCTTCGTGGTCTAGGTACCCGTAGACTGGGTAGGGCCAACCAGTGCCCTTAATGGCTTCGACTTCGAGGGCCGGCCCAAACAAGAAGGGGTCCTGGTCAGCAAAGACCAGCAGGGCGAGGACCCGTTCAACCGGATCCGAACCAAAACCGGTTAGGTACTTAATCGTCATTGGGTCGCTCAAATAGGCGACGTCTAGTTGTTGGTCGGCTAGCAGTTGTTGAAGGTGGTGCAACTTTTCGTAATTCATCAAATCAATCCTTTCCGTCTTGTAACAGCGATTAAGTCGATTATAACGCAAAATTACCATAAGATTGATCCATAAAGTTGCCCTTTAAAGGGAACTTTGCTATATTATGGATTGGATTGAAAACTCTATGAAAACATACTCTATGAAAACATAATAGATCAAGAAGGAGAGCATCATGCAAAAACAATCAGTAACCATTTACACGGTTGCGCGTGAAGCCCGGGTCTCGATGGCCACGGTTTCGCGGGTTGTCAACGGGAATCCTAACGTTAAGCCGGAAACCCGTAAGAAAGTCTTAGACGTCATCAAGGAATTGAATTACCGCCCGAACGCGGTGGCCCGGGGCCTGGCCTCCAAGAAGACCACCACGGTGGGGGTTGTGATTCCGGACGTGACCAACGACTACTTCTCCAAGTTAGCCCTCGGGATTGACGACATTGCTTCCATGTACAAGTACAACATGATTTTGACCAACTCGGATGCCGATGACCACAAGGCCTTACAAGTGGTACGCAGCATGATGGCCAAGCAAGTTGACGGGATCATCTTCATGGGCCACGACATCTCCGAAGAACTGCGGCAAGAATTCTCTTCCTCCACGATTCCGGTGGTCGTCGCCGGCTCTGCCATCAACGATGAAGATTTGCCAACGGTGCGGATCAACTACCAAGCAGCAACGAAAGAAGCTGTTCAATACCTGCTTAACCACGGTAACGACAAGGTTGCCTTGGTGATCGGCTCTAAGGCCAGTACGATCAATGCCCAGATGCGGATTCCGGGGTATGAAGCGGCCCTTAAAGAGGCCGGCCAGTCCTTAGATGAAGCCTTAATTTTTGAAGCTCACGATTCCTACCGGGAAGGTTACGACCTAACCGAAAAGGTGCTGGAAAGTGGCGCCAAGGCCGCCTTTGTCTCCGACGATGGGATTGCCGCCGGGCTGTTAAACGGCCTGACCGACCACGGGAGCAAGGTGCCAGCCGATTTCGAACTGATTGCCGCTAACGACACTAAGTTAACGGAAATTACTCGGCCGAAGATGACTTCGGTTACCCAACCACTTTATGATATTGGTGCCGTTTCAATGCGCCTGTTGACCAAGCTGATGGGTAACAACCAAGCTACCGATGGTGAAGATGGCGATGACGAGCAAAACGTAATCTTGCCACACGGGTTTGAAGAACGGCAAACGACCCGCTAATCACTGGGGGTGATGGCTTGATCTCAAGAGCGGAGTACCAACGGCGGCACCAAGAACAAGCGGCGGCCCCCTTAGAAGCTGACTTAGGGCCACGAATTGGGCACCACTTCTTCTTGGCCTTGCTAACGGTTTTAGCGACCCTCACCCTGTTGATCACCATTTTGATCAATGGAACGGTGTTAAACGAGTCCTTTGCTAAACAGGAACTAACCAATTCCAGTTTAGCGACCTCCCTACAAAATATGATCAACCAAAGCGTGAGCCAGTACGGTTACTCGGGAACGGTGGTAACCACCAAGCAAGCCAACCAGTTAATCGAGCAAGTGGTCGAAGAGGTTTACGAGGACAAGACGATTCAAGTCGACCTCTCGAGCATTGAAAGTAGCCTTACGAACCAGGCTAGCGAGCAATTAGCTTCGACGCTGGGAATTTCGGTTAGTCTCGCCAACAACTCGGCGATTGCCGCCATTGAAAATCAGCTAAGCCAGCAGGTCAATTCCCAGTTAAACACGAGTCAGCTCCAGGAAGCAGCCAGCGCCATTAAAACTTGCAAGGTAATCACCAACTTGGTACTACTAGTGTCCTTGGTCGTTTTGGCCCTGTGCCTAGTGACCGCCACTTTCATGCGAACGGTCTCGTTTCCAATTACAATTGGCGATGCAATGGCCTGGGTTAGCCTCTTGTTTAGCGGACTATTGCTCTTGCCGCAACTCTGGTCGGGGGCGATCACCGATGATCAAACCCTGGCGCCCCTAGTTTCACAGGTGGAGACTGACGTTGTGAACAAGGGCTGGTCCTTAGTGGTGATCCCGGTGGCCATCTTCTTGCTCTGCCTATTGGTGCGGGTCTGGCGGCGGTTTAGCAGACGGGCTTGAAAAAACGCCCATGATTTAGTATAATTTGACTGTTTGTTATCATTTAAAGAAAAGAGGAGTTAGTTCATGTCAGGACATTCAAAATGGCATAACATCCAAGGGCGTAAGAACGCTCAGGATGCCAAGCGTGGTAAAATTTTCCAAAAGATTTCACGTGACTTGTACCAAGCCGCTAAAGCAGGTGACCCGGATCCCGACAACAACCCTCAACTCCGGTTGGTAATGGATAAGGCGCGGGCAGCTAACATGCCTAAGCAAAATATCCAACGGGCCATTGACAAGGACACTGGTGCTGGTGGGGCCAACTTCGAAGAAATCACTTACGAAGGTTACGGTCCTGGTGGGGTAGCCGTAATGGTCTTCTGCCTGACCGACAACAAGAACCGGACGGCCGCTGCTATCCGGTCCGCCTTCACTCACTCCGGTGGTTCCTTAGGGGCCACGGGTTCCGTTTCCTACATGTTCAACCGGCAAGGGTTAATTGAAATCCTTCGTGACGGCTTGGACAAGGACGAAGACGACATGTTGATGGACGCACTTGACGCTGGGGCTGACGACATGCAAGCCACTGACGACAAGTTCCAAATCTTCACGGATCCTTCCGCCATGACTTCCGTTCGTGACGCCTTACAAGAACAAGGCTACGAACTGGAAACGGCCGAAGTAACCATGATCCCAGAAAACAAGACCAAGGTTCCTGCCGACAAGGTTGGTCAATACCAACACTTGATCGATGAATTGGAAGACAACGATGACGTGGCTGACGTTTACGAAGCAGCCTTCGTTGAAGATGCCGACCAGGGCGAATAAGTTAAGTAAAGAGGTTGAGAGAAACTCGTGTTTCTCTCAACCTCTTTTCGTTTTGGTAACAGCTAGGTAACGAACGGTGTCAATCGTTACAAATGATATATTACCGTAAATATTCATAAATCTATCATACTTATAACAATCTATTGTATACCTTCTGTAATGGTCTGGTAATTTCTTTCGTTTATATTAAGGGGGTCCTTGTGAAAGGATAAATAATATAAGGATGTGAAGGATTATCAAAACGAAACTGATGCTCAAGTGCACGGTGGCCTTAGGATTTGGAACCATTGGCCTTGCAGCCGCCGGAGCAACGGCCCATGCAGACACGATCACGATTCAAAAGGGTGACACGGTGTGGGGCTATTCACAGCGCTACCACGTGACGATGGGTGACATTGTTAAAGCAAATAACTTAAAGAACCCGAACTTAATTATTGCCGGAAAGACGATTTATATTCCAACGAGTGGGGGCTCCAGTGCTTCAAGCACGGCGGCCACGGCCAGTTCAACGGCGACGAGCACCGCTACTAGCGCCACTAGTGCTAACTCAGCGCCAAGCTCGAGTGTGACGAGTTCGAGTGCCAGTGAAGTGGCCACGAACACGTCCGCTACGAGTGCGGTAAGCAGCGCCGTAGTTAGTGCTAATTTGGCTGCTGATTCTAGCGCTACTAGTACCACGAGCGCAACCAACGTTGTTAGTGCTAGTTCCGCCGTTGCTAGTGCCGACTCTGCAGTAAGTGCATCTAGCGATTCAGCCACGAGTGCGGTGGCATCTTCTGCCACCACCTCCAGTGCTGCTAGCTCCGCTTCCGCCACGAGTACGGCCAACACCACGATGGTGACGGTCTCAGCCACTAGTGCGTCCTCAGCAAGCTCATCAACGGCTTCATCAACGACCACCACTTCCACGACTACCACAAGCACGTCGGGAGTGGCTACTTACAGCGCCGCCCAAGCGGTGGCCCGTGCCGAATCCGTAATCGGTACACCATACGTATACGGTGGAAATACCACGAGCGGCTTTGACTGCTCCGGGCTAGTTCAATGGGCATATGGCCTGAGTTCTACTTACCGGACGACTTACCAACAACAAGCCTTGGGAACCCACCATTACGACGTTGAAAACGCACCGGCTGGGGCGATCGTCTTCTTTGGCTCCGATAGTGCACCGTACCACGACGGGATTTCGCTCGGGAACGGGACCTTTATCCAAGCCCCAGATACTGGTCAAACGGTTAAGATCACGAGCATGTCCGCTTACACGCCAAGCTACTACGTGGTTATCAACTAATAAGGGTGTTTCATTATTTTCCCCAAAGGAGCTGCGATAGGGATGTCGCAGCTTTTTTTATTTATAAAACCAGGATCGTTAAGAACCTTATAAACAATTAACCCCGCTTTAGCGTAAAAATCCTCAAAGTTTATTCATGTACGGGTGGAATATCTGGGAGGCGGGCATTGCTAACGATTTTTACACGGCAGCTATCGTTAGCATGTCCAAAAGTTGGCATAACTTTTGGTATGCTAGCTTTGATCCGGCTGGGTTTATCACCGTCGACAAACCCCCGGTAGCCCTCTGGTTTATGGTTATCTGTGTTAAAATCTTTGGCCTTCACGGTTGGAGTATCGTTTTATCCTCGGTCCTGTTTGGAATCGGGTCGGTCTATTTGATTTACAAGATGGTTAAGCCAACTTTTGGTCCCTTAACCGCACGGATAGCCGCCTTCTTTATGACAATCACCCCGATCGTGGTCGCCGACTCCCGAACTAACAACATGGATGCCACGCTGGTCTTTTTCTTACTGTTAGCCGGTTGGGTTTTACAAAGGGCGGTTCGAAAGCGACGGGGATGGCTGGTATTGGTATCCTTTGCCCTAGTGGGGGTCGCTTTTAACATCAAGATGTTACAGGCATACATGGTTTGCCGGCCATGTATCTTTACTACTGGGTTGCTAGTCGGCAGAATTGGAAAAGGGTACTTACTCAGACCGTGTTGGCCACCTTGGCTTTAGCCGTGGTTAGCCTCAGTTGGCCCCTGGCGGTCGATTCGACAAGTAAAAGTATGCGCCCTTACATTGGGAGTTCTTCAACCAACTCGGTTTTGAACCTAGCGTTCGGTTATAACGGGACGCAACGGTTATTTGGGCAAACCACTGGAACCGGGGGGACTTTCTCTGGGATGGGGACTAAAGCGAGTGGTAAAACTAAGACCGGGGCCCCAACGGGTGGTACTAAGCAGGGGGGAATGAAAAAGCCAGCTGGCGGAGCCCCAACTGGGCAGGCTAAGCCAACCAGCGGGATGAAGAAGGGGACTACAAACGGGGGGAAGCCTTCCGGCAAGTCGTTAAGTAGTATGCCAAAAACCACCAAGGGACGCCCAACTGGTATGAAGGGGGGCGCTGGCCAAGGTGGCAATGGTATCTTCAACGTTGGGACCGCTGGGGTGACCCGCCTATTCCAGACGGCATTGAGACGGCAAATTAGCTGGTTCTTGCCATTGGCCCTTTTTGGAATGGTAGCGGCTTACTTGGCTGCGTACGATCGTAAGAAGAAGTGGTGGCAGACTAACCGGAAGCAACAAGATGTTCTTTATTGGGCGGGGTGGCTAATCCCCGTTGGGGCCTTCTTTAGCGTTGCTAACTTCTTTCATCCTTATTACACCATCATGCTAGCGCCTCCGTTGGCGGTATTAGCGGCCCTGGCCATTACAAGTGGGCTAAAAAAGGCCACGTCGAAAAGGGATGATAAGAGGGCGCGCTGGTTGCGTTACCTTTTATTCATGGGCTTAGGGACCACCGCTTGCCTTCAGTCCTATTATGTTTGGGCTTACTATCCGTGGTTAAGTTTGGTTATTTTGATTTTGACCGCGGTTGCGTTGGTCATGATGACCTTGATCCCAGCTAAGGAACGCCTCTTTTTAACCTTAGGGGTAGGTTTCCTTTGTTTGGCTCCGGGTTTTTGGGCCCTGACCTCAACGATCTCTGGTGAATCCGCGGCCGTTCCGACCACCGGACCGTCCCTACTGAGTCGTGGCGGTGCGACCACCGGACTTGGCACTGGTACGGTGAATACCCAACTGATCAAATACCTTAAACAACATAATGGCAAGTCAACAACCTACCTGTTTGCCACCACCGATTCCAATACGGCCGCCCCGTACATTATCAAGACCGGTCAGGCCGTGATGACGATCGGGGGCTATAACGGGACCGATAACGCAATTTCCCTGAAGAAATTTAAGCAATTGGTCAAGGACGGGAAGGTTAAATACTTCTACATTTCGAGCCACACCAATAACAACGCAATTGTTAAGTGGGTCAAAAAATACGGTACCAAGGTGAGTGCCAGTGCATATGGTGGCACAAGTAGCCAAACCAAAGGCGTGGGTGCCATGGGAAGTACCAATGCGACCCTTTACCGTTTATCAGCATCCAAATAAGGCCTGGTCAAAGGGACCGTACAACTAAGTAGGATTAAATACCTTACGTTCTCTAACTAAATAATCGGAAATGCCAAGGGCTGAGAGGAACCCAATTGTTCCCTCGGCCTTTTTAGCGCCCTAGATTTTTTGCCATTAATTTCGTCACTTTTTCCGTGTCCTCCGTACTTAGTAAACAAGGAGGGATTAACGTGGAAAGTTGGTTACGAAAAGAGATGGCCACCATGATCGGTGAGCGGGTGGCCGATGCCTATATTTTGCCCCACCAGGGTCGCTACCGGTTAGCCTCCTTTGAACGGGGGCAGGTAAAGGAACGGCGTTCGTTGACGCTGGCCGGGGGACAACAGCTAATCGCTTATTTTAAGTACCGCGCCAATATGGCGGTCACTGAGCACCGGCGGCCACAGTCAGGCGGGATCAGTTGGCCCAGTAAGGAAGGGGTGGTCAACCTGCGCTTATCAACCGTAGGTGATTTTACGGGGCAAGAATCGTTAGTCATCCGCTTCATCTACCCGGTTAGCACCGACTATCAGCTCCTGGTTCCCACTCAATGGCAGAACTTACACCGGTTTGCTCGCCAGCGGGGGCTGGTCTTATTTGCCGGTCCCCTAGGATCGGGGAAGACGACCACCATGTACCGTTTAGCGCGCGAAGTCAAAAAAGAGCAGGTGGTGATGACGATCGAGGACCCGGTTGAAATCGAAGAGCCCTGGTTTATCCAGACCCAGGTCAACGAACTGGCGGGGTTAAGTTATCAAGAACTGCTACGGGTGAGTCTGCGCCACCGTCCCCACATTTTGATCATTGGCGAGGTGCGCGACCCAATGACGGCGAAGATGGCGGTGCGGGCGGGTTTGGCCGGGCAGCTAGTTTTAGCAACGGTCCATGCCCGTAGCGCGGGTGGGGTTTACACTCGCCTACGCCAACTGGGGGTGAGCGAACTGGAGTTAGCCCAAGCGGTAACTGGGGCTTGTTACCAACGCCTGGTTCCCCTAGCTAGCGAAGGGGCGGCGGTGTTATTTGACTTTGCCAGTCCGGGGCAGGAAAAGGAAACGAGGAAGGTGACCCCACTGTGGGTGAAACACTTAGGGGAGGCGGTAGCAAATGGGAAGATTACGCAGGAAACGGCGGAAGAATTCGCGGCCGGTTAAAATGAAACAGGGGCAAATGGCGGACTGGCTCTTATTCTTGGGGGACGGTATTGACCGGGGGATTAGCCTGCGCCGGCTGGTAAACATGTCACAACGGCTCTACCCGAAGTGGCAGGGGATGTTTGATGAAATTGACCAGGCAATGCTCATGGGCAAGCCCTTTGCCGAGGCGCTGGGCCCTTGGCTTTCGGTCGATACTTACTACCAACTACGCTTGGCAGAACGCCATGGTAAGTTGGCGGAAACGATTCACCAGGTGGGCAAGTTCATGGCACTGCAAGCAAAGCAACGGGCCCGTTTACGGGCGGTCATGCAGTACCCGGTGATTTTACTGGTCTTTTTAGTTCTAGTGATCGTAATGGTGATTCACTTTGTCCTCCCCGAGGTCGCTAGTTGGGGCAGCGGGGCGGGGCTGGCCATTCCCCCGTTGGTTACCACAATTGGTTTAACGTGCGCGGGGGCACTACTCGCTTCAGTGGTCCTGTTGGGCGTCCGGTGGATGACAATAGACCCAGAGCAGCGCGTCCGCTTCTTGTGCACCCTGCCGGTAATTGGGCGACCCACCAAGTACTACTGGTCCTACTACCTAGTGGCCAACGTAGCCGTGATGGTCGAAAACGGGATGTCCCTACAAGAAATTAGCCGGCTGGTTGGTCAATTTGATCAGCGCTCGATGCTTTATTTAGTTGGTCAAAAGATCAGTGGAGCCCTAGCGCGAGGACGACCACTAGAAGCCGTCGTTTCACATCTCGATTACTTACCAAGGGAGCTGCCTTCATTTTTAAACCGGGGCCTAACCCAATGGGAATTAGGGGAGGAATTAGCGGCCGTGGCCCGGTTAAATTATCAGCGCTTGTCGTCACGGTCGTCGCAATTGTTGGAGTTAACCCAGCCGCTGATTCTGGTGATGATAGCTGCTGTGGTTGTGGTGATGTATTTAAGTATCCTGATGCCAATCTATCAATCATTACAGGTGGTGGAATAATGTTAAAGAAATTGAAAAAACGGGTGGCCAAGGGCTTTACCCTGGTGGAAATGACGATTGTCTTGTTCATTATTAGCTTGTTAATCTTGATCATCGTGCCCAACCTAGGGGCGCAAAGAAAACACGCCACTTCGGTTAACCAAGAGGCCTTAGTCAACATGATTCAAAACCAGGTTGAGCTATACCATGACGATACGGGTGACGTCCCGACCGATTTGTCCCAACTAGAAAAGGGTGATTACCTAACGGCTAAGCAGGTTCGCCAGGCTAGCCGCGAAAATATCACGCTCCAAAATGGTCAGGCCGTTGTTCAATAGCCAACGGCGCGCCTTTACGATGGTGGAAGTCGTGATCGTATTGGCCATCAGTGCCCTAGTGATCGTGACCACCACCATTCCTTACCAAAAAAGGAACGCCGAGCTGAGTGAGGAACAGTTTTGGCGGGACGTTAAGCAGCGCTGGCAAGAGGCCCAAACCCGGGCCCGGGTAGAGGGAAAGGCGACCTTTATCTATTTGACGAGCCGATCGAAGCGAGAAATTAGATTTGAGTATCACACTGATAGTGGGAAGAAGGTAACGGAGGAGGTACTACTTCCCAAACAACTTCACATTGCCTCTAACGAAGATATGGTCAAGATTTACAAAAACGGCTACGTTAGTCCGCGGACCTGGTCCTTTGTTTCCAAGTTAACGATGACCAACTACGACATGAAAATTCAGATGGGTTGGGGGGGATACTATGTTCAAAAGACTGCGGTGTGGGGCTTTCCTGCTGGCTGAGCAACTGGTGGCCCTGACGATTTTGGGCGTGGTGGTCGCCAGCTTGGTGGTGGTAACGGAGCAAGTCGGGGTCAAGCGTCGTCAATTAGAACAAAACTTAGTCGCCAGTCGCTTAGTTAAGGAGGCGACCGATCAAATTGCGCTAGGAAAAGATCAGGTGGCACTGAGTCGGCAGGGGGTCCGAGCGCAGGCAACGAGGCAGGGGGCCAGGGCCTTTATCGGTAACAAGACCCTAGTCGAAATCAAGGGGGAATGAGCATGCGACAGCGGGCCTTTACAATGGCCGAAGCAATCGTAGCCTTAGCATTGGTGGTGTTGGTGGTGAACCTGTTTGGCCTGGTAATGGGTGGGTATGGCCGTTTAACCAAGGTCGACGCTTCAGAACCAACCAATTGGTACTTGTTTATCAGCGAGCTAGAATCCAAGGATCATCAGTTTCAGCTAGTGGAGGTCGCCAAAAATGGGGTTAGTGTATATAGCAAGACAACGAACAAAACGTACCGTCTCTCTCGGCAGGCATCCGGTCAGTATATCTATTTATCAACCGAAGGAAAGGGAGGCTTTTTGCCGATCTTTGAAGGTCAAGCCACTAAATTGACCTGGGAGCAAGTCGACCAAAGACGGGTCAGGTTTACTTATAAGGGGGGACGACATGAACAAACGGCGGTGGTATGCTTTGCGGCACCGGGCGACTAGTATCCTACTGGCGCTCCTGGCAATGGGATGTGTGACGGGGATTTTAGTTACCGTCAGCAATTACATGACCAATCAGGAACGGATAACGAGGCAGTTAATTCGCGAGCAACAAGAGGCGGCGCGACAAAATTTACGGCAGGCAAATTCACAAGCGACAAGCAAGGGAAAAGCAAGTGAAGGAGGCACGGTAAATTAGGAAAGCAAGGGCTTCCTTGAATTTGTGAACGAAACTAGGTAAAATTGGTTTATCTAGGATTTTGAAGGGAGTGACCACGACTGGAACGTTTAAGTCCAGAAACGTTATTCACGCCGTTTGATCAAGCAACGCAACTGCTTCAAACGGCCTTAGCAAGCTCTTACCTCGATGCCTTCCTCGAAAACGCCGAGAACCTAGCGGATGGGGGAACAGTACGGGTTGAAGACGGGGTGCCGGACGCTGAAACGACTGAAAAGTTAACGAAGCTCTACCAGTCAATTGACCTGAGCCAGGCCGATCGGGAAACCAAGCGACGGCTATTGCAACTAGGGATGTTGAAGGTGACCCAAAAGGACGCCATTCAAGCGACCCACCAGATGACCCCCGACTCAATCGGGATGCTGATGGCCTCGTTGATCGAGCAGGTGACCAAAATTGACCACCCGTACCGCATCCTGGATCCGGTGGTGGGGACGGCTAACTTGCTGACCACGGTGATGAATCATCTCCAATCGGTTACCGACCAACCAATCGAGGGTTACGGAGTTGATAACGATGAATCAATGCTCAGCGTGGCGGCCGTTTCGACCCAACTCCAGGACCTTCCCGTTCAGTTGTACCACCAGGATGCAATTCGGGACCTCGATGTTCCCCAAGTGGACCTCGTGGTGGCAGATTTACCGGTGGGCTACTACCCGCTGGATGACAACACTAAGCGGTACCGCACCCGGGCCAAGGAAGGTCATTCCTATGTTCACCACCTCTTGATTGAGCAGGCGATGAATTACTTGTTGCCGGGTGGCTTTGGGGTCTTCTTGGTTCCCAAGGCACTGTTTCAAAGCAAGGAAACGACTGGGTTGGTGGAGTGGATCCAATCAGTTGCGTACATGCAAGGGTTGATTAACCTGCCAGAGGAACTGTTTGCTAACTCAACGGTAGCCAAGTCGCTCCTCTTGTTGCAACGTCAGGGGGGGACTAGTCACCAAGCGGGCAAGGTCTTATTAGGCTCATTCCCGTCGGTCAAGAATCGTCCTGAATTTATTGCCTTTATCCGTGAAATTGATAACTGGGTGGCCCAATACTTAGCCCCCGCCAAATAAAGGAGAATTTGTAATGTCAAAAACGATTGCTGTTAACGCCGGTAGCTCAACTGTTAAGTTCAAGTTGTTCGACATGCCAAGTGAAGAAGTTGTTGCAGAAGGAAACATCGAACGGATCGGGATGGACATGGGTCACGCCAAGATTAAGTACGGCGATGGCCAAGTCAGCGAAGAAGAAAAGCCGTTCCCAAACCACGGGACGGCGGTTTCCTATCTGTTGGACCAACTGATCAACTTGGGGATTGTTAAGGAATACCACGAAATTACTGCCGTTGGGCACCGGATCGTTGCCGGGGGAGAATTCTTCAAGGATTCCGTGGTCATTGATGATGACGTAATGCAAAAGATTGATGAACTGGCTGAATACGCACCGCTGCACAACCCGGCCGAACTTCAAGGGATCAAGGCCTTCAAGCGGGTGCTGCCGGACGCCTTTGCAGTGGCGGTCTTTGACACTTCCTTCCACTCTAACATGCCTGAAATGAACGCACTCTACTCCGTTCCTTACGAATGGTACGAAAAATACGGTGCTCGTAAGTACGGAGCCCACGGAACGAGCCACCGTTACGTCGCTTCCCGGGCTGCCGAAATGCTTGGTAAGCCACTGGAAGACTTGAAGCTGATCACTTTCCACATTGGTGCCGGTGCTTCGATTACGGCCATCAAGAACGGTAAGTCCTTTGACACTTCAATGGGATTCTCCCCGCTAGCGGGGGTAACGATGGCTACCCGTTCAGGGGACGTGGACCCGTCCTTAGTTGCCTTTGTTCAATCTAAGTTGGGGATTTCCAGCGAAGAAATGATCGAGCTTTTGAACCACAAGTCTGGTTTGCTGGGTCTTTCTGAACTGTCCGCCGACATGCGTGACGTGCAAGCGGCCGCTGAACACGGTAACAAGCAATGTGAACTGGCGCTTGAAATTTACGAAAACCGGGTTCTCAAGTACATTGGTTCCTACTTAGCTGAGCTTGGCGGTGCTGACGCAATCGTCTTTACGGCCGGGGTCGGTGAAAACGACAAGGAATTCCGCCAAGCAATTGGGGACAAGTTAGCTTACTTTGGGGTCAAGGTTGACCCAGAAAAGAACGACGTCCGCGGTGAAGAACGCGATGTTTCTGCCGACGACGCTAAGATCAAGGTTCTCTTGATCCCAACCAACGAAGAATTGATGATCGTTCACGATATCGAACGACTTCGCAAGCAAGCCTAAGGGTTTGAAGAAGCGGGGAGCCTGCGGGTTTCCCGCTTTTTGTTTAGGAGGAAATAATGGAGTATGTAATCTCAGACACCCACTTTTTTCACGAGCAACTATTGGGAGTCGATCAGTTTGCGCCTCGTCCTTACCAGACCGTTGAAGAAATGGATCAAGTGATGGTGGAGGCTTGGAACGCCCGGGTAAAGGAAAATGATACGGTTTACCACCTTGGAGATATCGCGGTTAACTACCAAAACCACCAACCAGAACGGGTTGCCAATGAGCAAATTGCGACCCTCCTTGGTCAATTAAACGGTCACCTAGTGTTAATTAAGGGGAATCATGATCGGCGT
The DNA here is from genome assembly GCF_013394085.1 of Limosilactobacillus fermentum. Taxonomy (NCBI): domain Bacteria; kingdom Bacillati; phylum Bacillota; class Bacilli; order Lactobacillales; family Lactobacillaceae; genus Limosilactobacillus; species Limosilactobacillus fermentum. The sequence goes on from NZ_CP040910.1 coordinate 651,240, forward strand.
AGCCTGTTTAAATACTTAGCGGCTCACAACCCAAGGGTTGGCAAGCGGGTTAAGTATGAGTTTCATGACGTTGGTAAGTTAATTAAGTACGACCACCACCAGCTCTACTTGACCCACTACCCAATGATGATGGGAATTGCGCCCAAGATCATTAACTTACACGGCCACATTCACCATTACATGGTCCCAACGACAACTAATTTAAACGTCGGCGTTGACGCCCCAGAGCTCGACTACTTAACGCCCCGTCCCCCCTTTGGGACTCCCTTGTCGTTGCCAGAGGTAATGGAGATGATGGCCAAAAAGGTTGCCGTGGTCAATCAATCTAATGGCGTGGTATGATAACAAAATGAAAGGATGTGACCTAGGTGAACCGGGCACGGATTCAAGAATTAATTGAGCAACGGATGAGCCAACGAAAGGGGCTTTACCAGGTGACGTTACAAGACGCCACCCATTTCACCCTCAATGGCCACCCCTACCTACTGAAGAAAAACTACCGGGAGGCCTTCAACGGCGATAGCTTAGCCGACCGTTTTAGCCCCCTGTTGACGAAGTACGATTACATTGTTGGTGACTGGGGGTATGACCAGTTGCGCTTGCGGGGCTTTTACGCGAAACCCGGGCAAGGGGAGGAAGAGCAGGGCGTAGGATGCATTAATGATTACCTGATGGAAGAGTGTAACTTTGGGTGTCCTTACTTTATCATCCAAAACCTGGAGGTTGCTCACCCCAAGCGACCACGGAAACCCCGGACGCGGCGGCGTGGCCGAGCGGAGATCAGTGAAGAGAAAAAGCCCCTTAAAGAACCGGCGCTAAGCAAGCGACGGCACCAAGAGGTACGGCGTGTGAAGGGAAAGGGTAACCGAACGAAGCTAGTGGTACGGACGCGAAAGGATGACTAATGAGCAAGCAGGAGAGTTACGAAGGCTACTTGATTGATTTGGATGGGACCATGTACCGGGGCAAGGAGAAGATCCCGGCGGCCCCTAGTTTTATAAGGCGCCTGCACGCGGCTAACAAACGGGTGCTCTTTGTCACCAATAATTCGACGCGGTCTCCTGAGCAGGTGGCGGCCAACCTAGTCACTAACCACCAAATTCCGGCCCAGCCGGCGGAGATCTACACAACGGCCTTGGCGACGGCCGATTATTTGGCTAAGCGGGCCGGAGACCGCCGCCGGGTTTATATGATCGGTGAACAAGGGCTAAAGGATGCGTTGGAAAGCAGGGGCTTTGAATTGACGGACCAGCGCCCTGATTTTGTGGTGGTCGGCTTAGATACCGAGGTAACCTATCGCAAGCTGGAGGTTGCCGTTTTGGCAATTTTAGCGGGGGCTACCTTCATTGGTACTAACGCCGACAGTAACCTTCCTAATGAGCGGGGGCTGACTCCCGGAGCGGGTTCGTTAGTCAAGTTGGTCGAGTACGCAACCCAAACGAAACCCATCATGATTGGTAAACCAGAGGCCATCATCATGGAGATGGCCTTACAACGGGTCGGGTTAACTAAGGAACAAGTGGTGATGGTTGGTGATAATTACCACACCGACATTGAAGCTGGGATCAACGTGGGCATGGATACGCTCCTGGTTTATACGGGAGTGTCGACTAAAGAGCAGGTGGCAAGAGAGGAGGTCCCACCAACCCATGTGGTGGATTCATTAGATGACTGGATGGTGGAATAATTTAATTAACCAGGGGCGCACCCTTCTAATCGCGTTAGCAATTATGCTAGCGTGCTTGGGTGGCGCCCTTTTTTTGGTAACGAACGCTTCATATTTCTTAGTAGATGGGCGTTTGATGGGAGTTAGTCAGCGAATTGTCGAGCACGATTACTTACGAATTCTGGGGTATTTACAGCTTCCCTGGTCAGGGGAGACGATGCGGCTTGATTATTTGCCCACGGATGCAAAGGTGCTGCGTCACTTTAAAGATGTCCGCCACCTTTTCTTATTGGGTGAGTCTATAACGGTTGGCGCGAGTTTAGTGAGCTGGTGGGGGCTATGGTGGGCTAAGCAGCGCTATCAACTATGGCGGTTGCGTGGGTGGTTGCAATGGCTACTAATTGGTTTTTTAGTGGCGGTAATTTTAATTGGATTAAATTTTGAACCAGTCTTCTTGTGGTTTCATTACCACGCCTTTTCAAACCAGGATTGGCTTTTTGATCCAAAAAAAGAGCCCCTCATCAACCTGTGGCCAACCAGCTTTTTTATGACATTAGCCATTAGCTGGGGGCTTTTGGTCGAGGGACTCATTTACTTAATCTATCGGTGGGTGAAAAAAGAGTTACGCCGCTTCGTCTTTTTGGAAACGGGCCTTGAAGAAACCAACGATGGCCGGGATTAACGTGACAACGATGATTGCTAGGATAATTAATGAGAAATGGGCCTTAACGAAGGGGAGGTTACCGAAGAAGTAACCCGCACCACAACAAATTACGACCCATGAAATACAACCGATGACGCTGTAACGAATAAAACTGTGGTAGGCAAAGCCAGAACCAGCGGCGGCGAAGGGAGCAAAGGTCCGGATGATTGGCATGTAACGAGCCAAGATAATGGCTGGCGCACCATGCTTTTCGAAGAACTGTTCCGCTTTGGCGAGGCTATCTTTATCAATTAAACGTCCGAAAAGGGAGTGATTGGATAGTTCCTTCCCAATTTTATGACCAATCATGAAGTTACATGAGTCACCCAGCAGGCAAGCTAAGAGGAAGATGGCGACAAAGATCCAAATGTTAAGGTTGTAGTTAGCATTAGCAGCTAAGGCCGCTGCGGCAAAGAGGAGGGAATCCCCAGGTAAGAAGGGGAGGATCACTGCGCCAGTTTCCACAAAGATGATGGCAAACAGGATTAGGTAGGTCCAGTCCCCAAAGTTGTTAACAATTTGGATCAGATGTACGTCAATGTGCAAAATGAAATCAATTAAGGTCGACATAAATGGCTCCTTTAAAAATATGGTTAATTACCGGTAAATTGTATCAAGACGTCATGTAATTGTGAAGGAAAGTCCCTATTTAGGATCTAAATGAACATTAAAAGGATGATTACGTTGAACAAGCCATCATTGTTCGAATTATTTTTTTGATCTAGGATGGAACTTCGGTATAACGTTCGTGTTTTGTAAAAATCCAAAATATATACTAAATTCTATTGACACTTTGCGGTATTGTCTGTATAGTTATATACCGTTGTCACGACAGATATCACTTCGGATGAAGATGAGTTGGAAAAAGTTGTTGACAGCGGATGGTAACTCTGTTATATTATAAGAGTTGCTAATCCAGCAACGAACGAAAAGTTGTCAAAAAGTTAAATAAAAAACTTCTTGACAACGAAAATCGTTCATGATATAATCAATAAGCCGGCTGGCTAAGTTGGTCGGCGGTAGACCTTTGAAAACTGAATAATGTTTCGACGAATCAAATGTGTAGGGTCCTTGATCTTAATGATCGAGGCAAAAACATTTGCGAAGTCAATTCGCTTAATTTATTAAAAAGAGCTATTCAAGCTTCTTGTTTTATATGAGAGTTTGATCCTGGCTCAGGATGAACGCCGGCGGTGTGCCTAATACATGCAAGTCGAACGCGTTGGCCCAATTGATTGATGGTGCTTGCACCTGATTGATTTTGGTTGCCAGCGAGTGGCGGACGGGTGAGTAACACGTAGGTAACCTGCCCAGAAGCGGGGGACAACATTTGGAAACAGATGCTAATACCGCATAACAACGTTGTTCGCATGAACAACGCTTAAAAGATGGCTTCTCGCTATCACTTCTGGATGGACCTGCGGTGCATTAGCTTGTTGGTGGGGTAACGGCCTACCAAGGCGATGATGCATAGCCGAGTTGAGAGACTGATCGGCCACAATGGGACTGAGACACGGCCCATACTCCTACGGGAGGCAGCAGTAGGGAATCTTCCACAATGGGCGCAAGCCTGATGGAGCAACACCGCGTGAGTGAAGAAGGGTTTCGGCTCGTAAAGCTCTGTTGTTAAAGAAGAACACGTATGAGAGTAACTGTTCATACGTTGACGGTATTTAACCAGAAAGTCACGGCTAACTACGTGCCAGCAGCCGCGGTAATACGTAGGTGGCAAGCGTTATCCGGATTTATTGGGCGTAAAGAGAGTGCAGGCGGTTTTCTAAGTCTGATGTGAAAGCCTTCGGCTTAACCGGAGAAGTGCATCGGAAACTGGATAACTTGAGTGCAGAAGAGGGTAGTGGAACTCCATGTGTAGCGGTGGAATGCGTAGATATATGGAAGAACACCAGTGGCGAAGGCGGCTACCTGGTCTGCAACTGACGCTGAGACTCGAAAGCATGGGTAGCGAACAGGATTAGATACCCTGGTAGTCCATGCCGTAAACGATGAGTGCTAGGTGTTGGAGGGTTTCCGCCCTTCAGTGCCGGAGCTAACGCATTAAGCACTCCGCCTGGGGAGTACGACCGCAAGGTTGAAACTCAAAGGAATTGACGGGGGCCCGCACAAGCGGTGGAGCATGTGGTTTAATTCGAAGCTACGCGAAGAACCTTACCAGGTCTTGACATCTTGCGCCAACCCTAGAGATAGGGCGTTTCCTTCGGGAACGCAATGACAGGTGGTGCATGGTCGTCGTCAGCTCGTGTCGTGAGATGTTGGGTTAAGTCCCGCAACGAGCGCAACCCTTGTTACTAGTTGCCAGCATTAAGTTGGGCACTCTAGTGAGACTGCCGGTGACAAACCGGAGGAAGGTGGGGACGACGTCAGATCATCATGCCCCTTATGACCTGGGCTACACACGTGCTACAATGGACGGTACAACGAGTCGCGAACTCGCGAGGGCAAGCAAATCTCTTAAAACCGTTCTCAGTTCGGACTGTAGGCTGCAACTCGCCTGCACGAAGTCGGAATCGCTAGTAATCGCGGATCAGCATGCCGCGGTGAATACGTTCCCGGGCCTTGTACACACCGCCCGTCACACCATGAGAGTTTGTAACACCCAAAGTCGGTGGGGTAACCTTTTAGGAGCCAGCCGCCTAAGGTGGGACAGATGATTAGGGTGAAGTCGTAACAAGGTAGCCGTAGGAGAACCTGCGGCTGGATCACCTCCTTTCTAAGGAATTAATCGGAAACCTACACATTGTCGAAACAGTGTTCAGTTTTGAGGGGTTTACCTCTCAGCTTGTACTTTGAAAACTAAATAATATCAATTTCTAATAAAATCAAGAAAACCGAGAACACCGCGTTATTTGAGTTTTTAACGAATTATAATCGCATACTCAACTAACTTGACTGATCTACGATCAGTAAGGTTAAGTTATGAAGGGCGCATGGTGAATGCCTTGGTACTAGGAGCCGATGAAGGACGGGACTAACACCGATATGCTTCGGGGAGCGGTAAGTACGCTTTGATCCGGAGATTTCCGAATGGGGAAACCCAATCATCTTAGTCGATGATTACTTGAGCAGTGAATCCATAGCTGCCAAGAGGTAGACGCAGTGAACTGAAACATCTTAGTAGCTGCAGGAAGAGAAAGAAAATTCGATTCCCTGAGTAGCGGCGAGCGAAACGGGAAGAGCCCAAACCACTGAGCTTGCTCAGTGGGGTTGTAGGACTGAACTTTGGAGTTACCAAAGAATCAGGTAGTCGAAGTGGCTGGGAAGCCACACCAGAGATGGTGATAGTCCAGTAGACGAAACCTGGTTCTCTCCGTTCAGGATCCTGAGTACGGCGGGACACGTGAAACCCCGTCGGAATCCGCGAGGACCATCTCGCAAGGCTAAATACTCCCTAGTGACCGATAGTGAACCAGTACCGTGAGGGAAAGGTGAAAAGCACCCCGGGAGGGGAGTGAAATAGTTCCTGAAACCATGTGCCTACAAGCTGTCGGAGCCCGTTAATGGGTGACGGCGTGCCTCTTGCAGAATGAACCGGCGAGTCATGATTACGTGCAAGGTTAAGGTGGAAAAACCGGAGCCGCAGCGAAAGCGAGTCTGAAATGGGCGTATGAAGTACGTAGTTATGTACCCGAAACCAGGTGACCTACCCATGTCCAGGGTGAAGGTGCGGTAAAACGCACTGGAGGCCCGAACCCGTGTCTGTTGAAAAAGGCTGGGATGAGGTGTGGGTAGCGGTGAAATTCCAAACGAACTTGGAGATAGCTGGTTCTCTCCGAAATCTCTTTAGGGGGAGCCTCGGAATCGAGAATCTTGGAGGTAGAGCACTGTTTGGACGAGGGGCCCGTCATGGGTTACCGACTTCAGATAAACTCCGAATGCCAATGATTTATGTCCGGGAGTCAGACGATGAGTGATAAGATCCACCGTCGAAAGGGGAACAGCCCAGATCACCAGTTAAGGTCCCTAAATATATGCTAAGTGGAAAAGGATGTGGAGTTGCATAGACAACTAGGATGTTGGCTCAGAAGCAGCCATCATTTAAAGAGTGCGTAATAGCTCACTAGTCGAGTGATTCTGCGCCGAAAATGTACCGGGGCTAAGCATATTACCGAAACTGTGGATGTGTCCTTTTGGACACGTGATAGGAGAGCGTTCTAAGGGCGACGAAGTTAGACCGTGAGGACTAGTGGAGCGCTTAGAAGTGAGAATGCCGGTATGAGTAGCGAAAGACAGGTGAGAATCCTGTCCACCGAATGACTAAGGTTTCCTGGGGAAGGCTCGTCCTCCCAGGGTAAGTCGGGACCTAAGGCGAGGCCGAGAGGCGTAGTCGATGGATAACAGGTTGAGATTCCTGTACCAGTTAAATGCGTTTGAATGATGGAGGGACGCAGGAGGCTAAGCAAACCAGACGATTGGAAGTGTCTGGCCAAGCAGTAAGTCAGGTTTAGAGTCAAATGCTTTAAGCCGGGTTGACAAGCTGTGATGGGGAGCGAAATTAAAGTAGCGAAGTTGCCGATGTCACACTGCCGAGAAAAGCTTCTAGTGAGTATTTAACTGCCCGTACCGCAAACCGACACAGGTAGTCGAGGAGAGAATCCTAAGGTGAGCGAGTGAACTCTCGTTAAGGAACTCGGCAAAATGACCCCGTAACTTCGGGAGAAGGGGTGCTGGTCGCAAGACCAGCCGCAGTGAAAAGGCCCAGGCGACTGTTTATCAAAAACACAGGTTTCTGCAAAATCGTAAGATGAAGTATAGGGGCTGACGCCTGCCCGGTGCTGGAAGGTTAAAAGGAAGAGTTAGCTTCGGCGAAGCCCTGAATTGAAGCCCCAGTAAACGGCGGCCGTAACTATAACGGTCCTAAGGTAGCGAAATTCCTTGTCGGGTAAGTTCCGACCCGCACGAAAGGCGTAACGATCTGGGCACTGTCTCAACGAGAGACTCGGTGAAATTGAATTGCCTGTGAAGATGCAGGCTACCCGCGACAGGACGGAAAGACCCCATGGAGCTTTACTGTAGCTTGATATTGAGTGTTTGTACTACTTGTACAGGATAGGTAGGAGCCGTAGAAACCGGGACGCTAGTTTCGGTGGAGGCATTGGTGGGATACTACCCTTGTATTATGACCACTCTAACCCGCACCACTGATCGTGGTGGGAGACAGTGTCAGGTGGGCAGTTTGACTGGGGCGGTCGCCTCCCAAAAGGTAACGGAGGCGCCCAAAGGTTCGCTCAGAATGGTTGGAAATCATTCGCAGAGTGTAAAGGCACAAGCGAGCTTGACTGCGAGACAGACAGGTCGAGCAGGGACGAAAGTCGGGCTTAGTGATCCGGTGGTTCCGCATGGAAGGGCCATCGCTCAACGGATAAAAGCTACCCTGGGGATAACAGGCTTATCTCCCCCAAGAGTCCACATCGACGGGGAGGTTTGGCACCTCGATGTCGGCTCATCGCATCCTGGGGCTGTAGTCGGTCCCAAGGGTTGGGCTGTTCGCCCATTAAAGCGGTACGCGAGCTGGGTTCAGAACGTCGTGAGACAGTTCGGTCCCTATCCGTCGCGGGCGTAGGAAATTTGAGAGGACCTGTCCTTAGTACGAGAGGACCGGGATGGACATACCGCTGGTGTACCAGTTGTTCCGCCAGGAGCATCGCTGGGTAGCTATGTATGGATGAGATAAACGCTGAAAGCATCTAAGTGTGAAACTCGCCTCAAGATGAGATTTCCCATTCCTTTGGAAGTAAGACCCCACAGAGATGATGTGGTAGATAGGATGGAAGTGGAAGTGCGGTGACGCATGGAGCGGACCATTACTAATCGGTCGAGGACTTAACCAAGTCAGGTGTGAGGATTCTTGATAAGAAAAGATATTGTTTAGTTTTGAAAGCACAAGCTTTCAAAGTGTGGTGATGATGGCCTGAAGGATACACCTGTTCCCATGCCGAACACAGAAGTTAAGCTTCAGCACGCCAAAAGTAGTTGGGGGATCGCCCCCTGCGAGGATAGGACGTTGCCACGCTGTTATGGAGGATTAGCTCAGTTGGGAGAGCGTCTGCCTTACAAGCAGAGGGTCACAGGTTCGAGCCCTGTATCCTCCATTTGAGCCGTTAGCTCAGTTGGTAGAGCATCTGACTTTTAATCAGAGGGTCGACGGTTCGAGCCCGTCACGGCTCATTGCCACTTGTGGGTTTTATACGCCGACTTAGCTCAGTTGGCAGAGCACCTGTCTTGTAAACAGGGGGTCGGAGGTTCGAGCCCTCTAGTCGGCATCAAACTTAATATTATGCGGAAGTAGTTCAGTGGTAGAACATCACCTTGCCATGGTGGGGGTCGCGGGTTCGAATCCCGTCTTCCGCTTTGCCAATTCTATATAATGCCGGGGTGGCGGAATTGGCAGACGCACAGGACTTAAAATCCTGCGGTCAGTGATGACCGTACCGGTTCGATCCCGGTCCTCGGCACCATACGCACCCATAGCGCAATTGGATAGAGTGTCTGACTACGAATCAGAAGGTTGAAGGTTCGACTCCTTCTGGGTGCATTTAACGGGAAATAGCTCAGCTTGGTAGAGCACCTGGTTTGGGACCAGGGGGTCGCAGGTTCGAATCCTGTTTTCCCGATTTACAATTTAATAGTAATTGTAGTATCTTTTTCGCGGTGTAGCTCAGCTGGCTAGAGCGTCCGGTTCATACCCGGGAGGTCGAGGGTTCGATCCCCCCCGCCGCGATTTGGGTGGTTGTATTGGACCTTTAGCTCAGTTGGTTAGAGCAAGCGGCTCATAACCGCCCGGTCGTAGGTTCGAGTCCTACAAGGTCCATCAGGCCCATCGCTTGATGGTGCTGTTGTACACTTTCAGCTTTATGGAGGATTACCCAAGTGGCTGAAGGGGGCGGTCTTGAAAACCGCTAGGTCGTTAGCGCGGCGCAAGAGTTCGAATCTCTTATCCTCCTTATATTATCGCGGGGTAGAGCAGTCTGGTAGCTCGTCGGGCTCATAACCCGGAGGTCGTTGGTTCAAATCCAGCCCCCGCAATTTCTTTGGTCCGTTGGTCTAGCTGGTTAGGACGCATCCCTGTCACGGATGAGATCACGAGTTCGAGTCTCGTACGGACCGTTTTAATATATACTGGCTCAGTAGCTCAGTTGGTAGAGCAATGGATTGAAGCTCCATGTGTCGGCGGTTCGATTCCGTCCTGCGCCATGTTGCGGGTATAGTTTAGTGGTAAAACCACAGCCTTCCAAGCTGTTGTCGCGAGTTCGATTCTCGTTACCCGCTTTTAGATGGGTCTATAGCTCAGCTGGTTAGAGCGCACGCCTGATAAGCGTGAGGTCGGTGGTTCGAGTCCACTTAGACCCATTTGGAGAATTACTCAAGTGGCTGAAGAGGCGCCCCTGCTAAGGGCGTAGGTCGGGAAACCGGCGCGAGAGTTCGAATCTCTCATTCTCCGTATTGACACCATGGGTGTTGCCCGTGGTGTTTTTTTACGGCCACAGCTTCTCTTTAAAAGTGGCCGGTAAGTTAGCAAATTAGTCCTTGCAATTATGATAATAACTTGCTATACTATATACTGTTGTCAGTTATGATGACCCGTTGGTCAAGTGGTTAAGACACCACCCTTTCACGGTGGTATCATGGGTTCGAATCCCGTACGGGTCACTTTTATTATCGCGGGGTAGAGCAGTCTGGTAGCTCGTCGGGCTCATAACCCGGAGGTCGTTGGTTCAAATCCAGCCCCCGCAATTTCTTTGGTCCGTTGGTCTAGCTGGTTAGGACGCATCCCTGTCACGGATGAGATCACGAGTTCGAGTCTCGTACGGACCGTCTATAGAAGAAAAAGGATCGGTGTTTAACCGATCTTTTTTGTAGTTTAAAAAACGAAATAATCTTGGTGGTAGAAGGTGTTTTGCAGACCCGGGGCTTGGAATTCCTTTAGGACCCTTGCTGGTACACTTTCAGTCCAATTGCTAAGGGCGCCAGCATTATCCCACGTGGTTAACATCACAATGGCTCCCGTTCGATCTTTATTACGTAACAACATTCCTCCGTTAAAACCGGGCTGATCCGTCAGGTCAACCAGAAGTTGACGGGCATGCTTTAAAAGTACTTTTTCGGGATCAGCATCTAAGTGATAAGATTCCAGGTGAATGAAGGGACCAAAGTTGGTTAGGAGACCGTTTTGTTGAAGGGTTGTAAAACTAATCGGGTTAGAGAAGATGGGCTTCTCACCGGAAAGATCAAAGAGGGTGCACCGAGTTTGGTCAGCGGCGTCCATCGTCATAACAAGGTGACGGCTGGGGTACTTAGCTAAGAATGGTTCCAACACCCCTTTGGAACCAGATGTATATGAGATTTGATTTAGCATGGGCAATTCTCCTTTCGAGGTCTATTCTACTCGGTTTTCTTAACATGGAACGAAGATGAGCCTATTTTCTTTGGCTCTACACTAAATCTTGTTGATGGATTACCATAGTGGTGATTCGTTGACAGGATTTTTTGGTTTTGAGGGCGGCGAATTGTCAAACTAAGTGCAACGGTTTGTCAAAAAATACTTCATATGGGGTTTCATAGTTTAACACTTGCGAGGACGTTGATTTAACTGCTTTTGGCAGTGTTCAACGTCCTGTTCTGTATAATTATCAATATCTGTTCGCTTGGGAAAATATTCCCGGATTAATCCATTTGTATTCTCATTTGTTCCACGCTGTTCAGGCGAATATGGATCGGGCCAATAGACAGTAACACCTAACCTTTCACTGATTTCATCAAGATGAAGAAATTCGGTCCCATGATCTGGTGTAATAGAATGAACAAATTCTTTAGGAATGGCCCCTAACAGTTCAACTAGGCCTTTATTTATCTCCTGCGAGTCCTTTTGCACAACCTTTTTGATAAGCGTAAGCCGACTAAGCCGATCGACAACCGTTAAAAGGATGGAGTGACCCGTTCGACCAATCACAGTATCAATTTCCCAGTCACCTATACGTTGACGCTGGTTGATAAAACCAGGGCGCTCATGGATCGAGATATAGTCGGTCTGTACTTCTCGATGTCGTCTAGTATTCTTTGAATGCCGGGTCCGATGTTTATGTCTGAGATGGCGCTGAATACCGGTATCACCACGTGAGGAGTACTTCTCACCTAAATTGTGTTGATAGATATGACGGTAAATTGTGTTGTAGCTAACACACCATTGATGTTCCTTATTAAAGCGAGCGGTAATCTGCTCTGGTGACCAGTGCAGATCTAAGATGTAATGAACAATTTGACGGCGTAATTGTGGATGGCTGTCTAATAGCCGCTTCTTGTGACAATTCTGCCGCTTTTGATGATAGTCATTATCTGCTTTGCTTGGGGAATAATTACCTGCACAACGTTTTAACTCCCGTGAAATAGTGCTTGGATTTCGCCCCAGCCGTAACGCGACAGCCCGGATAGATAACCCCTTAGCTCGTAAAAACATAAGTATTTCACGTTCTTTTATAGTAAGATGTTTATAGCTCATACCGGATACCTCGAATTGTTTGATTTGGTCGTTAAACATATTCTACCCGGTATGGGTTTATTTTTTTACTTTGTGTTGCATTTCAATTGTAAATTCGCCGCACAAAAAAAGGCCCCACCAGCCTTAAAATTCTGATCATTAACTACCACGCAAATTCCAGAAAGTAAGAGGTGTGACCTTATGACTGATTATATTAAAAATATCCTTCAAATTAAAGACCCCAATCTTCATTTCACAGACGTTGTCTTTGAAAATAATGACGGATGGGAGACGCAGGTCTTCATTGGGACGGTCTCGCTTAAATTGGATCGGTGCCCACATTGCGGCTTTGCGGATACCTTCATTAAGAATGGCCATTCTTACCAAACCATTAAGTACCTCTCAATTAACGAAAGTTGTCCCACTATGTTGCGGATCGGTAAGCAACGCCTGAGATGTAAGAATTGCCAAGATTCGTTCATGGCGAAGACCAACGTCGTTGATAAATACTGTTCCATTGCCAAAGCAGTTAAACACAAGGCACTTACGATGCTTGAAAGTAATGTCTCTCAAAAGGACGTGTCTAAGTTTACCGGTGTGTCACCTAGTACCATTGGCCGACTCCTAGACAGTGATCAAGCGCTCCTTCGCTTTAATAGTCGCACTTTACCCACTAATATTGCCATTGATGAGTTCCGTGGTCCGCAGGGGAAGTATTGCTTCATTATCGTTGATAATGATACCTCACAAATCTACCAAATTCTCCCTGATCGGCTTAAGAGTAGTATCACGCATTACTTTGATCGATTCTCGCTAAAAGAGCGCAAACGAGTCAAATCAGTCTCGACAGACTTAAACAGTTACTATCAAGGCCTTGTACGCCGCTACTTCCCAAACGCAAAGCTGGTTGTGGATCGATTCCACATCGTTTCAATGCTTACGCGGGCGTTTAACCAAGTCCGGGTCGCAGTAATGAAGCAATTCGACCCTAATACGCGTGAGTATCGGGCATTGAAGAATTCGTGGCGACTGTACTTACTTAAAAGCACATCGCTTAACTACACTAAGGAGTACTATGATCGCCACTTACGACAAAAGGTAACGATGGCCGAACGGGTGGGAATTGGCCTGGACCTTGATCCCCAGTTAGCGGCCGGTTATGAACTCTTACAGGGCGCCATGACCGCTCTTGAAGAGCACGATGTTGACCAATTAATGGACCTCTTGTTCACCAAATGGGACGTGCCAGCGCCGTTCCAAACGGTTCTTAAGACCCTCCGCAAGAACAGCGAAGGAGTGTACAACGCAACCGTATTACCGTACTCCAACGGTCGGGTTGAGGGGATCAACCGCATGATCAAGTTAATTCAACGGACGGCATATGGCTTTACTAACTTTGGTCATTTCATCGCCCGGATCCGATTGCATCAAATGGGAACGGAAGCTTTAAAAAAGGCGGCGCCAGGTGCAAGCACCGGCCGCCGCCTAAAATGACCCATCAACAGGATTTGACAAAGAGCCTTTTCTTTTACCAGGGTTGGTAGTTAGTAATTGGGATGATCGGTTGATAATAAGCGGGTACCATGTTCTAAAGGAAGGGGTTACCAGAGTTAGAAAACGGAATGGTTGACATAGCGTTATTTGACTATGAATGGGAAGGCGGTAAATTACCTAATTCACTTACAAAAAATTATGAAAACGTCTTTCATTATTTGCTAGTGGAGGTTATAATAGTTACAAAACGATAAGAGCAGGAAAGTAGAAATGAATGGAGGCATCTCAGATGGTTACACTTTACACGTCTCCGAGTTGCACCTCTTGCCGTAAGGCCCGGGGGTGGCTACGGGATCACCAGATTCCCTTTACTGAACGGAACATTTTTGCCGATCCGTTGACAATGGCTGAAATTAAAAATATTCTCCGGATGACCGAAAACGGGACTGAAGATATCATTTCGAAACGGTCAAAGGCCTACCAGAGCCTCAAGATCGACGTTGACGACCTACCAATGACGGAACTTTACGAATTGATTCGCAAGACCCCTGGTTTGTTACGGCGTCCGATCATCATTGATGACAAGCGGCTTCAAATTGGGTATAACGAGGATGAAATTCGTCGTTTCCTACCACGGGAAGTCCGGGCCCTTGAGTTAGCGGAAGCGCAACGGCGGGCAGATTTGGTTGAATAATGAACGGGGATGGCAATTGGTTGGCCATCCTCTTTTGTTATGGGCTCTCCCTTTACTTTTCGTCAGGATCCGTTAAAATTACTAAGTAATGAATAAGCAAAACCAATCTGTGAAATTGGGAGTGAGGGGGCGCAAAATGAAAGTTAAAAGAATCAATGATTACACGCTCCAAGTGATGCTCCAAAAGGATGAGTTGACCGAGCGGGGCATTGGTATGATGGATTTGATGGGGAACCAACAGCAAATGGAAGACTTTTTCCAGACCGTGTTAGACGAGGTAGACCCTCAGCATCAATTTTCGATGGATCAAACGGTGCTGTTTCAGGTGATGCCAACTAACGACGGAATCCAGTTAACGATTACTAAGCACGATGGCGACGTTACCGACAAAGACGTCCAAGAACAAGCCGCTGAAAATATCTCCCGGTTCTTACAAAATGAACTACGGGGGCACGATTTCGATAAGAATGACCAGCGAAGCCACGGGGCTGATACGAGTGAACAAACTCACGATGATGCCGATGAGATTGCCGCGGCCTTAAATGACCCTGACGTTAAAAAATATACCCGGGTGGTGAAGTTTGATTCCTTTGAAGACTTCGTCGCCCTTGCCAAGGTGATTGATACCAGTAACATGGCGGCGGACTTATACCAAGAAGGCCACCATTACATTTTGGTGGTGACCTTCTTTGAAAACGGCGAACTTTCGCCGGAAAGTGTAAAGGATCGCTTAGCCGTCATTTACGAATACGCTTCGCCAAGTAAATTGGAAGCCATGGTAGTTGCTGAACACGGCCACCGGGTGATGGAGCACGCCGCCTTTGAATTGGCACGCCACTACTTCAGTTAATTTCGTGACAAGCAAAAATCCCTCCGTACTTACTGAGTAAGGAGGGATTTTTATGTTAGTGGCTAAAAACGAACGGGGACAACTGGTGCGGGCTAGCGATGCCCAACGGACGCGAGGGTACCGTTGCCCAGAATGTGACGCCCCACTCGTCTTACGACAGGGTAGCCGGGTGCCGCATTTTGCTCACCGGCCTAAACAGGGTTGTCAGTTGGCACAAGGGGAGAGTGAGCTGCACTTGCTAGGGAAAGAGACCTTGTGGTGGTGGGCCAAGCAACGGGGATGGAATCCCCAACTAGAGGTTCCGTTTGACCAGATCGAGCAACGAGCGGACGTTTTAGTGACCATCCAAAATCACCCGGTTGCCTTGGAATTTCAGTGTAGCCCCCTGAGCGCACGTCGGCTAGCTGAACGGACCCAAGGTTATCAGCAAGTAGGAGTGGCGGTTCGTTGGCTACTGGGTCCAACTTACCAAAAGCGGCTCCTCCACCGTGAAATCCAAGCGCGTTTTACCCAACTAGTTAATAACCGGCCCAGTTTAACCTTCTGGGAGCCCCACCGAGCACAGTTAGACTACCTACAGCCAATTTATCAGGGCCAGGTTGGGAATGGTCGTTGGTGGGCGCAGGTGGGTGTTGAGACGGTCGATCTACACCGCCACGCCTCGCTAAGGGATGGGTTAGTTCGTCAAGCCTACCAAGCGGGGCACCAAGTAGCTGCTTGTCCCTTAGTTGCTCACGGGCGTCGAGAATGGTGGCCCTTAACCTTTGAACGCCCGGTACGGTGGCGCCTCATGATTTTGCTGGCCTTAGAGCAGTTACCGCTAGGAAAAAGTTGGCCCCCACTGGGGTGGCAGGCTTGGTTAGCGACACAGACGAAGTGGTTGCCCTTGCCGGCCCTTACCCCAGTCCAACGTCAGGCACTGCGAATGCACCACCTAAACGAGTTAACCGCGGATCTTCTTCAAGCGGGGATCATTACCATCCGCGGAGAAGAGTACCGTTACGTTAGGCTCCCCCAATGGTTTGACGACTTTGATCAAAAGCTGGCCTTCGTTCGCCAACAAGAGGGAATCTAGAAAAAGGAGTGGCCAATAAACCACTTAGTCATACGACATGTAGTTAGTGACCACGTTTGCTGTCTAACATTCGGATATGAGGCAAAACAAAAACGACCTTATCCAAAAATGAATAGGGTCGCGATGGTGGTTTGCATGAATAAAACCCTCAAATATCTATTAAGTCCCATACTGAGTACCATTACCGGTACGCGGACTCGAGGTCCCTTGTGGAGGTCTAATTTCTTCACTCTTTTAACATACCACGATTACCCGATCTTTAAATCGTTTTTAAGTAGGACGGGTTAGGTTAGGCTTATTTTTGACAAATGCCTCTCGATCGCCATTAACTTAATAAGTTCTAAAGTTAGGGCGCCCCTGCCGAGTGCGGCGAAAGAAGCGTTGGTGGGAATGATTGAATTTGGTGGGCGAGACCGCCTCGAGGAAGGTTGCGTAGTCAAAATCGTGAACTAAGGTGTCGTAATCGGGATGGTTACTGTCGTAAATGACGGCGGTGGTTGATTCGGCGACCCCCAGTTCATTAGCAATCCGCTGGTCGTCTTTAAAGGCTTGTTGACTGAGTTCACCCTGTCGGTCTTCCATAAACATGGCTAGGTCGAGTCCGTTGTCTTTAGCGATCTGGTAGGCGAGGTCAGCGCTGTAGTTTTGTCCCTCGTCAATTAATGCCTTTTGGAGCCCCAATAAGAATTGGCGTCCCCGCTTGCGTCCCTGAAACAAAGCGGCCTTATAGTCGAGGGTAACCTGGTAGAGGGTGGCAGAAACCCGTTGGCGGTTGGCCAAGGTGGGGGCAACGTTATATAGACGTAGGGTCTGTTCGATGGTGTGCATATTGACGAGCGGAATGAAGTTAAAGGTTAAATCGAGGTCGGGTAGTTGGTGGTCAGCTCGCAACAGGTCTTGTTCGCAGTTAAAGCACCGGGTCCCTAGCGGGTTGACAAATAAAGATACTTCAAGCACCGGTAGGTACCTCCAATCATTAGGTTTCGGGGAAAGCCCCTTTAATATTGTTATTTTGGCAAATTTAGCAAAACTTGTAAAGTAATCAGGTTTGGCTAGCATCATTTTTGGGACTAACGGAGCCGTTATGATAGAATAGTTGATAGCTACGGAGGGGATCAAATGATTGAAGACTGGCATGCGTTCTTGTTGCCCTATCAACAAGCAGTTAACGAGTTAAAGGTCAAACTACGGGGAATGCGCAAGCAATACCAAGAGAGCGCCCAACATTCACCCATTGAGTTTGTCACTGGACGGGTAAAACCCGTAGATAGCATTAAAGAAAAGATGGTTCGTCGTCACGTTTCAGAAGACCGGCTAGAACAAGATATGCAAGACATTGCGGGTTTACGTATCATGTGCCAGTTCGTTGAAGATATTTACGCGGTGGTGGACCTACTGCGTGAACGCGGTGATATTGCGATTTTAGAGGAGCGCGATTACGTAACTAACGTTAAACCAAGCGGGTACCGCTCTTACCACATTGTAATTGAGTATCCGGTTCAGTTGATCACCGGTGAAAAGAAGATCTTAGCCGAAATTCAGGTGCGGACGCTGGCAATGAACTTTTGGGCCACCGTGGAACACTCCCTGAACTATAAGTACCAGGGTGACTTTCCGACGAAACTGGCTGATCGCTTGCAACGGGCGGCCGCGGCGGCGTTTAAACTGGACCAAGAAATGTCTGAAATCAGAGAAGAGATCCAAGAGGCGCAAAACCTCTTTTCTTACGGGAAGTCTTCCGGTTGGGAACGGGCCAGTGGCCGTGACCAGGAAGAACAAAATGATAATCACCAAGCTTAAGGGGCATAAAAGAGATGAAGATTGCAGTCTACACATACCGATCAACCGAATCAATGCGGGTTCGCCAAGCCATTTTGGATGGCATTCAAGGGACCCCACTCGAGTATGACGAGGATCACCCAGACATCGTCATTACCATCGGGGGCGACGGAACGCTTTTGTCGGCCTTTCACCGTTACCAACACCTACTTGATCAAGTACGTTTTGTGGGGATCCACACCGGCCACCTGGGCTTTTACACCGATTGGCGCAATTATGAGGTTCAAGAACTCTTAAAGAGCCTGCAAAACGATAGCGGCCAGTCGGTGGCCTACCCACTATTAGACATGGAAGCAACGATGAGCGATGGACGGGTCAAACACATTGTGGCCCTAAACGAGTCTACTTTGCGTAACATTGTTAAAACAATGGTGTGCGACGTTTACGTTAACGATCAGCTGTTTGAGCGTTTCCGGGGTGATGGACTGTGTATCTCCACCCCAACCGGTTCAACGGCCTACAACAAATCAGCGGGCGGCGCAATCATGGATCCCAACATCATTGGCTTCCAGTTAGCCGAAATGGCCTCCTTAAATAATCGCGTCTTCCGAACGTTAGGGTCGCCGGTCATCTTTGGCACCGATGCTAAACTGACCTTCCGCTTGCGTGATGATTCCTCGGCCGTTTTAACCTGCGACCGAGAACAGATGATGTTAGGGCAAGATGATTGGCACCTCCAAGAAATTACCTACCGGGTGGCCAAAGAAAAAATTCACTTTGCCAAGTACCGCCACAATAACTTCTTCATGCGGGTGAAGAATTCCTTTATCGGGGAGACCTACTAATGGAATTTAAGTGGCACTACTTGGGCGAGCAACCACGTCGGTTACGGTCGGTCTTTCGCTCCTTTGGGGTGACTAATTCGCTACTTAAGGTGGCCATCTTCCATGGCGGTCAGATGAGGATCAATGATCGGGTGGCGTGGGCCATTGACCAAGTTGAGCCCGGCGACGTGGTTTATTTAGTGGTTCCTAATGAGCCGGCTAATCCCACCATCACGGTCAGTGACCAAACCTTTGAAATCGCTTATGAGGATGAAGACTTTTTGGTGATTAACAAGGAGGCCGGCGTGGCCACCGTTCCTGCCCATCACGTCGCCGTCCAAGACAGCCTGGTCAACCGGGTCAAGGGGTATTACCAACGGCAAAATTACCCCAATCAAGTGACCCACGTGGCAACCCGCTTGGATAAGGATACGTCGGGGCTAGTGGTTTTTCCAAAGCACCGCTTCGCCCACGCAGTCTTAGACCGCCAACTGAAGGCCCGCCAAGTCAAAAAAGAGTACTTGGCAATGGTGCAGGGGAGGTTAACCGTAAGTCATGGTTACATCGACGCCCCGATCCGCCGGGATCCGGACTCCTTTGTGAAACGGTTGGTGGCTCCGGATGGCAAGGCATCGGCAACCGAATACTGGTGTGAACGGGTGACAGATACGACTAGTTTGGTACGAGTCCGCTTACACACGGGCCGGACCCACCAGATTCGGGTCCACTTTTCCTTTTTGGGCCATCCCCTATTGGGAGACGATATGTACGGGACTGGCTTTGGGATGCCCCGTCAAGCCTTGCATTGTCAACGGGTTAGTTTTTACTCTCCCTTTAAGCAGAAGGTAATTTCCGTCGCCGCCCCACTGCCCACGGACTTTCAGCGGGCTGAGGATGAGTGGTTAAACTAAAAGCCCCCACCTAGTTCGAAGGGAACCGGTGGGGGTTTGGCATGTCTTAGGTGGACTTATTTAACCCACTGCTTAACGCAGACGGGTTCTGGGCAGGCAACATCTTGTTGAAGTAAGGTTAACTGACCGGTCGTGGTGTCACGAGCGTAGAGGGTTAAGTTATCGCCATTTTGGTTGGAGGCAACCAGGAAGGTTTCGTCTTGGCTCAGTTCAAAGTCACGTGGGAAGTCACCAGCCGTGGTGATTGATTGAATGTGACTCAGGGTTAGGTCATCATTGACGGCAAAAACGGCCAGGGTGTTTTCTCCCCGGTTAGAGGAGTACACGAACTTTCCGTCCGAAGAGATGTGAATGGCGGCGGCCCCGTTGTGGGCGGTCCAATCGGTCGGAATCGTAGCAACGGTTTGGACGTGACTGAAGCTGCCAGTTTCAGCGTCGTACTTAAGGACTTCCAGCTTGGAACTCAGTTCACCCAAAACGTAGGCAACTTGACCGTTGGGGTGGAAGACGAGGTGCCGGGTCCCAAAGCCAGCCTCTGACTGGTAGCGGGATGCTTGGGTGAGCTTACCGTCGTCGCTAACGTCATAAACGACCACTAGGTCCATTCCTAGGTCACAGACGGCCAGGCGCTTGTCAGGCGTCAAGTCGGCATAGTGAGCGTGGGGAGCGTCTTGTTCCGGCTTCGGCCCACATTCGCCTTGGTGAGTCACCTCATCGGTTTGGGTCAGGGTGCCGTCAGAAGCAACCTTAAAGACCGTTACCGTTCCCTTGTGGTAATTGGCGCTGTATAGCAACTTCCGGTCTTGGTCGTAACCCACGTAGGCCGGTGGCGCCCCCGCCCCCAGCTTTTGGTCGATTAATTCGGCTTGACCATCCTTTAATTGGTAAGAGGCCACGCCCCCCAGGTCACCGTCTTGCTTGATGGCGAAAACCCGGTCGCCGACTTGTTGTAAGTAGGCCGGTTTTTGGGAGGTAGCCACGAGGCGGACATTTTCCAGTTGCTGGTGGTCGTGATTCAAGGTGACGGCGTACATCCCCTTGCTAGTCTTGCTAGTGTAAGTTCCAATCAAAAAGTCTTCGTTCACGATAGTCACTCCTTTGTTAGTTTCATCACTAATAATAGCAGTCACCGCCTCAATACGCTAGGGGAAACCAGTTGCCAACCTAACTAGTTAGTAGAAAGGATCGATAGTAAAGTGAAAAAAATTGCGCGGGCCATTCAGTGGGTGCAAAACCACCCGGGTCTCTTTATCTGCCCCGTTTGCGGCGATCAGGACTTGCGGGTGGAAGCAAGTTCGTTAGTTTGCGCTGCCGGGCACCGAACCGATTTTAACAAGCACGGGTTCTTGTACTTTTTGCAGGGAAAGAGCAATGATGAGTACGACCGGTCGATGCTGACTGAGCGGCGCCGGTTGCTAGAGGCGGGGTTATTCATGCCGATGGTTGAGGCGGTAGCTAATCAATTGCCGGTGGGGTCGCAAACCATCTTAGACGTGGGAACTGGCGAAGGGACCCCGCTCCTACAGTTGGCAAAGCTTCGCAAGGAAGACGACACCTTGGTGGGTTTTGATATTTCCAAGGCGGGTATCCAGTTGGCGACCCAGCTAGACTTTGGGGGCTTCTTTTGTGTGGCCGACCTGCGTCACCTCCCGTTTAATGCGGGGGCGTTTAGCGCCGTGATTGAATTCTTTTCGCCGTCTGACTATCGGGAGTTTGACCGGGTCTTAGCCCCTAACGCGACCCTAATCAAGGTGATCCCCAACTCCGGCTACCTGGCAGAGTTGCGCCACCTCTTGTACGGAAAAACGGGTCGGCACGCCGAATACGATAACCAACCGGTGGTGGACCTGTTCATGCACCACTATCCGGGGGCTAAGCAGGTCCCGGTTCGTTACCAATTCCCGTTGCCAAGCGAACTTCGGTGGGCAATGGTTGAAATGTCACCGCTGCATTGGGGAAAGGAGGCCCGTCCCATTGCTGAACTGGACCTTGGCCAACTGACTCACGTCACGGTGGACGTGACCGTTTTGGTCGGCGAAAAAAGATCGTAATTTACTAGCAATCCCCAACGAGTGTGTTAAAATAACCTTTAGAAATCATTTAGTAGATGACATCGAGCAATCGTTGGTATTTATTAAAGAGCACTTCATTAAAGCAGCGTTTCGCCGTGGCTACACCGAGACCCTGCTTTTTTTGTATTTTAAACGCTGAAAGGATTCACGATGACAAATCACATTGTATTATTTGAGCCCCTTTTTCCAGCTAACACCGGTAATATTGCTAGAACCTGTGCGGGGACTGATACCGTCTTACACCTCATTAAGCCGCTGGGCTTTTCGACCGATGATAAACATATGAAGCGGGCCGGCCTGGATTACTGGGACAAGGTGAAGGTGGTTTACCACGATGACCTAGTGGCCTTTTTGGATTCAATTGACCTAGACCACCTCTACATCGCCTCTAAGTTTGCCGAACGCGATTATAGTGAGGTGGACTACACCATCGCCGGGGACCACTACTTCTTGTTCGGTAAGGAAACGACCGGGTTGCCAGAGGGTTTCATGCGCCGTTATCCTGAAAAAGCAATCCGAATTCCTCAAGATGACAACAACATCCGGGCGCTCAACCTGTCCAATACCGCGGCAATTGTGATTTATGAGGCCCTGCGCCAACAAGGCTTCCCGAACCTCGCCCGGGTGCACAAGTACCCATTTGATAAGTTAAAGTAGGGGGAAATTATGGCACGCAAAGCACGGACAACGACCCGACCGCGGGCAAAGGCCAAGCCCAAGGTGCAAAACCGGTTGGTCAAGAGCCTGAGTGGGATTTTGGCGATCCTGATTTTGCTAGTCGGCCTCTTTAAACTAGGCATCATTGGTACCCTAGTGATGGGGTTATTTGAACTGATCGGCGGGGAAACGGCCCCGGAACTGATGGTAGTGGCCATTATTTATTGCCTGGGCTTGACTTTATACGGACGCTTCCCCCGTGTGAAGGTCCGCTGGTTAAGCGGGGCGGTGCTCTTTTACGCCGGCCTCTTATTGGCCCTGCACGTGGCGATGTTTGACAGTTTAAACGCCCATAGTCATTACTTATTAACCACTTGGAATAGCCTGAATCGAGCGATTATTAATGGCGACACCACCGTGGCGATTGGTGGGGGACTATTAGGGGGGCTTTTGTATAGCGGTACCGTTTATTTGGTGGCTGATTTGGGCGCCCAAGTGTTGGCCTGGCTGTTGATGTTGGTCGGGGTCGTCGTTTTCTTCGACCTCCCGTGGCACCGTGTGATTGACGGGTTGGCAACCCTCGTGAGCGCCGCCATTGCTAAGTACCGGGCCAAGCAAAAGGAGGCCCGGCAAGCACCAATTAAGTCCCGGGTTCAACAGCGCCACCAATCGGGGCTGCTAGCACGCTTTAAGGACCACCGCCCCTCGCCAAGGACCGAGGACAAGGACCTGCCGGAACCAATCGCCGATCAACCACCACAAGGCAACGAATCGGCAGCGGCCGTTGCTCCGAGCCCGAGCCCGGCCCCTGCGCCTAAGATCATGGTAGCGGGGCAACCGAAGCCTAGCGAACCAGCGAGCGACGCGGGGGCGGAACCGGAATTAGCCGGGGCCAACGGTCAAGGCGATGACGAAGACTACCAATTGCCGCCAACCACGCTTTTAACCGAGGTGGCCCCTACCGACCAAACCAAGGATTTGGAGGCAATCAAGGAAAACACCAGCACCCTGCAAGACACCTTGCAATCCTTTGGGGTCGAGGCCACGGTGGAAAATGTTAGCTTAGGACCGTCCGTGACGAAGTACGAGCTTCGCCCAGCCGTCGGGGTGAAGGTAGCGAAAATTACCCACCTGGCCGATGACTTGGCCTTAGCCCTGGCGGCTAAAGACATCCGGATCGAAGCGCCGATCCCGGGTAAGTCGTTGGTCGGAATTGAAGTCCCGAACCAAAAGATCGCCACGGTGGGCTTCCGCTCCTTAGAAGAGGCCACCCCCAACGATGGCCGACCGCTAGCGGTGCCACTCGGGCGGACCGTTTCGGGTGACGTAATGGTCGCCGATCTGACCAAGATGCCCCACCTCTTGATCGCCGGGGCGACCGGGAGCGGGAAATCAGTGGCAATTAACGTCATTTTGACTAGTATTTTATTTAAGGCCAAGCCTAGCCAGGTGAAGATGCTCTTGATTGACCCTAAGAAGGTGGAACTCTCTGTCTACAATGGGATCCCTCACCTGCTATCGCCCGTAGTTTCCGACCCCAAAAAGGCGGCCCGGGCCCTGGCTAAAGTAGTGGCGGAAATGGAACGCCGCTACGAGCTGTTTGCCGCCTTTGGGATCCGCAACCTAGCTGGCTATAACCAACGGGTGACTAAGGAAGAAGACGATGAACACCACCCGCTACCGTTGATTCTCGTCGTCGTGGATGAATTAGCCGACCTGATGATGACGGTTTCCCATGACGTTGAAGACGCGATCGTACGGATTGCCCAAATGGGTCGGGCGGCCGGTATCCACATGATTATCGCCACCCAACGCCCCTCCGTGGACGTAATTACCGGGCTAATCAAGGCCAACGTCCCGTCCCGGATTGCCTTTGCGGTCTCGTCCGGGGTGGATTCGCGGACAATCTTAGACGCTAACGGGGCGGAGCGACTGTTAGGGCGCGGGGACATGC
The DNA here is from genome assembly GCF_013394085.1 of Limosilactobacillus fermentum. Taxonomy (NCBI): domain Bacteria; kingdom Bacillati; phylum Bacillota; class Bacilli; order Lactobacillales; family Lactobacillaceae; genus Limosilactobacillus; species Limosilactobacillus fermentum. Next base: position 675,409 of record NZ_CP040910.1, read on the forward strand.
TCTTCCAGCCGATCGACAAGAACAAGCCGATTCGGGTTCAGGGGGCCTTTATTTCCGACCAAGACGTTGAGGCGGTCGTCAACTTCATTAAAGAGGAGCGCCCAGCTGAATACGACGAAGCGATGGTGGTGTCCGATGCCGAAATGGAAGCGGCCCAGGAAGCGGAAGATACGGATCCGCTGTTTGATGAGGCGCTGGACTTTGTTACCGACCAGCAGCGGGCCTCGACGTCAATGATTCAACGTCGGTTCCGGATTGGCTATAACCGGGCGGCCCGAATCCTAGATGAAATGGAGCAGCGGGGTTACGTTTCACCAGCCAACGGTGCCAAACCCCGTGAGGTCTACCGGCAACCAGAAGAATAAAAAACAACCTCAGCTTATTGGCCGCGTTTTCTGTCTAACATTCGTAAATACAATAAGGGGCTAGGAGAAAGTACGGTTTCTCCTAGCCCCTTATTGTATTCTAGTTTATTTCCCACTTGCTTCGTTGACTAGGCCTAGAGCAAGCCTAACGAAACGATTGCCCCGAAGATCAAAGAACCGAGCATGGCGATTAACATCAGCCAAACGGCGACCATGGTGATCTTTTGGAAGCGGGTTTTCTTTTTTGGCATTACAAGTTCACTCCATCTTCATTTGCTTTTCGTTAAGTGTACCGCAACCTAGTCGTTAAGATCAAATTAGAGCCCATTGTGTGGTAGAATTAACGGGATTGTAAGAGAGGATGCGGTGCGCGTGAAAAACATTATTACTGAATTGGTGATGCTAGTGGGCTATGGCCTGGTTGAATGGTTGGTCAATCGTTTAATTCGTCGGCAAAAGAAGCCGGTTCACCTGTTGTGGGTTTGGACAACATTATTAATAATTAGTTGCCTAATCAACCTGACTTTTTACTGGTTTGCCTATCCAGTGATTATTTGGATGTTGATCGGAATTGGACTGGTGATCCACCAGTTGTGGACCAGTCACCAGTTCTTGTACCAACGGTTTTGGCCGCGCTTTTGGCAACTGACGGTGTTTTTTTGGCTCGTTGCCTTCGTGCTATCGCTGTTGGGTAACCGACTACCAGTGGTTTAAGTAGGAGTGGAAAATGACCCGGGGGACCGGTGGTTGTTGTCCACTCCTTTTTCTTAAGGAATTAATTATTGGTACCCGTGGTGAGAAGTGGGGGAATGTGGTAGACTGTTGGTGTAGTTTTTAATTTGGGGGTGAGACGCCGTGTTCATGGGTGAATACACGCATACAATCGACGACAAGGGCCGGCTGATCATCCCTGCCAAGTTCCGCTCCCAGTTGGGTGATGATTTCATTATCACCCGGGGGTTGGATCATTGTTTATATGGCTACCCATTAATCGAGTGGCAAGCCGTTCAACAACGGCTGGCTAGCTTACCATCGACCAACGCGAACGCCCGTAAGTTAGTGCGGTATTTTTATTCCGCGGCCTGCGAGTGTCAGTTTGATAAACAAGGGCGGGTCAACTTACCGGCCAACTTAATGCAACACGCCTACTTAGAGCGGGATTGTGTTGTAATTGGGGTCGCCTCCCACTTTGAAATTTGGGACGCCGAGCGGTGGGCAAGTTACCAGGATGCTGCAGCAAGCGATTTTGACCAGTTAGCAGCTGGTTTTGATGGGCTTAGCTTTTAGAAAGGAGGAACGAGATGGCAGAATTTAACCACGTAACCGTGCTACTTCACGAAGCGGTGGCGGGGCTTGCCATTCAGCCAGCGGGTGTCTACGTTGACGCCACGTTAGGTGGTGGTGGTCACAGTGGCGAGATCTTAAAACAACTCACCAGTGGTCACCTGTACTCCTTTGACCAGGATGAAACGGCGATCCACTATAACCAAGCTAACTTAGGCCCGGCGATTGAAGAGGGAAAACTAACCTTAATGCAGACCAATTTCCGGAACTTAAAGCAGGCCCTAGCTGATCAGGGAGTCACAGCAATTGACGGGATCGTTTACGACCTTGGGGTATCATCACCCCAATTCGATGATGCCAAGCGGGGCTTTTCCTATCAACACGATGCCCCATTGGATATGCGGATGAACCAAGACCAGCCCTTATCGGCTTACCAGGTCGTTAACGAATGGTCATACCAAGAACTAGTCCGGATCCTCTACCGCTACGGGGAAGAGAAGTTTGCCAAGCAAATTGCCCGGGCCATTGAACGGGCGCGCCAAAAGCAACCGATCCAAACGACGATGGAGCTAGCCAACATCGTTAAGGAGGCGATCCCCGCCGCGGCTCGTCGCCACGGGGGGCATCCGGCTAAGAAGAGTTTTCAGGCAATTCGGATCGCCGTCAACGACGAGCTAGGGGCGCTGGAGGATTCTTTAGAACAGGCCCTGGCGCTCTTAAAAGTTGGTGGTCGGATTTCCGTGATCACCTTCCAGTCCTTAGAGGACCGCTTGGTGAAAACAATGTTTAAAGAGGCAACTAGTTTACCGGACTTACCGCCGGGCCTGCCGGTTATTCCAGCGGACGCCCAGCCCGACTTTAAATTGATCAACAAAAAACCAGTGCTCCCAACCGAAGACGAATTGAAGGTTAACCACCGGGCGCACAGTGCTAAACTTCGCGTGATTGAAAGACTTAAATAAAGATAGGTAGTGGAAAACATGGCATCGAACGCAGCACGACAACTAACCTCCCCAACCCCGAGTAAAATTCCGGCCCCGCAGCCGACGCCTAGCCCGGCCGCTAAACCGGGACGGGTCCCCTTTTCAAATTTTGAAAAGTTAACCATCGTCCTGGCGGTGGCGATGGTGATCGGGATGACAATCGCTTTAGTCACCACCAAGATTCAAACCACCAGTCGGCAACAGGTTTTACAGACGATCCAGCAAAAGATCACGACCCAAACCAGTCAAAACACTAGTCAGCAACAAGAAATTGGGGAGTTAACGAGTCAGTCGCACCTAAAGAAAATGGCGGCTAAGTACGGGTTAACGGATACGAGCGCTAGTGTAAGGAACGTTAATAAGTAATGGATAAGCGCCAGCAAAAGAAACGAACGATAAATGGGGAGAACAGGCGAAACCGAAAGACCTTTGGGATGTGGTTCTTTTTGGTAGCGGCCATAATTTTCATTCTGTTTACCGTTCGTTTTAGTTATATTGCCATCTTTAAGGATGTTCAAAACCATAACTTAAAATCGCAGGCGGCCAAGCTCTACACTAGCTCGCAAGTGATTCAAGCCAAGCGGGGGACGGTCTACGATGCCGACGGGAACCCGATCGCCACGGACACTAGCAAGTACACCGTTTATGCCATCATTGATTCCAGCTACCGCTCGGCAAGCGGCAAGGCCCTGTACGTCACTAACAAGAAGAAGACGGCTAAAGTGTTAGCTAAGTACTTAGACCTAAGTGAAGCCCAGATTCTCAAGATCCTCTCGCCAAGTAGTAAGGGAATCTTTCAGGTTCAGTTTGGGACGGCCGGCTCTAACCTGTCAGTCGCCACGATGGAAAAGATTAAAAAGGCAAACCTACCAGGGATTAACTTCACGCAAATCCCGGCCCGGGAATATCCCGAGGGCAACTTTGCTAGCCAGCTGCTCGGGATGACCACGTTAAAAACCAACACCAAAACCGGGACCACCCAGTTAGTGGGGGACATGGGGTTAGAAGGGTACTTTAACAAACAGCTGACCGGGACGAATGGTTACCGAACCGTAAAACAAGACGTTTATGGTTACCAACTGGCTGATTCGTCAACGAAGGGGCGTAAGGTTGAAAACGGGGATAACATCACCACGACTTTAAACAATAAGGTCCAACACCAGATGGAAACCTTAGTGTCCAAGGTGGAAAAGGAAACCCAAGCAGAAGGGATTACCGCCATCGTGATGGAAGCCAAGACCGGGAAAATCGTGGCGGCCACCCAACGGCCAAACATGAAGTCCGAAACCCCTTCTTGGACCAACGCATTAACGCAGCAAACCTTTGAACCTGGTTCGACGATGAAGGTGCTAGCCTTAGCAGCCGCCATTAACAGCGGAAACTTTGACCCTAACGCCACTTACACCTCAGGAACGTGGAGCCTTGGTGGGGGGAAGATCACCGACTGGGTGACCAGTGGGTGGGGAACCATCACCTATAAAGAGGGGTTTTACCGCTCCTCTAACGTTGGGTTTGCCCACGTTGAACAAAACATGGGCGCCAAGACCTGGATGAAATACATCCGCCGCTTCGGCCTCCTAAAGAAGGTCAACGTATACGGCATGGGGAACGAAACGGCGGGTTACACCACCTTTAAGGGAAAGCTAGAACAGGCCAACACCGCCTATGGTCAGGGGATTACCGTTAACGTGATGGAACTGATGCAAGCCTATACTGCCATTGCCAACAACGGAAAAATGGTTAAGCCCTACTGGATCGAAAAGGTGACCGACCCCAACACCGGTAAGACGGTGAAGAAACTGTCAACCACCGTGGTGGGGCACCCAATTTCCGCTTCGACGGCTAAACAGGTCCGTAAGTACATGGAAGGGGTCATTTACAACAAGGTCGGAACTGGGCAGTCCTATAAGGTCAGTGGGTACCGGATTGCCGGGAAGACCGGGACGGCCCAAATTGCCGGGACAAACGGTTACGAGACCGGGACGAATGATTACATCTACTCTTTTGCCGGCTTTGCCCCGGCTAAAAACCCCAAGTACATCATCTACCTATCGATGAAAAAGCCGAAGAATTTAACTAAGGCGGCGGAAACCCACCTGTCGTCAATTTCAACGCCGATCATCAAGTACCTTTTGGACCAAGAAAAGCTCAAGTCCGAGGGGCAACAAGGGGTAGTCAAGGTTGGTAACTACGTCGGCAAGAATGCCCAAACGGTGCAAACAAGCCTGGCGAAAAAGAAGTTGCAAGTCACCGTGATTGGTGGCAATAAAAAGATCACCGCCCAGTCGTTGACGGCTGGTAAAGAGGCGATCATCAACAGCCGTTTGATCTTAAAGACCAGCGGCGAAATGACGATGCCAGACGTTTCTGGCTGGTCACAAGCAGACGTGGCCCAGTTGGCACAAATGATGGGGCTAAAACTATCATTAACCGGGAGCGGCTACGCAAGTAACCAATCAATCAGCGTGGGCACCCCCGTTAAGGCGGGCGACAGCTTGAAGGTTGCTTATACGGGAAAGTAAGAAAGAGAAGAAAAACGTTTAATTGGAGGCAAATTAATGAGTATCTTGGTAGCGGGCTTAACCCTGGTGAGTGCATTTTTGATCACCTTTTTGTTAATGCCGAGTTTGATCCGCTATTTCCGGGCGAAAAAAGAGGGCCAACAGATTCGAGAAGAGGGCCCAACCTGGCACGAGAAAAAGGCCGGCACCCCGACGATGGGGGGCTTACTCTTCATCTTGTCAGCAGCACTAACCTGCGGCTGGGTGGGGGCTTGGCAAGGCCAACTGAATGGTACCTTAGGCGCCCTGTTGTTCACCCTGATCGCTTACGGCTTAATCGGGATGTGGGACGACTCCATTAAGATCTTTAACCACCAAAACGAAGGGTTTAAGCCGTGGCAAAAGTTCTTAGCTCAGGTAGTGGGGGCAATGGTTTTTGCCGTCATTTACCAACACGAGGGCTTTCAAATGGGCTTTGGGCTCACCGACTGGGGCTGGTTTTACGCCCTGTTTATTATCTTTTGGATGGTCGGGTTCTCCAACGCCGTTAACTTAACGGATGGACTAGACGGACTGGTGACCGGGTTAGCAACGATTTCCTTTGCTGCTTACCTTGTCTTAGCCTTAGTACAGGGGCAAACTGAAGTCGCCCTCTTCTGTTTGGCCATGATCGGGACCTTGTTAGGTTTCTTCCCCTTCAACCACAAGCCCGCCAAGATTTTTATGGGGGATATGGGATCACTAGCGTTAGGGGCAAGCCTGGCGGCGGTCGCCCTGGTTTTACATCACGAATGGTCGCTTCTGATCATCGGGATCGTGTACGTCTTGGAGACCCTGTCGGTGATTTTGCAGGTCGCATACTTCCGGCGGACGGGCAAGCGGCTCTTTAAGATGACGCCGATTCACCACACCTTTGAAATGATGGGGTGGAGCGAATGGAAAATTGACAGGGTCTTTTGGCTCGTTGGTTTAATTGCCGGCGCCCTTACGGTGGCGACGATCTTGTTTTTAGGATAATACTTGGATGAGTTTGAGGTACGGATTGTGAAGCAAATTAATGATTACAAAGGCAAAAGGGTACTGGTATTAGGGTTTGGAATTAGTGGTCTGAACGCCGCTTACCTCCTCCAAAAACTGGGGGCAACGGTGGTGGCTAACGATCAACAGGTTCCAAAGGACCCGCGCGTGGTCGCCGACTTGGAAGGGGCGGGGATTACGGCCGTGACCGGCTCTAACCCGCTGAGCCTGGCCGAAGAAGGCTTTGACCTGGTGGTAAAAAACCCGGGGATCCCGTATGATACGCCGTTAGTGGCGGCCTTTGTTAAGAAGGGAACGCCCATTATCACCGAGCTAGAGTTAGGTTACCAAGTCTTTGCGGGGCACTTGATTTCGGTGACCGGCTCCAACGGGAAGACGACCACCACGACCTTGATTGAACAGATGGTGGCCATGGGTAACCCGCACCGGGTGGAGTACGCCGGTAACATCGGGGTGTCCTTTTCCAAGGTGGCCGAAGAGCTAGGTCCTGACGATACGATCGTCACCGAAGCCTCCAGTTTCCAACTACTGGGCGCCCCAACCTACCGCCCCCACATCGCCGTGATCACCAATATCTTCGCTAACCACTTGGACTACCACAAGACGCGGCAAAACTATATTGACGCTAAGCTGGGGATCACCCGCAACCAGACCAAAGACGATTACCTGGTCATCAACTGGGATAAAGAAGAATGGCAAAAGCTAGCTAAGCGGACCAACGCCACGGTGGTCCCGTTCTCCCGTCTCGCTAAGTCTCAGGAGGGGGCCTACCAAAAAGGCGGCGACCTATACTGGCGACAAGAACGGATCATGGCCGCTAAAGACGTGGTCTTAATTGGGCCCCAAAACGTTGAAAACGCCCTGGCAGCCATTGCGGCGGCCAAGTTATCCGGGGTCGCAAACGAAGCGATCGTCCGGGTTTTGACCACCTTCACCGGGGTTCGCCACCGCCTTCAGTACGTGTTGGACTACGAGGGGCGCCGTTTTTACAATGATTCCAAGTCGACCGACATCGAGGCAACAGAGGTGGCCTTGCAAGGGTTCGAGCAACCGGTCATCTTACTTGCCGGGGGGCTTGACCGGGGCTACACCTTCGAGCGACTGGTTCCTTACTTCAGGGAGCACGTCAAGGCCTTAATTGTCTTCGGTGAGTCCAAGGATAAGATGAAGGCGGCTGGTGAGCAGGCTGGCGTGAAGACGATTGTCGAAAGCACGGACGCGGTGACGGCGGTGCCAGAGGCCTGGCGGCTTAGTGAACCGGGCGATGTCATCTTACTCTCCCCGGCTAACGCCAGCTGGGACCAGTTCCCCAACTTTGAGGTGCGCGGGGACCGGTTCATTGAGGCCGTTGAACAACTGACCGGCAAAAAGGAGGAAAACTAATGCGCTTAATGGTATCGGGGGGCGGAACCGGGGGTCACATTTACCCGGCCTTAGCCCTAATTGAGCGGTTGAAGCAGGTGGAACCAGACACCGAGGTCCTTTACGTGGGGGCCAAACGGGGCCTGGAAACGAAGATTGTCCCCCAGGCGGGCTACCGGCTGGAAACCATGGAAGTTCAGGGGTTCCGGCGGAGCCTTTCGCTCGAAAATGTTAAGACTGTCTACCTCTTTTTAAAGGCCGTTGCCCAGGCTAAAAAACTAATTAAAGACTTTCGCCCAGACGTCGTTTTGGGGACCGGGGGCTATGTTTCCGGGGCCGTCTTATATGCGGCGGCCAAGCTGGGGGTGCCAACCGTCATCCACGAACAAAACTCCGTGGTGGGGGTGACCAATAAGTTCTTAGCGCGTTACGTGAATGAAGTGGCGATCGCCTTTGAAGCGGCCCGGAGCCAGTTTGCCAAGTCGTCAGTGACGATGACGGGGAACCCACGGGCCCAACAGGTCGCCCAGCGCACTAATTCGGCCTATTCCTGGACCGAAGACGGGCTTAAAGACGGGGTACCCACCATCATGATTTTTGGTGGTTCCCAAGGGGCGCCCCGAATCAATAAGGCCGTGGTTGAGGCCTTACCAAGTTTTAACGAGCAGCCCTACCAAGTGATCTTCGCTACCGGCCGGAAGCGCTACGATGACGTTATGGGGGCGCTAGCGGGGCAACCAATTGGTGATAACGTTAAGGTGGTACCATACATTGAAGACATGCCAGACAAGTTGCCACACGTCGACGCCCTGGTTTCGCGGGCGGGGGCCACGACGATCGCCGAAGTAACGGCGCTGGGAATCCCGACGATCCTGATCCCGTCGCCATACGTGACGGCAAACCACCAGGTGAAAAACGCGGAGGCCCTCGTCAAAAAGGGGGCGGCCCTGATGATCTTAGAGGATCAATTAGACGGGCGTTCCTTAATTACCCAAGCCAATCACCTGATGAATGACGCCGCCGTCCGGCAAAAGATGGCGGCTAATTCAAAGGCGGTTGGTCATCCAGACGCTAGTGACCAACTAATCGCCGTCTTGAAAAAGGCGATCGCAGACCACCAGAAGTAGAAAGGAGGAGGGGAACATGGCCAATCACCGTGATAACCGGGAGCACCGCCGCTACGCTGATCGCTTGGCGACGCTAGAAGCTCAGAGCGTGATTGATGGGCGTGACCGGTTTAAAAAGCGCCACCAGGGGCTTAAAAAGGGGCTCCCTAAGCTACGGGCCTATCAAATCAAGAGTAACTTGGGCCGGGCCTTGACCGTGTTAATCCCCTTCTTCATCGTTTTACTGGCGATGATCTACGTGGTTTCACCCTTTTCTAAGGTCAACCAGGTTAAAGTGGTTGGCAATGAGGACCTGACCGCAAAGCAAGTGGAAGCCGCCAGTGGTGCTAAAGCTGGTGCCTTCATCTGGCGCCTGGTTTTTGACCAAGCCGCGGTTTCCAAGCAGGCGCAGCAAAATAATTTACAGGTCAAAAGCATCCGGGTGAGCCTCGTTGGCCCCCGGTCGGTGAAGGTACACGTGGTGGAAAACCCGGTGATTGGAATCGTAACCCATAACGGCCACCAAGAACTCTTGCTTTCGACCGGAAAGTACCAAAAGATTAGTAACAACCTGACGAACTTCATTACTTACGCCGGGTTTGCCAAGCACGAGGAAATGCTGACCGAAACGGCCAAACAAGTTGGTCAGTTGTCGGCGACAATTCGTCAGGGAATTTCCCAAGTTGCTTATAGCCCGACAAGTACGGATGACGAACGGTTAAAGATTTACATGAACGATGGTAATACCGTGTTAGCCAATGCCTCGACCTTAGCGCAGAAAATGAATTACTACCCGTCGATCGTCACCAATATGAATACGGCGGGGGTGATCGACTTACAAGTCGGTGCCTACTCGTATGCTTATGGCGATCAAAGTAAGTAAGTCCGGAACCGGATTCATTTTTGACAATCTAGGGGTTTTTGGACAAGGACTTTCTGTGGTAAAATTTAGACTAACTAAAAGTGTAAACTAAAGGGGATTTCCCTTACTTTTAATTAAAATATTTTTAGGAGGTTCCGGGAGAAATGAACGACTCACACATCTACGTAGGATTAGATATTGGAACCACCTCGATTAAGGCCCTCGTTTGCGAGGACGTTAAGGGCGAACTAAGGGTTGTAGGCGTTGGCACGCAACCGGCTGGTGGGCTTAGTCGGGGCGTGATTGTCGATATCGAAAAGACGGCCCACGCCATTCAAGCGGCGGTTCGTCAGGCAACCGAGAAATCCGGCATTAAGATTGATAAGGTGATTGTTGGTTTACCGGCGAATTACCTGCAAATGACCGAGGTCCACGGGATGATTACAGTGGCCAACCAGGGTCAACCACGCGAAATCATTAATCAGGACGTCATTGACGTTGCCTCGGCCGCAATGACCCAAAACCTACCCCCAGAGCGGGAAGTGATTGACCTTGTCTTGCGTGACTTTGCGGTTGATGATTTTAACAAGATTGAAGACCCCCGGGGAATGGTGGCGGTCCGCTTAGAGTTGCGGGCCACCATGTACTCGGGCCCTAAGACGATTGTCCACAACACCAAAAAGGCGGTCGCCTTGGCGGGCTTACAGATCCAAGACTTGGTGGTAGCCCCGATTGCAACCGGCTTTGAATTATTGAGTGATGGGGAACAAGACTTCGGGACGGTCTTGGTTGATCTCGGCGGTGGTCAAACCACGACCAGCATCATCCACGACCACCAACTCAAGTTTGCCTACGTGGACCCAGAAGGGGGAAACTTGATTACTCACGACATCTCAACGGTCTTAAATACCTCCCAGCGAAACGCCGAGCAACTAAAGCGTGATCACGGCTACGCTGATTCACGCCAGGCTAGCGATGAGGTGCAACTGGCCGTTGACGTGGTCGGGAAAAATCAGCCGGTCAATTACAGCGAAAAGTACTTAGCCGAAGTGATTGAGGCCCGGGTCCGCCAGATCTTTGAACGGTCCCAAAAGAAGCTTCAGTCCATTAACGCCCCGCAACTACCAGGGGGCGTGGTTCTCCTGGGTGGGGTCGCCATTTTACCTGGTATTAAAGAAATCGCTAGTGAGTACTACGATGGCAACGTCAAGGTGTACATTCCCGACCAAATGGGGGTTCGGCACCCAAGTTTTGCCCTGGCCATTGCCCTGTGCAAATACGAAGATGACCTGCGTGACGTCGACCAACTCCTAAAGGAAACGGTACACCAAGAGGGCAACTTTGCCAGTGTGGTTCACCAGGTAGTGCAACAAGCTGCCCAAACCAGTGCAGCACCGCAACCAACCCGGCGTCCGGCCCCGAGTCGGCCCGCTCCACAGCCAAGTCAACCGGAAGCTCAGGCACAAGAACAACCGGTAGACAACCAACCAACTAAGAAGAAAAAGAAGAATCCGTTTTCGAACTTCTTTAACAACTTCTTTGATTAACACTGATAACGACGGAGGAAACAGTCATGGATAACGCAACCAACGAATTCGATCAATTACACCCAACCCAGGCCCAGATTAAGGTAATCGGGGTTGGTGGTGGTGGTGGGAACGCCGTCAACCAAATGATCAACGAAAATGTTGAAGGGGTTGACTTCATCGTTGCCAACACCGACCTGCAGGCCTTAGAGGGTTCCCACGCCAAGACTAAGTTACACCTGGGGCCGAAGCTGACCAGGGGCCTGGGGGCCGGGTCAAACCCAGAGGTTGGGGCCAAGGCCGCTCAAGAAAGTGAATCAGACATCACCAAGGCCTTAGAAGGGGCCGACATGGTCTTTGTTACCGCCGGAATGGGCGGGGGTACCGGGACCGGGGCCGCACCAGTAATTGCCAAGATTGCCAAGGACTCCGGTGCCTTAACCGTCGGGGTAGTAACGCGGCCGTTCTCCTTTGAAGGGACGCGGCGGGCCAAGTTAGCTGCCGAAGGGTTAGAGAACCTGGAGAAAAACGTCGACACCCTGATCGTGGTTTCCAACGACCGCCTGTTAGAAATCATCGACAAGAAGACGCCGATGATGGAAGCCTTTAAGGAAGCCGATGACGTTCTCCGCCAAGGGGTGGAAGGGATCTCTGATTTGATCACTAACCCTGGTTACATTAACTTGGACTTCGCTGACATTCGTCACACGATGACCAACCAAGGGGCCGCTTTGATGGGGATTGGGGCCGCCGGCGGTGACGAACGGGCCAAGGAAGCCACCAAGCGGGCGATTTCTTCACCGCTGCTGGAAGTTTCTATCGATGGGGCTGAACACGTGCTGGTTAACGTGACGGGGGGCAAGGACTTGTCCATGACCGAAGCCGAAGACGCCTCTAGCGTAATTCGTCAAGCCGCTAACACCAACGTCGACATTACCTTTGGGATGGCCATTGACGAAACCTTAAACGATGAAATCCGCGTTACGGTAATTGCAACGGGGATCGACAAGACCAAGCAGGGCGACGAAAAGCCAGTTGAAGAAGTAAGTCAGCCGGCCGCACAGCCGGTCAGTCAAGCCCCGGTTCAACCACAGGTTCAGGTACAACCACAGGCTAGTGCCGCCCCGGCCCCAACGTCGGAATTCGCAACCACCGATGACCCGTTCCAAAACTGGAACGAAGACCTCGGCAACGAACTAGAAGGTGGCGCCCGGCCGAATAGCTTTAACCACGTCAAGAAGCCAACCTTTAGCGTCCAAGATGACAACCTGTCTAACGTTGATGACGGGGGGGAAGACCTCTCTACCCCGGCTTTCTTTAAGAACCGCCGCAAGTAACACGAACCGAAAATAGAGAATGACTGGAGGAATGGCCCATGGCAAGTAAATTTTTTAGCAACCTTTTTGGGGTGGTCGACGATGAACCAGAGACGGCCGACTACTACGAAGATCAGCAGCCGGCTCAACAAGCCCCGGCCCCGGTGCCGACTCCGGCCCCAACGCGTTCAAATAAAGTCGTTTCGATCAATAACGCCCGGGTGGCTCCGCAACCAAATTCGTCTAGCAAGATTGAGCTAGTTGAACCACGGGTGTACGGGGACGGGAAGGAAATCGTCAACCACCTGTTAAATGGCAACGCCGTCATTGTTAACTTTGATCAGATGGACGCAAAGGTTGCCTTCCGGATTGTCGAGTACATGAAGGGCGCCACCTACGCCATTAGCGGAAAGATCGAACGGATTGACGCAGAAATTTTCTTGTGCACCCCCCAAAACTTCGAAATCTCGGGGAAATTAGCCCCGACCCTTTCTAGTGATGGGTTGGATGATAGGAGAGACCGGTATTGATTATTACCTTTATTGTTTGGGCGCTTAGCCGCCTGTTGAGTTTGTATAGCCTACTGATTGTGATCTGGTGCCTGTTAACCTGGTTTCCGGGGGCCATGGATAGCTCACTAGGCCGCTTTTTAAGCCAGCTAGTGGCACCGTACCTAAACTTTTTTGAACGAGTTATTCCTCCACTGGGCGGGATCTCCTTTGCCCCGATGGTGGCCTTGATTGTGATTTATTTTGCCCAGTATGGGGTTCAAATGGTTGGGCAAATCTTAATCAACTTAATGTAGGGGGAGCATGATGGAGCAGGTGAACGTCAAGCAGCACTTCCGGGCGGATGAAGCCCCGTTTATTGACCAGGTTAATGATTGGCTGACCACGGCCGGCGACCAATACCGTCCGGTCCTGACCGCCTTTTTAAACCCCCGGCAACGTTATATCATGCGGGTAATTGCCAATCGTCAAGACGAGGTCAAGGTGGCCTTTAAAGGCGCTTATCCGGGCGCCGAAATGCAGCGTGGTTTAGCTTACCCAGCTTATTACCAGCCGACGGAAGACGATTTCGAATTACAGCTGTTAGAAATTAACTACCCCCAAAAGTTCGCGGAGCTTCATCATCGACAGGTAATGGGAGCGGTTTTGTCAACCGGAGTTGAGCGGGGGGCCTTTGGTGACATTATCGCAAGTGATGAGCATTGGCAGATTATCGTACAAAGACAATTAAGTGACTACCTGATTGAACAGGTAACGTCAATCGGTAAAGCAAAGGTGCGCTTAGAAAAACGGGAATTGCAAGGGGCCCGGGTACCGCAAGAAGATTGGCAAGAACTCGTCACCACGGTCGCTTCCTTACGTTTGGATGCCGTGGTGGCGGCCAGTTTTAATTATTCAAGAAACCGGGCTAAGCAACTGATTGAACGCGGTCAGGTCCGGGTTAATTGGGAAGAAATTGACCGTCCGGATTATGAGTTAGCTAGCCGGGACTTGATTTCGGTTCGGCACGGCGGCCGGATTAAGGTGCAAGAGGAGCTTGGGCAAAACCGTCACGAGCGCACTAGAATTCGGTTAGCCGTCATCCATGCATAGTGGACAGCGATTGGAGGAACTAGAATGGCATTAACAGCGGAAAACATTACAAGCAAGAAATTTGATACGAAAATGCGCGGTTACAACCAAGCTGAGGTCGGGGCCTTTTTAAATGAGGTAGCGGCAACGGTGGCGGAACTAACTAGCCAAAACCGGGAATTGCAAGAAGAAGTTCGGGCCAACGAAGAGAAGCTCAAATACTTTGCCGACTTAAAGGACTCCTTGAACAAATCCATTTTGGTGGCTCAAGAGGCGGCCGATAAGGTTAAAAACAACGCTAAAAAGGAAGCCGAGATTACGGTTCGCGAGGCCCAAAAGCAGGCGACTGACATTGTGGCGGCCGCTAACGAAAAGGCTAACTTGGTGATCGAAAGGGCTGCTGCTTCCACCCGGAAGTTGACCACGGAAACCAATGACTTGAAGAAGCAAACCCGGATCTTCCGTCAGCGCCTGCAGGTAATGTTGGAATCCCAACTGGAAGTCGTTAAGTCAAGCGAATGGGACGAGCTGTTGGCCAACGATGATATTTCCCAATACGATGAAATCGAAAAGATTTTAGGATCCAATCTTGACAAAAATTCTGAGGGCAGTGTAGAATCTACTCCAATAGCCGAAGAACAACCGAGTAGTCAAGCACCGGCACCGTCAAACGCAGCGGAACCGGCTGCGGCTAAGACGGTCGTCATCTTCCCGGACGGGGAAAGCAAGTAGGCGAACATTAAAACGACGATTAAAAGCATTGATGGGAACCCGTACGAAACGTCGACGATTAAGCGAGCCGGTGGTTGGTGCAAGACCGGTATCAAGACCTTCAAGCAAATCATCCCAGAGCGTGGTACTGAAGCGAGTAAGGACCACCGGTTCATGACCGTTACCAAATGACAAAGCAAAAGGAGCAGTCCTTTTGAAATTTGGGTGGTACCACGAGTGCGTCTCGTCCCTTTGCGGACGAGACGCTTTTTGTTTTTAAGCGTTGGATTTTAACCAGAGAAGGGGGATTTAAGATGCGCGTTAAAGACACCTTAAACCTTGGTAAGACCAAGTTCCCAATGCGGGGACGGCTCCCGGAAACGGAAGCGCAGCGAGAAGCGCTGTGGGAAGAAAACAAGGTTTATGAACAACGACAAAAGTTAAACGAGGGCAAGCCAAGCTTTGTGCTTCACGATGGCCCTCCATACGCCAACGGGCCAATTCACATTGGTCATGCTATGAACAAGATTTCCAAGGACTTCATCGTTCGCTACAAGTCGATGACCGGCTACCGGGCTCCGTACGTTCCCGGTTGGGACACCCACGGGTTGCCGATTGAACACCAACTGACTAAGGCTGGCTACGACCGCAAGAAGATGAGCTTAACTGAGTTCCGGGACCTGTGTCAAAAGTACGCCTTGGAGCAAGTCGAAATTCAAAAGAAGGGCTTTAAGCGCCTCGGGGTTGCCGGGGAGTGGGATCACCCATACCTGACCCTGGCCAAGGAATTTGAAGCGGCCCAGATCAAGGTCTTTGGTGCCTTTGCTAAGCGGGGACTCTTGTACCAAGCTAAGAAGCCGGTTTACTGGTCTTGGTCTTCCGAATCCGCCCTGGCCGAGGCCGAAGTTGAATATCACGATGTCGTTGCGAAGACCGCCTTTTTCACCGAACAGGTTCAGGATGGCAAGGGACTGCTCGATTCCGATACTTACCTGGTGGGCTGGACAACGACGCCATGGACGATCCCGGCCTCTGAAGCGGTTGCCGTCAGCGCTGACTTCGAATACGCCCTGGTTCAACCGAGCGGCAGTGACCGTAAGTACGTGGTCGCAGCTAGCCTGCTGGGCGATTTAGCCCAGAAGTTTAACTGGACCGACTACCAGGTGGTCAAGACCTTTAAGGGTGCCGAAATGGAAGGGATGACCACCAAGCACCCATACATTGACCGTGAGTTGTTAGTTGGCCTGGCTGATTACGTCACTGATGACGCCGGGACTGGGTTGGTCCACACCGCACCTGGTTACGGGGATGATGACTACAACTTCGGGAAGAAGTACAACCTGCCGATCTTTGCCCCAATGAATGACCAAGGGGTACTAACCGCCGAAAACGGGCCGGAATTTGACGGGGTCTTCTACCAAGACGCCGATGATATTTCCCTGCGCCTGTTAGAGGAACACGACGCCCTGCTTTTAGAAGAAGACTTAGAGCACTCCTACCCGTTTGACTGGCGGACCAAAAAGCCGATCGTCTTCCGGGCGACCGATCAGTGGTTTGTCTCCATCGACAAGATGCGCGACGAAATCTTAAAGGCCGTTGACGAAGTGACCTACTACCCGACTTGGGGGAAGGTCCGCTTGCGGAACATGTTAAAGGACCGTGGTGACTGGGTGATCTCCCGTCAACGGGTCTGGGGGGTTCCGTTGCCGATCTTCTACGCCGAAGATGGCACGCCAATCATGACCGAAGAAACGATCAACCACGTTTCCGACCTCTTTCGGGAATACGGCTCCAACGTCTGGTTCGATCGGGAAGCCAAGGACCTCTTGCCAGCGGGCTTCACCTCTGAACACTCCCCGAACGGCAAGTTCACCAAGGAAACCGACATCATGGACGTCTGGTTTGACTCCGGCTCGTCGCACCAAGGGGTGTTAGCCGAACGCGATTACCTGACTTACCCGGCGGACATGTACTTGGAAGGTTCCGACCAGTACCGGGGTTGGTTTAACTCTAGTTTGATCACCTCGGTGGTCGTTTCTGGGCACGCCCCGTACAAGTCCGTCCTCTCCCAAGGGTTTACCTTGGACCAGAGCGGTAAGAAGATGTCCAAGTCCTTAGGGAACGTGATTGACCCGAACAAGGTGGTTAAGCAAATGGGGGCCGAAATCATCCGCCTTTGGGTAATGTCGGCCGACACCTCCGCCGACGTGCGGGTGTCAATGGAAACCCTGCAACAAATCGCCGAATCCTACCGGAAGTTGCGGAACACCTTCCGCTTCCTTTTGGCGAACACCAGCGACTTTGGACCGGAGAACTTTGTTGCCTACGAAAAGCGCGAAGCCGTTGATCAGTATATGACGGTTAACTTCAATCGCTTCCTGGCCGGGATGCGTGATGAGTTCGATCGTTACGACTTCTTAAACGCCTACAAGCACTTGATTAACTTTGTCAACAACGACCTGTCATCCTTCTACATGAACGTGGCCAAGGACGTCTTGTACATCGAACCGGAAGACTCCCACGTTCGCCGCTCGATGCAAGCGACCTTCTACGAAATTCTTAGCGGCCTGACCAAGCTGTTGACGCCGATCTTGCCGCACACAACTGAAGAAGTGTGGTCCTACATGGATGAACCGGAAGACTTCGTTCAGTTAACGGAAATTCCGGAAGCCCGGACGTTTGAAAATGGCAATGCCCTGCTTGAAAAGTGGGAAGGCTTCATGGAATTACGTTCCCACGTCCTTAAGTGCTTGGAAGAAGCCCGTAACGCTAAGTTGATTGGTCGGTCACTTGAAGCGAGCGCCGACCTGTACCTGACGGCTTCCCAACAAGAATTACTAGCTGACCTCGGGACCGATGCGGGACTCTTGTGTGGGGTTTCAGCGCTGAGCGTTCACGACGCTAGCGAGGCACCAGCAGAAGCCGAAAGCTTCAGTGATAATGCGGCCGTCTTAGTTCAAGCGGCCAAGGGTGAAGTGTGTGATCGTTGCCGGATGACCAAGGAAGACGTTGGCTCCGATCCGGCCTACCAGCAACTCTGTGCCCGCTGTGCTAAGTTAGTACGGGAAAACTTCCCCCAAACGGTTGAAGAAGGCTTAGAAAAGTAGTCGCTACCTGGTGACTGGTGTAAAATAGGAACGAAAGACGTTGGGCAAACCAGCGTTGAGCGCTCCGTACAACAAACCGCTTGCGCTCGGATGACGGGTGTGGGCGGTTTTTGCGTTGGCGGGGGAAAGTAGGTGAAAAGATGATTCAAGCAACGATCAAGAGTTACGACCCCACCAAGGGTTGGGGCTACATTACCACCCCACAAGATGGGGATGTTTACTTTCACCGGCGGGCCATTGAAGGTCGCAGCCGGGTCCCAATTCAAAAGGGACAAGCAGTCGAGATGGTGATTGTTCAAGGCCAACGGGGACCCCAAGCGGCCCACGTAACGATTATACAACGGGAGGATTAAGATGGACTTTGAAGAAAAGGTTACTGGACACCAACCGGTTTTTAGCGGCCATTTGATTGACGTTGAGGTCCAAGACGTGCTGACCCCGGCGGGGAACCACGCCACTCGGGAGGTGGTTCACCACGCCCCGGCCGTTGCCATTTTGGCCCTGACCGATGACGACCAAATGATTTTAGAACAGCAGTGGCGGGCCCCGGTAAAGCAGGTTACCCTGGAAATTCCGGCCGGCAAAGTTGACGATCGTGACCAAGGGGACTTGCGGGCCTGTGCCGTGCGGGAACTCAATGAAGAAACCGGGCTGGCGGCTGAACACCTTGATCAGGTTAACGCGACGGCTAGTTCGGTCGGCTTTTCTGATGAGGTAATCACCCTCTTTGTGGCTAGGGGATTACGCCCGGTTGACCATGCCCTGCCAAAGGACCAAGATGAAGAATTGAGTCTGTTGAAGGTGAGCTTGAAGGAAGCCTTAGAGATGGTGGCCACGGGGCAAATCATCGATATGAAAACGGTGATGGCCATTTATTACTGGGCCAGCCAACGGGTGAACTAGATGCAAGAGCCAAATGAAGAACTGAGTCGGCGCCACTTACGCAGGCAAGCTGGTGATCAAGCGGCACCGGACGCTAGTGGCGACGTGACGATGACCCGCCAGGAAAGCTTGGAGCTCGCCAAAAAGGAGCGCCAGGAGATGGCCACTAGGCAGCTCAAGCGGCGGCTCAACTGGGTGATCTTGGGTTTAGTGGTAGCGATCGTAATTGTTTATTTGATTCTCTTTTTCGTTGGTTAGAAAGGAAGTACCATGACATTTGGAATTATTTGCGCCATGCCAGAAGAGTTGCATGCCCTGAGTGAGCGGTTAACTGACCGCACCGAAACCGTGTTGGGGGGAAAAACCTACCTAGCGGGAACGATTGAAAACCAGGCGGTGGTCCTGGTGGAATCCGGAATTGGGAAGGTGGAGGCCGGGATTACGGCCGAACACCTCATTACCGACTTTAAGGTCGACGTGGTCATTAACTCCGGGTCGGCCGGGGGAATTGGCGAGGGGCTGCACGTTGGCGACGTGGTGATCGCGACGGAAACGGCTTACCACGATGTTGACGTAACCGCCTTTGGCTACGAATACGGCCAACTGCCAGCCCAGCCGGCCCGGTTTAGCGCTGACCCAACCTGGGTTGAGCGCATTAGTGAGGCCGGCAAGGAGACCGGCTTAAACATCAAGCAGGGCCTGATCGTGACGGGCGACCAGTTTGTGTCCTCTAAGGCAATGATTCAACAGATTAAGGCCCGCTTTAATGACGCCCTCTCCTCTGAAATGGAAGGGGCGGCCGTGGGACAAGTAGCCACTGACCACCAAGTACCGTACGTGGTGGTCCGGGCAATGTCTGATACCGGTGACGAGAACGCCGGGGTGTCCTTTGATGAATTCATCGTCGAGGCCGGCAAGCGCTCGGCGGCCATGCTCTTGCAACTCTTTGCTGATTTGAACAAGGGAGGGGTGGCGTAATGGCGTACCAAGCATCCGTTCAAGTGCCCGGGGACCAAACGACCTACGCAATTAGCCCTAACATTAAGAAGTACTCCCTGATTGACCTAGGTTTTGAACAAACCCGCCAGGGCAACTACAAGTACACCGGCTCCCTAGACCGGACCAACCCCTTTAAGCCGGCCGCCAAGCTACAAATCACCGTTAACGCCGAATTAACGGGGTTTAAGATGGATACGGTTAGTGCCAATGGCTTGCGTAAGATCAATATCTTCACCGGGCCGCGTAGCGAGGAATTTGTGACCCAGTACCACTTCATCCTTGATGAAATGGTGGCCAGGGAGATTCTGACCAAGGTAAGTTAGTTTGATAGTATCCCGGGCGTGTCTTTGGTACAATGGTAAATACTGGACATGCGACCTTCAATCGTAGATGGATCCAGAATCTATTATGAAATGATGGTGATTTTGCATGACTGATAACAGTCATACCCGCGTTGTCGTCGGGATGAGCGGGGGCGTAGATTCCTCCGTGACCGCCTTGTTGTTAAAGCAGCAGGGTTACGATGTTGTCGGGGTTTTTATGAAGAACTGGGACGACACCGATGAGAACGGGGTTTGTACCGCAACGGAAGACTATAAAGACGTTGCCAAGGTGGCAACCCAAATTGGGATTCCGTACTACTCGGTTAACTTCGAAAAGGAGTACTGGGACCGGGTCTTTACCTACTTCATTGATGAATTCAAGAAGGGGCGGACGCCAAACCCGGACGTGATCTGCAACAAGGAGATCAAGTTTAAAGCCTTCATCGAGTACGCTAACCAGCTCGGGGCCGATTACGTCGCCACCGGTCACTACGCCGACTTAAAGCGCGACGAAGCCGGTAACATGCACCTGATGCGGGCAAAGGATCAAACCAAGGATCAGACCTACTTCTTGAGTCAACTCGACCACGCCCAATTGGACAAGGTGCTCTTCCCCCTGGCTGGTTACACCAAAAAAGAGGTTCGTCAGCTAGCCAAGGACGCCGGCCTCGTGGTTGCCGACAAGAAGGATTCCGTGGGGATTTGCTTCATCGGTGAGGACGGTCACTTCCGTGAGTTCTTGAGCCAGTACTTGCCGGCCCAACAAGGTGAAATGCAAACCGTTGACGGTAAGGTTGTGGGGACCCACGCCGGCTTGATGTATTACACAATCGGCCAACGCAAGGGCCTCGGCCTTGGGGGAACCAAGGAGAACAACGACCCGTGGTTTGTGATCGGAAAAGACATCACGAAAAACGTTCTCTACGTGGGGCAGGGCTACGAAAACGAGCACCTTTACGCCACCCACATGGAGGCTTCGGATATCCACTGGGTTGACGACGTGGTCAGCCGCTACGGGACGGAGTTTCACTGTACCGCTAAGTTCCGGTACCGCCAAAAGGACGAAGGGGTCACCGTTAAGCTGTCTGACGATGGTCAGATGGTGACCGTGACCAGTGACGATCCCGCCCGCGCCATCACGCCGGGCCAAGCCGTGGTCTTTTACGATGGTGACGAGTGCTTAGGGAGTGCCATTATCGACCGGGCTTACAACCAGGAGCGTCAACTGCAATACGTTTAAACTTTAAGCGAGGCTGGGGAAAGAATTCCCTGGCCTTTTTGCATTCCATTTTCAAAGACCACCCTCGCCACTCTTACAATTTAGCCTGTATTGGAGGTTGGCTCGCACTTCCGATAACGTGCTCCCAACCACGGACCTAGTGGCTAAGTACGGCCGGAGAACGATGCGTACCGCATCAACCCCCGTCCTAGCTTAGCCTAACGGTCCGTCGAGAAGGTTGGCTCGCACTTCCAATAACGTGCTCCCAACCACGGACCTAGTGGCTAAGTACGGCCGGAGAACGATGCGTACCGCATCAACCCCCGTCCTAGCTTAGCCCAACGGTCCGTCGAGAAGGTTGGCTCACACTTCTTTTAGTGGACAGCGCTTTCTTTTACGACTATCCTATAAGAAAATCAATGAAGGGAATGGTGGCCATGACACTGTTGACGAACGGACGAATTTTTCTGGGAACCGGCGAGAATGACTTTGCTAAGGACCTGCGCTTTGCGGATGGAAAGGTCGTGGAAACGGGGGATGATTTAAAACCGGCTGAAGGGGAAGAAGTGATCGATGCCAAGGGGCGCTTGGTGTTGCCGGGGCTAATTGATGCCCATACGCACCCCAAATACATCGCCGACGCCCTTCACGGGGTGGCTTGTACGCCGCCTGACGTAAATAGCATTGCGGAAATGCAAGCGGCGTTACGGCATTCCCCGGCCTTTGGTGCCGGTAAGGACGTCTGGATTGAGGGCTGGGGCTTTGACGAAACCAAGCTCAAGGAGCACCGGTCCCCGACCCGGGCCGATTTGGACCAAGTCTCGACCGACCAGCCCATCTTTATCTACCGTTCTGATTGCCACTCCTCAGTGGGAAACTCCCGGGCGCTTGAGTTAGCCGGGATTGACCGGACCACCCCTGATCCAGTGGGGGGCAAGATTGAACGCGACGATGCCGGGGAGCCGACCGGCTTTATGCGCGAGGTAGCCGCCACCCAACTGCTAATCCGGGCCAAGTCGGCGCAGAGTTACCAAGCCGACGTGGACAACCTGGTCCAAAGCTCTCACCACTACCTAGCCAATGGGATCGTGGCGATCGGTGAGATGATGGGACGAAAAAAGCCGTATGATTCCTGGCAACTCTATACGGATGCGGTTACCCGGGGCTTTTTACCCCGGACGACCATTTACTACGTGTTTGACGAATTAAAGGACGGCGCCGCTCTGTCATTCAAAGCCACTGACCAGCTAAGGGTGGCCGGCATTAAGGTCTTCATGGACGGGAGCATTTCGGGGGAAACCGCGGATAACACCCGCCCCTACCCGGATGGGAAACGGGGGGTCTTGTTGACGGATCAAGACAAGTTGCTTGCGGCCGTCGAGATGGCCAAAGCGGCCAAGGTGCAACTAGCAGTTCACGCAATGGGGGACGCCGCGATCCAGCTGGTTTTAGACACGACTGCTAACCTAACCCCGTGGCTCAGCGAGACCCCCTCGGTGCGAATTGAGCACGCTTCGCTATTGACCGACGCCATGTTTGACCAGATTAACCGGGCCAAGATGAACTACGGCCTGGTTACCCAGCCAATCTTCTTTTTCGCTGAGGTGGCGTCCTACCAAGCCTTCTTGACTAGCAGCCAGTACCAAGAAATCTACCGGGTTAAATCAATGGAACGCTCCAAAGCGCTGGTTGCACTAAGTTCCGATGCGCCCTGCACCCCGTGGGCGGAACCGGATAGTGTCTTTTACAGTCTCTACGCAGCGGTCACCAGGAGGGCGGCTAACGGGGAGGTAGTTGGCCCAGAAGAAGCCATCACGGTGGGAACGGGGCTGTTAGCCTACACCAAAGACGCCGCGTTGATGGGCGGCTTTGAGGAAAACGGCACCCTGGTGGCGGGCAAGAACGCGGACTTTGTCATCGTGGATCAGGACCTGTTTACCATCGATCCTACCGAGATTAAGGACACCGGGGTCGCCGAAACCTGGGTGGCTGGCCAACGGGTTTATCAACGTGCGGTGGGGGAAGGTAACTAATTTAGCCAAAGTTGGTTTGCCCCCTTGTCAGCTCCCCATAAAAGGGGTATTATCTAAGACATCCATGAGAATGTTAGAATTAGATTAGAACGATGGGGGTAAGGCTTATGGCAAGAACAGTTGGGATCATCGGCTCCGGGCACGTGGGAGCTACCTTAGCAAACAATTTATTAGTCACTGGTAGCGTGGATAAACTTGTTTTGATTGATACAAATGAGCTAAAGGTCAATTCAGATGCGACGGACTTTGAAGACGCCCTTGCCAACTTGCCCACCCACACTAAGGTGGTTAAAAATAACTACCGGGAGTTAAAACACGCGGACGTGGTCGTAATCGCGGTTGGTTCAATTGGGGTTCAAAATGACGACGCCAAGCACGACCGGTTCGTGGAATTAAAAGTGACTAGCAAGGCGGCCAAGGAGGTGGGGACCAAACTAAGGGAGGTCGGCTTCGATGGGGTCTTGGTTTCGATTAGTAACCCCTGTGACGTGGTCGCCGCCCTCTTTCAACACTACACCGGCTTGCCAAGGGATCAGGTAATTGGCACCGGGACACTGTTAGACACCTCCCGCATGAAGAAGGTGGTTGGCCAACGCTTTGAATTGGATCCCCGTTCGGTTTCTGGTTACAACCTTGGGGAGCACGGAAATTCGCAATTTACGGCCTGGTCCCAAGTTCGGGTCTTGGATCAGCCGGTGACCGCAGCGCTAAGTGAAGCGGAGTTGGACGAACTGGCCGAAGCCGTTCGGGCGGGGGGCTACACGGTCTTTCACGGCAAGCACTACACCAACTTCGGGATTGCGGCAGCGGCGCTTCGGTTGGTCACCGCCATCATAAATGATGCCCGTGCCGAGCTACCCGTCTCCAACTTCCGCGAGGAGCTAGGTACCTACGTGGGCTATCCGGCCGTGGTGGGAAGCGGTGGGGTCGTTCGCCAACCCCAACTGACACTCACCAGCGCGGAAAAAGAAAAGTTATTGGCGTCAGCAAATTACATCCAGACCCGCTATGAGGCGGTCCTGACTGAATTAGAGAAGTAGAAAAGAACGCAGGGCTCTAGCGAACGGTGCTAGGGCCTTTTTTAGTAAGCCGGGACGTAGGTGGTTCATCCCGGACGGGAAAAGACGGCGGAATTCAAAAGGAAACCCAATTTTTTGGTTTGTGATTTTCACTCACCCGGCGATCTTTGGTATTATAGATAACAGAGAATTGTTGTTAGCAAATTAAGAGAGCTTTTTTGAGGCAAACATGACAACCATTTATTTTATTCGACACGGGAAAACGGAGTGGAACCTGGCGGCGCGCTACCAAGGGGCGCACGGGGATTCACCACTCTTAGAGGCGAGTCATCAAGACATCCGTTCTTTAGCGGCGTCACTCGCGGGGGTTAAGTTCATTCACGCCTACACCAGTCCCCTAAAGCGGGCCCGGCAAACGGCTGAGGAGTTGATCGCTCAGTTGCCAACACCAGTGGCCCTAACCGTTGATGAACGCCTGATTGAATTTGACCTCGGGAAGATGGAGGGAATGACATTTTCAGCCGTTGAAAAAGAGTGGCCGACCACCGTCGATAACTTTCACCACCATCCCGAGCGGTTTGACCCAACGGTGGTGGGCAGCGAGTCCTTTGAGGCGGTAATTGACCGGCTCAAAGCTGCCGTCCTCGACTACTGTCACCGCTACCCGCGGGGGAATGTGTTAGTTGTCTCCCACGGGGCGGCGTTAAATGCCGGCATCAACGGAATTTTAGGCGCCTCCTTAGTCAACCTAAAGCAACGCGGCGGTTTATCAAACACTTCCACCACGGTAATTCAGACTACTGATCAAAAGCACTTTGAACTCGTCAAATGGAATGATACGGAGTACCTGCACCGGACGCAGGTGGACCCAACGGACACGGTATAACGGGGTGAAACTAAATGGAAAAAGAAACGAAGCAACAAGAAGCACAAAAGCGTCAATCGGAACAACTGGTGCACCAATTGGTGGCCGCTATTGACGCCGAACCAAACAAGTTTAACAATTACTACGAGCTCGGCTCCCTTTTGACCCGCCTCCACGATTACACCCAAGCCGAAGAGCTGTTCTTAAAGGCGCTAGGCCTGTTTGAAACCCGCGGTGATGAACGGGCGGTAACCTTCTTAAAGTATGGGTTAGGGAACCTGTATTACGAAGTGGACCAAGTCGATAAGGCGATCAAGTACTACAACCAGGTTGAAGACGAAAAGATGAAGGCCGATGCTTACTTAATGCTGGCCCAGTCATACGTTAAAAAGGGCCAATATAAACAGGCGGTTATGTACGGCTTGACGGCCCACGAGTTAGAAGAAAGCGACCCAGAAATCAGCCAGGTGCTGGGGGATGCCCTCTTGGCTCTGGGCGAATTTGAGCAGGCCAAAAAGTACTACGACCGGATCTTGGTTCGCCACCCGGGCCGGGCCGACACCCAATTTGACCGGGGGCTGGTGGCCATGGCGCTTGGTGAACCTTACCAACCGTACTTGGAACAGGCCCAGCAACTGAACCCGGATTACTACAAGAAGAGCGAAAAGCGGATTGCCGAAATAGAAAAGACCCTGCAGGAATTAGGTGACAAGGGGGGCCACTAAATGGCGTACCGGGATTATACCCAGCCGGTAATTCATGACGAAAAGGTCCAAGAAACGGGACCAACGCATTTTTCGGGGCGGGTACGAAAAGTTATCTTTTCTAACCCGCCCTTTGCTATTTTAGCGGCGACGGTGTTAAAGGCTGACTTTGAGTGGGACACCGAAGAAATCACCGTTAAGGGTGACGTTGGTCAAGTTAACGAGGGCGATGAGTTTGAATTTGAGGGTCAGGTTGTCAACAAC
This sequence comes from Limosilactobacillus fermentum, assembly GCF_013394085.1. Classification (NCBI taxonomy): domain Bacteria; kingdom Bacillati; phylum Bacillota; class Bacilli; order Lactobacillales; family Lactobacillaceae; genus Limosilactobacillus; species Limosilactobacillus fermentum. The sequence continues at coordinate 701,458 of NZ_CP040910.1, forward strand.
CCGCGCTACGGCTTTGAGTTTGATTTTTCGGGCTTTGTCCACCAGCTGCCTCACGACGCCAAGGAGCTGGCCGCCTTTTTAAAGAAGAACAACGTGGCGGTCAGTGATGAGAAAAAGGTGGCCAAGGCCATTGATGACGCCTTAGGCGAAAAGGCCATGAGCACCCTGATTGGCGACGCCGACGCAATCGAAGTGGTGTCCGGGTTGAGTCAAAAAGACATCGCGACCTTAAAGACCTTTTTCAACCGGTTGGTCAAAGATGACGAGGCCAGCAAGGCCAACCGCCAGTTGATGATGCTCGGTTTCTCGGCCTGGATGATCCGCCGCTTGCAGGAATTCTACCAACGGCGGTTGCTTAAAATCCTCGAAGAAGACATTTACCAAGTGGTAGCCGATTATGAGCAGTTGGGGATTAGTTTTCGCCCGGTGGATGAGGCGGCACGCCAGTATCAAGACGTGGCCTTCGATGATCCCCGCCGCATCGATGGGGCCCTCCTCTTTGCCGCCCAAATTCTGATTCGGGAAAATTCCGGCTCGTACGTCGCCCCGCAATTACTGTTGAACCGGGCTAGCCAACTCCTTAACCAGGGCGCCACCGTCAGCCAGGATACCCTGGCGGCGCGTTTGGGAATTTTACTGACCCAAAAGAAGCTTTACCACGTGCCCGAGCGGGGAATCTACCCGGCCCTGTTCTTTCACGCCGAAAATTTAATCGCCAGTCAGCTTCACCAGATGATGGCGGCGGCCCAGCCGGTCAGCGCCAAGCGGCAAAAGCTGATTGAAAAGATAGTTGATCAGGTGGCCAAGGAACAAAAAATCACTTACGACGACCAGCAAAAGGCGGCGATTAAACAGGCCTTAGAAGCACCGGTGCTGCTCTTGACCGGGGGACCGGGGACCGGGAAGACGACGATTCTAAACGGGATCGTGCGGGCATACCGGCGCCTGTTAAAAGAGGACGGCCAAAAGCTCCACGCTTGGAGCGATGGGGAACCAATTCAGTTAGTTGCCCCCACCGGGCGGGCGGCTAAGCAAGCCCGCCAGGCGATCACGGGTGAGGGCGTTGCCGCGTCAACCATCCACCACTTCTTGAGCATTGCAACCGATAACGATGCCGCCCGTTTGATTGAAAAACCGGCGCCCCTAGAAAATGCCGGTCAGATGCTGGTGGTTGACGAAATGTCGATGACCTCCACCCTCTTGATGGGGGGGCTAATGGCGGTGATCCCGACCAACATCCACTTAGTGTTAGTCGGTGACTTCGATCAGCTGCCGTCGGTGGGACCGGGGCAGGTGTTCCGGGACTTGCTCGAATCTAATTGCTTACCGCAAGTCCGCTTGGAACGGATTTACCGCCAGGACGCCGATTCCTCTTTGATCCCGTTAGCCCAGCGGATCAACAAGGGGGACGTTGACGAGGACTTCATTGCCCCCACCCCAAAGACTAAGTACCCCAAGCGAATCTTTGTGACCACCGCCGCTCGCGACGTTCCGGCCCGGATTGGTCAGCTAGTCGACGCCTACTTGGGTGGTCACGACTTGGATATTCAAGATATTCAGATCTTAACCCCGCTACGGCGCCACCGCGACCTGATTAATAGCTACTTGCAAGACCACCTGAATCCGGCCAGCTTAAACCAGGCCACTTACCGGTTACGAAGCCGGGAGATACGGGTGGGCGACAAGGTAATGCAGACAACGAACGACTCCGACGCCGAGGTTTATAACGGTGACATCGGGATCATCAAGTCGATTGCCGGGAAAGATAAGCACGTCGTTAACGGCGATCGGCTCGCCAAAAAGGAGAAGGTGCACCTGAAGGTCACGGTCGACTTTGCTGGCCACCTGGTTAAATACGATGACCCCACCGCCCTGGCTAACTTAGAACTGGCCTACGCGATGACGATTCACAAGGCCCAGGGGAGTCAGGCGCCGGTCGTGATTGTGACCTTGCTGTCGGAGTTTTTCCCGACTAACCCCCAGGCTGGTTCAATCATCCAACGTAACCTCTTGTACACGGCAGTGACCCGGTCGTCGCGGGCTCTGGTGATGGTGGGTGACGCCCCGGCCTTCGTGCGTTGCTCTAAGACGCCGGTGGTGGACCGCCCCACCTCGCTCAAGCAGCGACTGAAGTTGGTTTGGCAAGCAGCCCAGCAGGATCCAGACTCCCCGGCAGACGAGAAAGCCCAGACGCCGGTTCAAGAAGAACAACCAGCGGATCACTTGACACCGGCAATGGTGGAAGACGAACGGGTGGACCCGCTGATCGGCATGGATGGATTAAGTCCGGCCGACTTTGCCTAATCTGGTTGCAAGCCGGGCCCAAAATTGTGATAATAGGAAAAACGTCACTAACAACGGAAGGACAAAGACGATGAGTAAAATCGAAAATGCCGAAAACGTATCACTCTTTGCGCTAAACGCAAACCAACCGCTGGCCCAAGCGGTGGCCGATCAGGTGGGAATTCCCCTTTCAAAGTGCACGATTAGCCACTTTGCCGACGGGGAAATTTCCGTGACGATCGACGAAAGCGTGCGGGGGCGGGAAGTATACGTAATTCAATCGATTTCCGAGCCAGTTAACACCAACCTGATGGAACTGTTGATTATGGTCGACGCCCTGCGCCGGGCGAGCGCCAAGAAGATTAACGTGGTGGTTCCGTACTACGGTTACGCCCGCCAAGACCGCAAAGCCCGTTCGCGGGAACCAATCACCGCTAAGCTGGTGGCCAACCTGCTGACGATGGATCAAATCGACCGGATGATCGTCGTCGACCTTCACGCCCCGCAGGTACAAGGGTTCTTCGACATCCCGGTGGACCACTTGCTGGCCGCCCCAACCCTGGTTAAGTACTTCATGGAAGAGGGGATTACCGATAACTTGGTGATTGTGGCTCCTGACCACGCCGGGGTGAACCGGGTCCGCCGGTTTGCTGAATTAATTGGCGGCGCCCCGATCGCAATCGTTGATAAGCGGACGGAAAGTAACCGCGAAGCCCGTCACGAACAATTACCAACTACGGTGATTGGGGAAGTGGCCGGCAAGACGGCGATCATTGTTGACGACATTGTCGATACTGGTTCGCGGATTGCCAACTCCGCCACCCTCCTTAAGAAGTGTGGTGCCGACCGGGTCTTTGGGGTTGCGACCCACGCGGTCTTATCCGGGGACGCTAGCCAGCGCCTGTTGGATTCCCCACTGGAGAAAATGGTGGTTACCGATACGATCGTGATCCCAGAAGAGAAGCAAACGGAAAACATCGAACAACTTTCCGTTGCCCCGCTACTCGCTGGTGCCATCAACCGGATTCACAACCACCTTTCAATTCAGGCTCTACACTAAATCTTGTTGATGGATTACCATAGTGGTGATTCGTTGACAGGATTTTTTGGTTTTGAGGGCACAAAAAAAGGCCCCACCAGCCTTAAAATTCTGATCATTAACTACCACGCAAATTCCAGAAAGTAAGAGGTGTGACCTTATGACTGATTATATTAAAAATATCCTTCAAATTAAAGACCCCAATCTTCATTTCACAGACGTTGTCTTTGAAAATAATGACGGATGGGAGACGCAGGTCTTCATTGGGACGGTCTCGCTTAAATTGGATCGGTGCCCACATTGCGGCTTTGCGGATACCTTCATCAAGAATGGCCATTCTTACCAAACCATTAAGTACCTCTCAATTAACGAAAGTTGTCCCACCATGTTGCGGATCGGTAAGCAACGCCTGAGATGTAAGAATTGCCAAGATTCGTTCATGGCGAAGACCAACGTCGTTGATAAATACTGTTCCATTGCCAAAGCAGTTAAACACAAGGCACTTACGATGCTTGAAAGTAATGTCTCTCAAAAGGACGTGTCTAAGTTTACCGGTGTGTCACCTAGTACCATTGGCCGCCTCCTAGACAGTGATCAAGCGCTCCTTCGCTTTAATAGTCGCACTTTACCCACTAATATTGCCATTGATGAGTTCCGTGGTCCGCAGGGGAAGTATTGCTTCATTATCGTTGATAATGATACCTCACAAATCTACCAAATTCTCCCTGATCGGCTTAAGAGTAGTATTACGCATTACTTTGATCGATTCTCGCTAAAAGAGCGCAAACGAGTCAAATCAGTCTCGACAGACTTAAACAGTTACTATCAAGGCCTTGTACGCCGCTACTTCCCAAACGCAAAGCTGGTTGTGGATCGATTCCACATCGTTTCAATGCTTACGCGGGCGTTTAACCAAGTCCGGGTCGCAGTAATGAAGCAATTCGACCCTAATACGCGTGAGTATCGGGCATTGAAGAATTCGTGGCGACTGTACTTACTTAAAAGCACATCGCTTAACTACACTAAGGAGTACTATGATCGCCACTTACGACAAAAGGTAACGATGGCTGAACGGGTGGGAATTGGTCTGGACCTTGATCCCCAGTTAGCGGCCGGTTATGAACTCTTACAGGGCGCCATGACCGCTCTTGAAGAGCACGATGTTGACCAATTAATGGACCTCTTGTTCACCAAATGGGACGTGCCAGCGCCGTTCCAAACGGTTCTTAAGACCCTCCGTAAGAACAGCGAAGGAGTGTACAACGCAACCGTATTACCGTACTCAAACGGTCGGGTTGAGGGGATCAACCGCATGATCAAGTTAATTCAACGGACGGCATATGGCTTTACTAACTTTGGTCATTTCATCGCCCGGATCCGATTGCATCAAATGGGAACGGAAGCTGAAAAAAGGCGGCGCCAGGTGCAAGCACCGGCCGCCGCCTAAAATGACCCATCAACAGGATTTGACAAAGAGCCTCAATTCACGATCTCTTCCAACTGCCGGAAGAAGGCTAATAAAAAAACTCGCCCGCGGGCGAGTTTTTTTATTAGATTAATTCGGTTTGTACCTGTGGGGTACCCTTCTTTAAGTTGGCCAAGAGCCGGTTTAATTCAAGTCGGCGTTGGTGCTTAGAGATGAAAACCCCCATCTTCTCTTGGTCAAAGCCGGTCACCATCTTGTGGTCGTTAAAGATGATCGGGTTGCGCAAGATGTGCGGGCTCTTTTCAATTGCTTGGGCAAGTTGGTTAATGGTTAGATTACGGGCGTCCATTTGCAGGGCCTTGGTATCATGGGAGCGTTTAGAAATTAAATCGTCGGTCCCGTCCGTGGAAAGGGCGAGCAGGTCGAGGATTTCAGGGGTCGTCAACGGCTCCTTTTCGATGTTTCGTTGACTAACGGTGATCCCGTGCTGAGTTAACCATTGAACGGCTTTGCGCTTGGATGGGTCGTTAGTGTGGAAAAATAAATTGACCATCGAATCACTCCTTTGTAAGCTTTTAGACATGTAAGCTTTTAGACATTTTAGCAGTTTTCCTTGGTTAGAAACGCTAATTGACTGGTAATTAATGAATTCTTTAGCACTCATTAGTAATTAATTATAAATTACTTTGTTCAATTAGGTGTTAGAACAGAAGGGCGGGTGCTAAGGAAGTGAATATGTATATTATACTGCGATAACTAAAAAAAGTCCTGTCGTTGGACAAGACTTTGACTTTATTTAACCTTTTTCTTTTTGCGTAAGTGGCGCACCTGGCGGAAGGGGTAAGAAGCGGTCCCCAGTTCCAGGTCAACGAAGCGGTTACCCATTTCCTCACCGTCAACTTGACCAAACTCAAGCGAGGTGGTGGTGTAGTGAAGGTGGGTGCCGACGAAGCGGTGGGCAAAGCGGGACCGGGCCAAGTGTTCCCGTAAGAAGAGCCACATCGTCCAGAAGGTAATCAGCCAGTTGTGGCGCTCGACGACTAACAACTCCAGGTTGGGTTCGGCGAGGTCACGGTCGGGAGCGACCTTCCGCCCGCCACCGATAAAGGGGTGGTTAGAGGCAATAACGATAAAGGCGTTAGGGAAGAGCTGGCGGGTGCGCTCTTGTTGGACCATCAGGGTGAAGGGGGCTTGGTCATATAAGACCCCCAGGGCCTGGGAAACGTAGGAAAAGGCCCCTAAGTGGAGCCGGTTGAGGCGCCGCTTACTTTTCGAAGCGTTGGTCCGGCTGACCACGGCGGCGTCAAAGCCGATCCCCAAGTTATTTAAAAAGTAGCCGTCTTCGTTTTTAATGGCGTCGTGATAGTGGCCAATGGTGACCGGTTCGGTAGTTTCGGCATCCAAAATTTGGTGCAGGGCGGTTAACGGGTTGGTTGAGATTCCGTAACCACGGGCGAAATCGTTACCGGTTCCGCAGGGGATGTAGCCAATTGGCAGTGGGTGTTGCCGACCGTTTTTGCTCTGCAAGACCCCGTTAACCACTTGGTGTAAGGTACCATCGCCACCGATGACGATCAGGGTTTCGTCGGGCCGGCCGGCATGCCGGTCGGCCAGGCGCATCGTGAGGTAGGTGGCTCCTTCCTCGTCCCTGGTAAATAACGGGGTGTAGTCGAGTTGGGCTGCGTCTAAGGCAGCCTTAACGGTTGACCATGTTGAATTCCCCCGGCCCCCGCCGGCCACGGGGTTAATAATGATCGAGTAATGCATAGTTTCCTCCGGATCATCAAAAAAGTGGGTGGGAAATAACCTCCGCTGCAGGTCGTATGACTAAGCTAGGACGAACGGTTGGCACGGGACGCACCGTTCTTCGGCCTGCTTAGGCACTGGAACTACGGTCATTTACCACATTTCTGTCTAACATTCGTGAATACAACAAGAGGCCGGGAAAAACAGAGTTTTTTCCCGGCCTCCGTTAAACGCGAACAGATCGGCGCCGCAGGGTTAATTACCGTGGGCCGTTTAACGCTTAAAATTCAGTTAACTGGAAGTCCGCGTTGTTTTCTTGTTCGTAGGCCAGTGCCTTTTCATCCAACAGTTCGATAAATTCAACGTTGTAGTTGGTGTTTTCTTCTACTAACACGCGGGCAGCGGCTTCGGAATCGGCTTCCAGGTATAGGGATTGGGTGTTTTCCCGACGCGGGGTCGTGTTTTTGCTTGGTTGGTAATAAACTTTGAAAGTCATGTCATGCTCCTATTCATTTGTTCGTAAATTTTACCTAACTATGATAGCACACTTGCCCGGGACTGTCCTTAAATTTCCAACTGTGCTATCCTAAGCTAAGAAAAGGTTTAGAAAGTGGGGAGTGCGATGACCCTAATTTGGAGTATCCTGATTGCCTTCGTAGTGGTGGTCGTAATTTATCAACTGGTGCACCGGACTTTGGTCAAGCGCGCCACGATCATCATGCAAAACCAAGCCCAAGCGGCCACCGATCAGGCCGTACAAGCCGCCCTAAAGGCCCACCTCCGCCCGGCCAATTTACCAACCGACTCGGTGATGGTGGCCGACGTTTGGGGAAAGGGCGTCATGGCCTTTGAGTACGTGGTCGACATGCCACAGCTAAACGTCGAAGAACAAGAGTGGCTGACCAAAGAAAATTTAACCACGGCCCTTGATCAGGTGGGGGCCCCAACCCCCTTGGTGATTACAGACTGGTGGGAGTATGAACACCAACTGCACGTTGACGTAGCCAACTTAATGAATGAAGCAACCAAGGAATACGTGGCCGACCTAGAAAAATTAGATAAGGCTTAGCTGGCGGTAGGTTTTTACGGTAGCTTGGTCAAATTAAAAAGCCCGTCCCGTGAAGCGAAATCGCGAGGGCGGGCTTTTTGATTTAAGGTCATAACGAATTACGCCCAATTTTAACCGAAGAAGACGGTTCCTTCGGGGGCCTCAAACGGGTTGTCCTTGTTAATGTGATCGTAGAACAGCACCCCGTGGAGGTGGTCAATTTCGTGTTGGCAAACGATGGCGGGGTAGTGCTTTAAGCGGACCTTGTGCGTTTCACCCTGGACGTCTTGGTACTTGAGGGTGATCCGGTCGTGACGTGGCACGTAGCCGGCGATGTCGCGATCAACGGAGAGGCAACCTTCGCCTTCCGTTAGCGCCCCCATTTGTACGGATTCGGAAATGATGACCGGGTTGATGATCACATCCTTAAAAATCGGGGTGTCGTCTTCTTCGTCGTCGGATGGCACCAAGACGGCGGCCATTTGCTTGCTGATGTTGACCTGGGGAGCGGCAAGGCCAACCCCGGCCCGCAACCCGTACTTTTCGGCCAGTTCTTCATCTTGGCTGATTTCCAAGTATTCCATTAGGTCCTTAGCCAATTGTTGTTCTTCTTCGGTCAGTGGGAAGGACACCTTGGCGGCGTAATCGCGCAGGACCGTTCCCTCCTGGTCGTCTCTGACAATGTCTTTCATTAAAATCATTGGTGGATCCCCCTTGTCTCTAATTACTATTTTCTAGTTTAGCACAATCAAAAGGGGGGACGACAATAATTACCTCCGGGGCAAATCATGTTAAAATGAGAGCAAATTGATTAAAAGGGTGATGTAAATGGCAATAAACGGTGGAAACTATTCCTACCCATTAGACCCAACGTGGACGGCGGAAGAACTGATCGCCGTGACTAACTTCTACCGGGTCGTTGAGGACGCCTACGAGACAGGGGTGCGGCGGCAACGGGTCCTAGATTGCTACCAAGCGTTTAAAAAGGTGGTCCCTACCAAGGCCCAAGAAAAGCAACTTGGCCGCGATTTTTACCGGGTCTCGGGCTACCAGTGCTACGACGTGGTCAAGGCGGCCAAAGAAACGACCAAGGGGCAACTTAAGATCGGGGGGTAAAGGATGTTAGAAAAAATTGATCAAGCCGTTTTGGACTTGTTAGATGAGGTGCGTCACCGGACCCTCAACCGAATGCAGGCCTCTTATGACATCGATCTAAAGTCCTCGTACAAGGATTTAGTGACCACGGTCGACAAGGAAAACGACCAGTACATTTCGACCAGGTTACACGAAATCGACCCGGGAAGCCAGGTGGTTTCGGAAGAGGGGTTTGGCGATGAAGTGGCCACCCTGACTGGCCACGTCTGGATTGTGGACCCGATTGACGGGACGATGAACTTTGTTATGCAACACGCCAATTTCTACATCATGATTGCCCTCTACGTTGATGGTAAGCCCACTTTGGGTTACATCATGGACGTAATTAACGGGACCGTCTACCACGGCGGTAAGAAGCGGGGCGTCTTTGAAAATAACCGGCGCCTGACGAGCCCGGCCAATAACGGCTTAAAGGATAGCTTGGTGGCCCTCAATTCAGCGATGATTTTAAACAACGCCCATAACCTGCGTGAGGTGGCCCACCAATCCCGGGGCCTACGGATGTACGGGGCGGCTGGAATGGAATTAGTTTACGTCCTCACTGGCCAGTTGGGCGCCTACCTTTCCTACTTGCACCCCTGGGACTTGGCTGCGGGCCGGGTTTTGGCGGAGGCAATGGGATTAGTGGTCAAAGCGATTGACGCGCCTTCCATTGATGTGTTATCATCTAACCTTGTATTAATAGCGACAAAACAAGCGGCCGATGATGTCTTAGCCCTTGTCAACTAGCCGATAACTGTGACCTCGGTCGCAGTTTTTTTAAGAGAAAAAAGCGGTAACGCTTGGAAACGAAAGGAAGATAAATCTTGAAAACACGTGACGATATTCGCAACATTGCGATCATTGCCCACGTCGACCACGGTAAGACGACCCTGGTTAACGAAATGTTGAAGCAATCGGATACCCTGCCGGAACACTTTGAAATCCAGGACCGGGCAATGGACACCAACGCCATTGAACGGGAACGGGGGATCACGATCCTCTCCAAGAACACGGCCGTTAAGTACAATGGCTACCAAATCAACATCCTTGATACCCCAGGGCACGCCGACTTCGGTGGTGAAGTGGAACGTGTTATGAAGATGGTAGACGGTGTCTTGTTAGTTGTCGATGCCTTTGAAGGGACGATGCCGCAAACCCGCTTCGTTTTAAAGAAGGCCCTGGAACAACACCTGACGCCGATCGTGGTGATTAACAAGGTTGACCGTGAAGGCGCTCGCCCGGAAGAAGTGGTTGACGAAGTGCTCGACCTCTTCATCGAATTAGGGGCCGACGAAGACCAACTGGACTTCCCAGTAGTTTACGCCTCCGCTATGAACGGGACGACGTCATTAGACGCTGACGTTGCCACCCAAGAACACACGATGAAGCCGTTATTTGACACGATCATCGACACGATTCCGGCACCAATCGACAACTCCGACGAACCACTCCAATTCCAAGTGGCGATCCTCGATTACAACGACTTCGTTGGTCGGATTGGGATCGGCCGCGTAGTTCGTGGTCAAATCAAGGTTGGGGACCAAGTTACGGTTATGAAACTGGACGGCTCCAAGCAAAACTTCCGCGTTACCAAGCTCTTCGGGTTCGTTGGGCTTAAGCGGGTGGAAATTCAAGAAGCTAAGTCCGGTGACCTGATCGCCGTTTCCGGGATGGATGAAATCAACGTTGGTGAAACGGTGGTTAACCCAGAACACCCGGACGCCTTAACGCCGCTGCGGATCGACCCGCCGACGTTGCAAATGACCTTCCGGACCAACGACTCCCCGTTTGCTGGTCGCGAAGGTGAATTCGTGACTTCCCGGCAACTGGAAAGCCGCCTGAAGTCTGAATTACACACCGACGTTTCCCTGCGGGTTGACGACACTGATGACCCGGGTGCTTGGACCGTTTCCGGGCGTGGGGAATTGCACTTATCAATCCTGATTGAAACGATGCGTCGGGAAGGTTACGAACTGGCCGTTTCCCGTCCGCAAGTTATCTACCGCGAAGTCGACGGGGTTGAATGCGAACCGTTTGAAGAAGTTCAAATCGACACGCCGGATGAATACACTGGTTCAATCATTGACTCCCTTTCCCAACGTAAGGGGCAAATGAAGAACATGGAACCATCCAACAACGGCCAAACCCGGTTGATTTTTGAAGTTCCATCCCGGGGCTTGATCGGTTACTCCAACGAATTCATGAGCCAAACCAAGGGTTACGGGATTATGAGCCACGTCTTCAAGGAATACGCTCCGGTGGTTAAGAACTGGAACCCAGGCCGCAAGAAGGGGACCTTGGTTTCGATGAACTCTGGCAAGGCCACAACCTACGCCATGATGGGGATCGAATCCCGCGGGACGCTCCTGATTGACCCAGGGACGGAAGTCTACGAAGGGATGATCGTTGGTGAAAACAGCCGCGAAAACGACATCACGGTTAACATCACCAAGGGTAAGAACCTGACCAACGTTCGGGCAGCCGGTTCCGACGACATGGCCCGGATCAAGACGCCAACGCACTTGTCCCTTGAAGAATCCCTTGAATTCTTAAACGACGATGAATACTGCGAAATCACGCCGGAAAACGTTCGTTTACGTAAGCAAATCCTGGACACTAACGCCCGGGAAAAGGCGGCTAAGCGGCGCAAGGCAGCCTTGCGTGACAAGTAATTAATAAGGCTTTCTTAACGGCCGTGACAACATCGGATTGTCACGGCCGTTTGGTGTATAATTAGACCACGATTGTCGTGAAAATGGGGTGAATTTAAGTTTATGAAAAACCAAGCCAAACGCCGGTTCTCCACTTGGGACCCGTGGCTATTAGTGCCCTTTTTATCCCTGTGCGTATTGGGGGTGGTGATGGTGTATTCAGCCAGTGCGGTAGTTCGCTACCAGTCCGAAAGTGGCCCCTTCTCCTACCTCCGTAAGCAGGCCATCTTTGCTGTCTTAGGGCTGTTGGTGTTTATGTTTGTTTCCTCAGTTGATATTAAAATGTTTCGTAGTCCGGGGCTCTTAAAATACTTCGCCATGGCGATGTTTTTGTCTTTGATCGGCGTTAAGCTGTTTGGGGCCTCGATCAACGGGGCCCAAGGGTGGATCAATATAGGGGGGGTCTTTTCGATCCAACCGGCCGAAGTCTGCAAGCTCTTTTTGATCTTATACTTAGCTAGTCTCTTTACCGATTACCGCGAGCACCCTAAGTCGTTTAGCAAGTACGCGTATGCCTTTCCGTTGACGGTGGCGGCTGTTTTGATTGTTTTAATCGTCATCCAGCCCGACCTTGGGGGGGCGGCAATCAACTCGGCGATTGTCTTAATCCTCTTTTTGAGTGCCAAGACTAAGTGGAAGGGCGGCGTAACGGTCCTCGTTTCGGTCTTTTTAGGGGTCGTATTTGGAATGCCCTTTGTCTCGGAGCTAGCCGTTAAATACATTCATGGCTACAAGGCCGCCCGCTTCGTCGGCTACCTCAACCCCTTTGGCTCTGCTTCCGGGGCCGGTAGCCAGTTGGTAAACTCCTATTACGCCATTTCAAACGGGGGTCTGTTTGGGAAGGGGCTGGGGAACTCGATTCAAAAGATGGGGTACCTACCGGAGCCAAACACCGACTTTATCTTGGCCGTGATTGCCGAGGAGTTGGGGTTAATCACGGTGATTTTAATTCTGCTGGGGCTAGGCATCATTGTCTGCCGGACGATTCAGATTGGGGCCCGGGCGACTAACCAGTACGACACGCTCATTTGTTACGGGGTGGCAACCTTTATCCTGGTCGAAGCCTCCTTTAACATCGGGGCGGTCTGCGGTCTGTTGCCGATCACTGGGGTGACCCTCCCCTTCATTTCCTACGGGGGGTCCAGTATGTTGGTGCTTTGTTTTGCCCTCGGGCTGGTCTTTAATGTCTCCAGGAGGCAACGGGCCCGCCGGTCTGCCCAACAGAGCCAAGTCAAGGAAGGGGTGCTCAATGCAAATGCCTGATGAACAATTTGAATTTGTACCCCGCCGGGGGCTCGCCGTCTACATTAGCAGCCGCCGGGTGATTCGGGCCCTCCGTCACTACGGCCGGGTCCACTACGTTTCCAAGCGGGCCCACTACGCCATTATCTACGTTGACGAGGCGCAGGTCGCAGAAACGATTGAACGATTAGAGAAGCTGCATAACGTCAAGCGGGTGGTGCCGTCCGCCTTACCAGATTTAGATCCGGACGTGGCCGACCTTGCGTCGACGGGACTATACAAAACACACGATGAGGATGATTAACGATGAGAGTTGTGGCGGGTGAATACCGGGGGCGTAAATTAAGCGCGGTGCCAGGAATGGCAACGCGGCCAACGACCGACAAGGTGAAAGAAGCGGTGTTTAACATCATTGGCCCCTACTTTGATGGGGGAACGTCACTGGACCTGTACGCCGGGTCGGGTGGCCTTTCGATCGAAGGGGTGTCACGCGGGATTGAACGGGCCGTCTTGGTTGACCGTCAGCTAGCGGCGATCAAGACGATCAAGAAAAACATTGCGACCACTAAGCACGAGGACCAGTTTGTGGTGTTAAAACAAGACGCCACGCGGGCCCTGCACATGCTACAAAGTAAGGGTGAACACTTTGATCTAATCTACTTGGACCCGCCCTATGCGAAGCAGCAGATCGTAACTGACCTAACAAAAATGGTAGAATTGGACTTGATAAACCCGGGGGCAATCGTGGTGGCGGAAACCAACCAGGAGGCTAACCTTCCAGAACAGCTCCCCGGCTTTTCCTTTAAGCGACGCCAAGATTACGGCATCACGGTGGTGACCGTGTACCGGTATGACGGAAAGGAGTAAGAATATGAAAGTTGCAATCTTTCCGGGGAGTTTTGATCCCCTAACTCTTGGTCACTTGGATTTAATTAAACGGGGGAGCGCCCTTTTTGACCACCTGGCCGTGGCCGTGATGACTAACACCAGCAAGGATGCCTGGTTCACGGTGGATGAGCGGGTTGCCCAAGTTAAAGAAGCGGTCGCCGGCCTGGACAACGTTTCGGTGATCACCGCTACGGGCTTAACCGTTGACCTGATGAACAAAATTGGGGCGGATTATTTGATGCGCGGGGTTAGAAACGTTGACGATTTCCGTTACGAAAAAGACATCGCCGCAATGAATCACTACCTAGACGACCAGGTGGAAACGATCATCTTCTTAGCGGACCCTAAGTACCAATACCTCTCTAGTAGCCTCTTAAAAGAGGTCGCCATGTCGGGGGGCAACATCGCCGCCCTCTTGCCGGCCAATATCAACGAGGCGTTGCAAGCGCGCCTGGAAAAACGGCAAATGAAGCGGGTAAAAAAAGAGAATGAAGAAGCAAGATAATCAAATACTGCGCCGGATTGGGGTAACCTTAGCCTTAATTTTATTTGCCTGTTGGTTCTTATTTTGGCCACTCAACCTCTACATCGAAAGTCCGGGGTCGGCGGATAGCCTCAAGAGCTACGTGACGATGAAGAATCACCCCGATAAGTACAAGGGGAGCTTTATGATCACCTCGGTCTACCTCCAGCAGGCCCGCCCGGCTACGTACTTGTGGGCTAAGTTGAATCCACATACTTCCATTGAAAGTGCCGATTCGGTGACCGGTGGCGAAAATTCGGCGACCTACACCAAGGTCCAAGACTTTTATATGCAATCGGCGATCAACGAAGCAATCGCCGTGGCCTACCGGGCTGCCGGCCAGCAATACACCAAGAAGTACCTGGGGATTTACGTCTTATCGGTTCAGAGCAACTCGGAGTTTAAAAAGCAGATCCAAGTTGGCGACACGATTACCAAGGTGAACGGGCGCCACTTTGACACCGCCGCTGGCTACCAAAAGTACATTGCCAGCCAAAAGGTGGGCGACAAGCTGACGGTAACTTACCTCCACAACGGGAAGCAAAAAACGGCCACCGAACCGTTGGTCAAGATCTCGACCGGTAAACCAGGAATTGGGATCATCTTGACCGATAACGTCAAGGTGACCACCAAGATTCCGGTGTCGGTTAACCCCGGGCAGTTGGGCGGGCCGTCCGGTGGGTTAATGTTTAGCCTGCAGATTTACGAGCAGTTGACCCAACAAGACCTCCGTCACGGGCGAAAGATTGCCGGAACGGGGACGATTGGTGCGGACGGCTCCGTTGGTGAGATTGGCGGGATCGATAAAAAGATCATCGCCGCCAAGAATGCCGGGGCAACGATCTTCTTTGCCCCCTACGTGAAACCAACCAAGGAGATCCTAAAGTATGAAGAAGGCCACAAGACTAACTACCAAATAGCAAAGGAAACGGCTAAAAGGTATGCCCCGAACATGAAGGTAGTTCCGGTTCAGACCTTTGAAGACGCGGTTAACTACCTTAAAACCCACCAATAAAAAAAACGATCAGGTTTTTTCGTGACCTGATCGTTTTTTTTGCGTACTTAGGGGTGAAGGGAGGAATTGACGGTGGAAAAATTAGTCGAACAGCTCCAGGCCCTGTGGGAAGAGCACCGTTCACAAATCTACGTTGTCATCGGCTTGGTGCTAGCAGTGGGTTTTTGGTGGTGGCATACCCACCAACCGGTTACCGACGCGGTAGGGGCGACTAGCCAGTCGAGCGCCTATTCGGCAACCAGTGCGGTGACCAGTAGCCTAGCAACTAGTACCGAAAACGGCTCGGGGCGGGTGTGGGTGGACGTAAAGGGGGCCGTTAATAAGCCAGGGGTTTACCACTTGAAAAAGGGGGCCCGGGTGCAAGAGGCCATTGCTGCGGCGGGGAGTCAGACGGCGTTAGCCGACTTAAACCAGGTTAACTTAGCTAAGGAGCTCCAAGACCAACAGGTCGTGTACGTACCGGCCCAAGGAGAAAAAGTGGCGGATGCGACGACGGCGACCACCGGGACTACGGACGCCACGAGCGCTACGAGCCAAAGCGGTCAGGGTGATTCGGTTAACCTAAACACGGCGACTAAAGAGCAGCTGCAAACAATCGATGGGATTGGTGACAAAAAGGCGGATAAGATCATTGCCTACCGGCAGGAACACGGCGGTTTCAAGACGGTCGAGGACTTGAAAAACGTTGACGGCTTTGGCGATAAAACGGTGGCCAAAATCAAAGACCGGCTGGCGGTTTAGGCATGACCCAGAAAGTTTGCTATACTAGTGGGTGACACTTAAGGGGGTATCAAAATGAAAAAAAGAATTGATTGGGACCAGTACTTCATGGTTCAAGCCGCCCTGTTGGCATCCCGGAGCACTTGCACCCGCTTGTCGGTGGGGGCCGTGTTGGTTCGCGACAAACGGATCATCGGCTCCGGCTATAACGGGGCGGTGGCTGGTGATGAGCACTGCATCGACGTCGGTTGTTACCTGCGCGATGGTCACTGTGTGCGGACGATCCACGCGGAAATGAATGCCCTTTTGCAGTGCGCCAAGTTTGGCACCTCGACGGACGGGGCGATGGTCTACGTGACTGACTTCCCGTGCTTGCAGTGCACGAAGAGCCTCTTACAAGCCGGGATCACCCAAATCAATTACCTCCGTAATTACCATAACGATGATTACGCTATGAAGTTGATTGAGCTAAAGGGCGTCACCCTTCACCAAATCAAACTAGACGCAGATATCTTAGACCAGGTTAACCTCGACCAATACATTAACCCGGACTAAATGGCTTCTTTGCGGGGCCTGTTCTTGGCCCTTGCTGCTTCCCTGACCGCCGCTTGGTTAATCGGCCACCAAAACTGGGCCGCGGTGGGATTGCTTCTTTTATTCGGCCGGGTACTTTGCCAGCGCGACCGCCGGACAACTTGGCTGACGGTTGGGGTGATCGTGATCATCGGCTTACGGTGTGGGCAGCTACTTGCTCAGCGCCAGGCACAAACGCAGCCGGCTGGCGACTTTACGGGGCAACTAACGGTTCAGCCCGATGCCTGGCGAATTAACGGTGACCTGGCTTCGGCGGTTGCCGTTACCGAAAGCGGGTCTAAGGTGCAACTCTTCTTAACCCTCCAGAGTCAGGACCAACAACGTCAACTTCAAGAGGTGACTACCCCGGTAAAGCTGAACGTCACCGGTAAGGTGGAACAAATCTTACCGGCAACTAACACCAACGAATTTGATCGAAGGGCCTACCAGGCCAACCGGGGAATTTATAACCAGGTGACCGGGAAAGCCCCGGTCTTGGTAGCCCAAGCGTCACACCGCCTAACGGACTTTCTGCACCAGTTGCGGGCCAACTTTAGTCACCACATGGCTAATTTACCCCAGCCGCTAGCGGGGTACTGCCGGCGGCTGTTGATTGGTGAACAGGATCCGGCGACCGCCAGTGAGATGGTAGCGGTCAAGCAACTGGGGATCATCCACCTGTTTTGCCTGTCGGGTTTACACCTGGTGGTTTTGTGCGGGGTGGTCCGCGGTTTGTTTGCACGCCTAGGCTTGACTAAGGAAACCAGCCGGGGGTTATTGTTAATCCTCTTGCCCCTCTACTGGGTAGTGGGGGGCGGTTCGGTAAGCCTGGGGCGGGCCAGCATTATGATGGAGCTACAGTTATTAGGACAGTTGGTTGGCCTACGGGGAATGCTCCCTTGGGCGATCAGTTTGTTAATTCAAACCCTCATCAGTCCGAGTATCCTCTTGTCAATGGGGGGCCAGTTGTCCTACCTGCTATCGTTTTGCCTGACCTGGTTTGAGCAGCCCAGTGGCCTCAAACAGACCCTACGCCTTTCTTTGGTTAGCTTGCCACCGCTCTTGCATTCGGTTTACCAATTTCACTTACTAAGCCTGGTCATCAACTACCTGATGATCCCCTTTTTCTCGCTGATCATCATGCCCCTGGCAATTGGCGGGGGAATCTTGTACCCACTGTTTCCAGGCTTGGGAGCGGTGGTCAACGCCGGCCTGATCTTATTTCACCGGGGGTTGGCCGCCTTGGCTAACCTTCCCGGGACGATTACCTTTGGCAAGGTACCTGCTTGGGTAGCGGTGAGCTTAGTTTTATTAACGATGGTGACTTGGGAAAAGCGGGGCGCCGTTAAGTGGCTGGTTCTCGGCTACGTTGTCACCTTTGTGTGGCTCCATTTTCCCCTACAAGGTGAGGTCACCTTCGTCGACATTGGTCAGGGTGATTGCATTATCATCCGTGAACCCTTCAACCGGCGGGTGATGATGATTGATACCGGGGGTAAACTTAACTTTCAAACGGAGGGGTGGAAGAAACGAACTAATTCGGCCACTGATAAGGCCACCAGCACCTCTTTAAATTACCTCAAAAGCGAGGGAATTGATCACTTGGACGCGGTGTGGCTGTCGCACAGTGATGCGGACCACATTGGCTACCTACCAACGGTATTAACCAGCATGCGGGTGGAGCGCCTCTACGTCCCAGCGGGAATGGAAAAGATGACCAAGTTTACCAAGCGGTTGCCGAGCAACACTAGGACCCAGATTATACCGATTACCAGTCAAGCGCCGGGCTTTGGTGGCCTTACCATCCTGCACCCGTTTACGCCGGGGGAGGCCACCAACGATGATTCGGTTGTCTTGGCTGGCGAGTTTGGCGGTAAGCGGTTTGTGTTTACTGGCGACCTTCCCCAAGCTGGGGAATTAGCTATTTTGGCGCATTACCCGAATTTAAGGGCAACGGTGGTTAAGCTTGGCCACCACGGCAGTAAGACCTCCAGTTCGCCGACCTTTTTAAAGCAGGTGGGTGCCCGGGTGGGGATCATATCTGCCGGGCGCAATAACCGGTACGGGCACCCCAACCAAGAGACGTTAACGACCCTCGCGCAATTACACATCCAAACCTATTCAACGCAAACCCAAGGGATGATTACGTATCGGTACAATTCCCGGGGTGGGCACTTTATTACCCATAACACTCCCGAACAACTTCAATTGAGCAACTGACAGAAAGCGGTGATGACGTGGACATTCAAGAACTGAGCAAACAACTAAAGCGGGCCAACCCCGCCATGGTGTACCTAGTGTTGGGTACGCAAGCGGTCTTGCAACAGGAGGCCAAAGACGTCTTTTTAAACCTGATCCCAGAAGAAGAGCGGGTCATGAACGTCGGTAGCTACGACATGGAAACCACCCCCTTGGCTGACGCCTTAGATGATGCAATGGCGGCGCCCTTTTTTGGGGAGCGGCGGCTAGTCATTTTGAATAAGCCGGCCTTTTTGACTGGTGGGACTAGCCGCGGGGCGCTTAAACAAGACGGTGAGGTGCTCCGTGAGTACTTAAAGCACCCCCAGCCAACAACGGTGCTAGTTTTGTTGGCCCCCTACGAAAAGCTCGATGGCCGCAAGGGGGTGGTCAAGGACCTTAAGAAGTTGGCGGTCGAGGTTTCGGCGGCGCCCTTAGACGAACCCCGGGCCCGTCGCCTTGTTGAACAGCGGTTTCAAGCGGATGGTTACCAACTCGGGCGGGGAGCCATTGATGAACTCGTTCGCCGTACCAACGCCGATTACGGAAAGATGATGGCCGCCGTGCCGGTGATTGAACTAGCGGTTTACCAAGATAAGCGGGTGACTGATGCGGCCGTGGCCGGTTTAGTCCCCCAATCACTGGACGAAAACGTCTTTGACCTGGTTCAGGCGGTGTTAAATCGTGAGCAGGTGGAGGCCGTTCGTTTGTACCGGGAGCTATTAGAAAGCCAGCAGGCCCCCTTACAAATCAACGCCATTTTAGTTAGTCAGTTCCGCTTGCTCTTGCAAATTAAGGTGTTGAGCAACCGGGGCCTTAGCCAGGGGACGCTAGCGGGTCAGTTAAAGGTTCACCCGTACCGGGTTAAATTAGGCTTACAAACGGCCCGGCGCTTTAGCATGGATGACCTGTCCCACGCATACTTAGGGCTGATCCGTTGTGAGCGGGCGTTAAAGTCGACTCAACAGGATCCGGAGTTATTATTCCAACTCTTCTTACTCCAGTACACCAAGCAAAAGGTTTCCTAATGAGGAGAGTGGCCAAGGACTTCTGAGGCAGGTCGGATGTAAGCGTGGACGAGCGACCTGCGTAGTCCGGACCGATCCGCGTCCTGTAGTTATTGGTCGAGTTTTAGGCACGACGCTAAATCTTGTCGGTGGATTGCCATGGTGGTGATTTGTCGGCAGGATTTTTTAAGTTTTGGGGCACAAAAAAACGCCCCCGCCAAATTGGCAGGGACGTTTTTCTTTTATTGGCTAACCGCGCTTACTTTGCGTAACGGGCGGAAAGACGTGACTTGTCACGTGCAGCCTTGTTCGCCTTGATCAGGCCCTTAGAGTGGGCATGGTCGATAGCGGAAATAGCGGCCTTGTATAAGTCGTCAAGGTTGTCAGCACCTGCTAACTTAGCCTTGTCAAACTTCTTGATGGCAGTCCGCATTGCGCTCATTTGGGAAGCGTTCCGGGCAGCGGCCTTTTCATTTACACGTACACGTTCAATCGCTGACTTGATAATTGGCATTTCGATTTCACCTCCGTCACCGTTTGGTATCAGTTGACCAGAATTTTCAACTTTTTTATTATAGCGAATCTCACTTTTGAATGCAACTACCAGCTAGAAGAAGATTCCGACTTGCAATTGGAGGCAAAGTTAAGTATAGTGGTTAAGGTTATTTAACCAAGCTTAACCCCCACTCGGTTTGACGATCCTCACCGACGTCTTACCTAGTGGCGGGTCTTCCAAAATTTGAAAGGTGGGAAACATTCATGGCTATCTCAAAGGAAAAGAAGAACGAAATCATCAAGCAATTCGCTACTCACGAAGGGGACACTGGTTCAACCCAAGTTCAAGTGGCTGTTTTGACTGCAGACATTAACGAACTCAATGAACACCTTCGCGAACACAAGCACGATTACCACTCACAACGTGGTTTGATGAAGAAGATCGGTCACCGTCGTAACCTGTTGGCTTACCTCCGTCGGACTGACCTTCCTGCTTACCGGGAACTGATCAAGGCCCTTGGTCTTCGTCGGTAATTATTTTCCAGGGTGCCCAGTTTACTGGGGGCCATTAATGAAGATCGTAACTGTTTCGTTGCGGTCTTTTTATTTTGACTTTTCACTTGCTAACGAGTATTCTTATGAGAGATCAATTAGAGATTAATGAAAACTAATTGATGAGGGGGAATACATATGTTTAGCGAGATTGGCCAAACAATT